>CAZPTD010000040.1:0-20413 GCA_964588915.1 uncultured Neomegalonema sp. | reverse complement strand
CTTGCGACCACCCCGCGGGTCGGCCGCCGCTCAGCTCCAGCGTTTCGGCTCCGAAGGGTTCGAATGCGCTTTAATGTCAACGCGCTCTAGGTCCCGCCCGCCTCGGCGATCAGCTCGCGATCGACGCCGCCGTCGACGGGACCGGGCGCGCCCTCGCGCGCGAAGGAGCGGCGCGGGCGGCCGACGATCGCGAAGGCGACCGGGATCTCCTCGGCGGCGACCTGGCCGCCCGACCGGGCCGACACCGCGGCGCGCAGATCCGCCGCGAAGTCGAGGGCGCGCGGCGGGATCGGCGGGTCCCAAGGCCGGCCCGGGACCGGCGGATCCGTCTCGGCGAAGATGATCCACGCCGTCTGATCCGGGGCCGGCGCGCCGTCCTTCTGGCGCACGACGTCGGTCTTGAGCAGCCGCAGCATCGCCCGGATCAGCCGCTCGCGCGCCGAGCCCGGGCCGGCGGCGATCCAGGAGAGCGGCTGCAGCGCCGCTCGGCCGAGCTCTTCGGACGTCTCCTCCTCGCGCTCCTCGGGATGATGCTGCGCCCAGGCGCGGAACGCCTCGGCCGTCTCGAGCGCGTAAGGGTCCGCCTGGTCGATCACGAAGAGGTCGGGCGCCCCGCGCCGCGCCGTGAGCTCCGCCTCGTCCGCCGAGCGCTCGCGGGTCTGGAAGACGAAGCGCTCGAAGACGCCGCGCATCGTCATGTAGCGCGCCCAGCGCAGCGGCTTGCCGGTGCGCCGCTCGGGCGCCGCCGTCCAGGGCGGGGCGTTGACGAGCGCCGCCTCGCAGGCGATCGCATGGCCGAGCGCGCTGCGCCCGACGCCGAACGCGCCGCAGATCACGAGATGCTGCACGGGCCGGCGGGCGTCGCCCTTGCCGACGAAAAGACCGCCATGGGCGAAGGCGCGGATGCGCTGCATCGCGCCTCGCGGCGTCTCGGATGCGTCGGCCGGGTTCGTCTCCTTCTCGCCGATCGCGATCTTGGTCGCCACCGCGCTCTCCAGCATCGCGAAGCGCTGCGCCGCGAGGACGAGAACCCGATCGAGCGCCACCGCCCGGCGGATCCAGTGCCAGCCGACCCACCAGTAGAGCGCCAGGAAGAGCAGCGCCGCGCCGAAGGCGGGAATCGCGCGGCTCGTCTGAATGTCGATCACGCTCGGCGAGATCAAGAGCCCGATCGCCATCGCCGCGCCGGCGAAATAAAAGACGCCGTCGGTTCTGGCGTCGCAGAGCGTGTCGTCGAAGCATTCGCCGCGGACCTCGGCGAAATCGTCGACATGGGCGACGTCGTTCCAATCGCCCTGTCCGTTGGCGACCCGCGCGTCATGGGCGTCCTGGAGCTCGTTCTCCACCGTCGGCAGATCGGCGCCGAACTCCTTCACCCACCACACGCCGAGCGAGGCGAAGCCGGCCGCGACCGCGCGGCGGATCTCGGGATCCGGCGTCAGCGCGCCGACGACGAAGAGGACGCTGAGGATCAGGATCAGCCGCCAAGGCGCGCGGCCGTAGCTGTCGCGAAGCCGCGTGAAGGCGAGCAGCGTCACGAAGAGGATCGCCAAGGCGGCGATGAGCGGCGCGTCGGAGAGAACCGCGAGCTCCTCGGGCGGCCGCAGCTGCACGATGCTCGGCAGTCCGGCGGCGTCGGCGGCGCGCGGCTCCCACATCAACGCCGCCGCCGCGAGCACGGTCCAGCTCATCAGCGTGTAATGCGCCGATTGCGACAAGAGCGCCGCCAAGGCGGCGAAGAGCAGCGTCGTGACGAGGACGCTGCCGGCGTAGGCGCGCCATTCGAAGGCGCCGCGGATGTTCTGGGCGAAGGAGAGCCCGATGATGGCGCCGGCGACGACGAGGAAGACGATCAGCCCGACAACGAGACCGCTGCGCTCGAGCTTCTCGCGCCAGAGCCGCCTCCGCGACACCGAAAAGAGCTCGAACGCCTGATCCTCGACCTCGTAGCCGGCCTTGCGCGCCGCCTTCGCCCGCGCCTTGCGCTCGCGGGCCATGACGTGCAGGCGCATCGGCTTGCGGGCGATCTTGACCGCCAGGACCCCGAGCACGAAGAAGACGGCGAGAAGGACGAGGAGAGCGAAGACGGCCGCCGCCATGCTCGCGGCGTCCATCTCGCCGAGCCGATCGATCGCGCCGAGCCCGCCGCGGAAGACGCCGGCGCCCGAGAAGGCGCGATAGAGCGAATCGGCGAACCAGAAATAGCCGAGCGCGCCGACCAGGCCGAGCGTGAAATGGCCGAGCTGGTTGGCGGCCCAGACATAGCCGCGCGAGTAGTTCGCGAGGAAGTCGGAACTCAGGAATCGCTTGTTGAGATTGAGCAGCGGCCAGTCGATCCGCCGCGTCTCGAAATCGTAAGGCTCGCGCCCCGCCATTGCGCCGTCCCCTTGCCCGATCGGATTTCGGAAATCCCTAGCTGGGCGCGCGCGCCTGGCATAGTCAGAATTCGGCGAGCAAGGAGGCCGATATGGCTGAAGCATCGAGCGTGGCGCTCAGCGGCGATCTCTACGAGCCCGACGCGCCGAGCAGGCGGGCGCCGCTCATCGTCGCGCACGGGCTCTTCGGCTCCGCGTCGAACTGGCGCACGGCGGCGCGGCGCTTCGGCACGTCGCGGCCGACGCTCGCCGTCGACATGCGCAACCACGGCGACAGCCCTTGGGCCGACGCGATGGACTACCGAGCCATGGGCGCGGACCTTCTCGCCGCGATCGACGCGCGCTTCGGAAGGCCGGCGATCCTGCTCGGCCATTCGATGGGCGGCAAGGCGGCCATGGCGGCGGCGCTGACGGCGCCGGAGAAGGTCCGCGCGCTCGTCGTCGTCGACATCGCGCCGGTCGTCTACGAGCATCCCGAGCACGCCGAGATCGCCCGGGCGATGCTCGGGGTCGATCTCTCGGCGATCACGCGCCGCAGCGAGGCCGACGACGCGCTGAAGGCGGCGGCGCCCGACCCGGCGATGCGCGCCTTCCTTTTGCAGAACCTCGCCTTCGACGGCGACGCCGCGGGCGCCCCGCCGCGCCGCGCCCGTTGGCGGCCGAACGTCCGCGCGATCGAGAAGTCGGTCGCGGACGCGCTCGACTGGCCGGCGGCGCTTCAGCGGATCTCCTACGCCGGCCCGACGCTCTCGATCCGCGGCGGCGCGTCGAAGTACGTCTCGGAGGCGGGCCTCGCCGCATTGCGCCGCCAGTTCCCGGCGCTCGAGGCGGCCGCGATTCCGGGCGCCGGGCATTGGCCGCACGCCGAGGATCCGGAGGCGTTTCTCGCCCTCGCCGAGAGCTTCCTGGCGAAACTCGATTAGCGCCGCGGCGCCGCCATGCTTTCGCCGTTCTTGCGCGCGAGCCGGAAACGAGAAGGGGCTGGCATGCAAGACGACGACGAAGAGATCGGCGAGCTTCGGCCGACCGAGGGGGCGCCGGCCGCGGCCGCGAGCGCGCCGATCGTCGGCCGGGCCGAGCGGCTCGCCGATTTCGGGCGCCTCACCGCGGCCGAGGAGCTGGCGATCCAGGGCGTCCGGCTCGGCAAATGGGTCCGTCTCGGCGGCAACAAGCCGAGCGCGCCGAGCGACGCCATCCGGCTCCGCGCCGAGTTCGTCCGCTATCTCGCCCGCGGCGGCTGCGACGCCTGCCGGCCGACGGAAAAGGGCCTCAACATCCGCGGCGGCTGGATCGAGGGCGTGCTCGACCTTCAGGGCGTCGTCGTCGCGTTTCCGCTCGTCTTCGTCGGGTGCCATTTCGACGGCGCGATCAATCTCGCCGCCGCGCGCACGCGCGAGATCACGCTCAACAGCTCGCGGATCGTCCCGAGCGACAAGCGGGCGATCTACGCCGCCGGCGCGCGCATCGACGGCGCCTTCAACATGCGCAACGGTTTCCACGCCAAGGGCGAGGTGCGGCTCGCGGGCGCGGAGATCGCGGGCATGCTCGCCTGCATGAGCGGGCGGTTCGAGAATCCGGGCGGCTACGCCATCTACGCCGCCGAGGCCAAGATCCACAGCAACGTTTATCTGCGCGACGGTTTCGAGGCGCGCGGCAGCGTCTCGTTCTTCGGCGCCGAGATCGGGCGCGAGCTGCAATGCTGGGGCGGCAAGTTCATCGAGCGCGAGGGAAGGGCGCTCTCGCTCCGGATGGTGAAAATCGGCGACACGCTCCGGCTCCGCGCGCAAACGAGCGACGATCCGGGCTCGACGCGCGATCTGCCGACCACGTTCGACGGCATGGTCGATCTGAGAGGCGCGAAGCTCGGCGCGCTCGAGGACGACGAGGCGAGCTGGCCGAAGCCCGGCAATCTCAGGCTCGACGGGCTCGTCTACGACCGCTTCGACGGCGTCGCGCCGGTCGACGCCAAGGTGCGCGGGCGCTGGCTCCGGCTGCAGAAGCCCGAGGAGCTCCGCGCGAACTTCCGTCCGCAGCCCTTCGAGCAGCTGATGAGCGTGCTGCGCGCGACCGGCCATCCCGAGGAGGCGCGCCGGATCGGCGTCCTCAAGCAGCGGCAGCTCGCGCGGGCGGGCAAGGTGCCCTTCTATCTCCGGCCGGCGCATTGGCTCTTCGGCGTCGCGGTCGGCTACGGCTACTGGACCTCGCGGGCGCTGCTCTGGGGCCTGCTCTTCATCGTCGCCGGCCATTTCGTCTTCGCCGCCGCCTGGCGCGCGGGCGCGGTGGCGCCGACGGACGCGATCATGCTGCGCTCGCCCGAATGGCGCGCCTGCTCGGACGCGCCGCGTCCGGCTGAATGCTGGGGCGCCGCGCCGCCAGGGCTCGACTACGAGGCCTTCAGCGCGACGCTCTACTCGATCGACGTCTTCCTGCCGATCGTCGCCTTCGGCCAGGAGGAGGCGTGGACGCCCTCGGCGCCGCGCGGCGAGGAGGTCGCGGACGGCGCGGCGACGCTCGGCCGGCTCGCCTGGATCTGGCGAACCGTTCAGGAGGCGGCCGGCTATCTGCTCTCGGCCTTCGCGGTCGCCGGCGGCGCGCGGCTCGCGCGGCGGGAGGAGTGAGTGACGGCGGCGCGGCGCATAGCGGGCGCGTCCGCGTTCTTCTCGGCGCCGATCGGCGTCGCCGCGGCCTTCCTTCCGATCGCGATCGCGGTCTGGCTGCTGCTCGACCGCCTGAGCCGCGGGCCGGACCCGGACGCCTACGCCGGTTTGCGCGTCGTCCAGGTGGTCATGTTCGTCGCCGGTCTCGCGCTCTACGCCTATCTCGCGCGCGACGACGCGCCGGAGGCCGGGCTCGGGCGGCGGCGGCGCTGGATCGTCGCGGCGGCGGCGCTCGCCGCGGCGCTCGCGGCGCAGGCGGCGGTTCTCGAGCTCGATCCGCGGTGGGCGCTTCTCTCGCCCTACGACGCGTCGCCGGCGATGGCGCAGGAGCGGCTGATCCTGGTCGGGCTGCTCGCGCATGAGATCGTGCTGGTCGCGGCGGCCGAGGAGCTGTGGTTCCGCGGTCTCTGGATGCGCGCGGCGGGCGGGAGCGCGCTCCTCGCCATCGGCGTCGGCGCGCTCGCCTTCGGGCTCTTCCACTGGCCGCACGGGCCTTGGACGGTGGCGACGACGACGGCCATCGGCGCGCTCTACGGGGCGGCGCGCTGGCGCGGCGCGCCGATCTGGTCGCTGGCGCTCGCCCATGGGCTCGGCAACTGGATCAGCCGCTACGGCGCGCCCGGGAGCTGGCGCTTCGACGAGGCGCTCGCGCGCGGGCTGCTCTGCGTCCTGCTTCTCGGCGCGGCGGCGGCGATCTTGCTGCTCTGGAGACCGGCATGGCGCGGCTGACGGGCGCCGGGGCGAGCAGCCTTCTCGACGCCGGCGCCTTGACGCGGCGCGGCGCGGCGGTCGTGCTGATCGCGGGACGTGAGCGACGTCCGCGGCCTGTGAGGCCATGCGGGCGGACGCGGGGCGAAGACGGCGCTTCGATCACAGAAGGCGCGAACGGAAAGGGAGACCCATGCGGAAACTGACAGCGCTCGCGGCGAGCATCGCCCTCTTGAGCGGCGGGCCGGCGGCCGCGCAGAAGCCGGAGAGGGGGCCGCTGCCGGACGGTCCCTTCACCGTCATCGGCGCGCCCTACGACACCGGCGGCGGCCCGATGGTCTATGTCTACCAGGCGTCCGAATACTACGCGTGCGCCGAGAGCGTCGACGACTTCACCCAGGCCTGCGCGCCGCTCGCGCGCCCGCTGCCGCCGGAGGCGCAGGCCTACGCCGACGCGAGAGAGACCTGGGTCGAGGTCTTCCGCGAGAACGGCTGCTATTTCGGCGCGTCGGCCGAGGGCTTCGCCGCGGCCGAGGCGGCCTTGCAGGCGCGCGGGCTCGACGAGGCGCTCGCGCGGTCCTCGATCGCCTCCTTCATCGACGAGGGATCGCTCGCCATCGAGGGCGACGCGGCGACGCTGACCGTCGGCTGCCAAGCGCCCGAAAGCCCGCCGCGCGAGGCCGACGCCCGCGCCGCGCTCGTCGCGTTCTTCCAGGAGCGCAATTGCGTCATCACGCCGTCGGACGCGCTCGAGCAGGAGATCGTCGCGTTCTTCGAGGCGCGCGGTCTAGACCCGACCCTCATCCAGGAGACGGGCGTGGCGCTCGCCGATGAAGGCGTGGTCGAGGAGCGCGGCGACACGATCGTCATGGTCTCGGGCTGCGCGCCGGCGGGCGGCGCGTCGCGCGAGGACGAGGTGCGCGCGGCGATCACCGACTACTTCGAGGAGCGCGCCTGCGTTCTGATCGAGAACGAGACGTCGGAAGAGGAGATCGAGGCCTATTTCGTCGAACGCGGCTTCACGCGCGAGGAGGTCGAGCCCGTCGCCGATCGGATGATGGAGGACGGCGTCATCGTCGAGCAGGGCGACCGGATCGAGATGGTCTCGGGCTGCGAACCGGCGGACGGCGTGTCGCGCGAGGATCAGGTGCGGGCGGCGATCACCGACTACTTCGAGCAGAACGCCTGCGTCCTGGTCGAGCGCCCGGGCGTCGAAGACGAGATCGAGGCGTATTTCATCGGCCGCGGCTTCACGCAGGACGAAGTCGAGGGCGTCGCCGGCCGGATGATGGAGGCCGGGATCCTCGTCGAGGAGGGCGACCGGCTCACGATGGTCTCGGGCTGCGACCCGTCGCAAGGCGTCTCGCGCGAGGCCGAGGTGCGCGCCGCCATCACCGAGTTCTTCCAGGAGCGCGCCTGCGTTCTCATCGAGACGGAGGCGATGGAGAACGAGCTCGAGGCGTTCTTCGAGCCGCGCGGCTTCTCTCAGGGCGAGGTCGAGGCGGTCGCGAACCGGATGATGGACGAAGGACTGATCACCGAAGAGGGCGATCGGATCGCCATGGTCTCGGGCTGCGACGCGTCGCAAGGCGTCTCCCGCGAGGCGCAGATCCGCGCGGCGATCACCGAGTTCTTCGAGGAGCGCGGCTGCGTCGTCATCGACTCGCCGACCATCGAAGCCGAGGTCGAGGCGTTCTTCGAGGGCCGCGGCTTCACCGAGAGCGAGCTGGAGACCGTCGCCGACCAGATGATGAGCGAAGGCCTGATCACCGAAGAGGGCGATCGGATCGCCATGGTCTCTGGCTGCGACGCGTCGCAAGGCGTCTCGCGCGAGGCGCAGATCCGCGCGGCGCTCACGGAGTTCTTCGAGGCGCGCGGCTGCGTCTTCGACGACGGGACCATGGACGACGAGTTCGAGGCGTTTCTCGAGGCGCGCGGCTTCACCGAAAGAGAGGTGGACGCCGTCGCCATGCAGATGTTCCGCGAAGGCGTGCTCGTCGAGGAGGGCGCTCTCATCTCGATGGTCTCGGGCTGCGAACGGTCTGCCGAGGCGCCCTCGCCGCGCGACGCCGAGACGCGCGCGGCGATCGTCGATTTCTTCCGGCAATACAACTGCGTGATCATCGATAGCGATGTGATGGGACGCAAGGCCGAGACGTATTTCACCGCGCGCGGCTTCACCGAGAACGAGGTCGAGCGCGTGGCCGAGCAGATGGTCGGCGACGGCAGCCTTGTCGAGGACGGTTCGCGGTACGAGCTGGTCGCCGGCTGCCGCTGAGCGCCTCGAAGAGGCGCGGCGCGTCTCTTGTGAGCGATGCGACGGCGGGCCGCCTCTCCGGCGGCGGCCTGCGCGAGCCAGGCCTGTTCGTCCGTCGCGGCCCTGCCCGACGGACGGACGGCGCTTTCAGAAAGGACATGAGATGCGAAAGCTCGGCGCCGCCTTTCTCGGCGGTCTTCTTCTCGTCGGCGCCTCGGCCGCCGCTCAGCACGGGTTCGACATCGCCGGATTGGTCTCGGAAGGCTTCGAGATCCGGACCTCGGCGCCGCTCGGAGACGGGCGCGTGATCGTGTATCTGCAACAGGGGGTCGACGCGGCGAGCTGCGTCGTCGACGTCGCCGCCGAGACGGAGACCTGCCGAGCGATCCATGGCGAGCTCGTCGAGGCGATCGCTCGGCGGGCGTCGGCGCGCGAGGCCTTCATCGCCTTCTTTCAGGAGAACGACTGTCGCGTCGCGCTCGGCGACGAGCTCGAGGCGCGCGCGGAAGCCTTCTTCACCGAACGCGGCTTCGACCAGGACGAGATCGACGTCGCGGCGGACGCGCTTTTCGAGGCGGACCTCTTGGTCAGCCAGGACGGCGTTCTCGAGCTTACGGAAGTCTGCCCCTAAGCCGCGGCTCGCGCCGGGGGCCTTGGCGCGCGACCGCGTAGAACGGAGCAACAGGGAGTTTGATCATGCGCGGACTACGCATTCTGGCGATCGGCGCCGCCTTTCTGAGCGGCCCGGCGCTTGCGCAGACCGAGGGCGTCGAGGACGTCATGGCGCTGGGCTTCGAGATCGCCGACATCACGTCGAACGCGGAGGGCGACGCCGTCATCACTCTCGAGAAGAACGGCGTTTTCGCGGAGTGCGTTGTCGATCTCGACACCGACGCCGAGGCCTGTCGTCTTCTCGAGAGCGCCTCGACCGACGGCGCGGCCCGACCGGGCGCCGGCGAGAGCCTCGCCGAGGAGGACGGCTTTCCGACCGAGCCGTCCGCGGAGGCGAAGCAGGCGGTGGTCGACTTCCTGAAGGAGAACGGCTGCGCGCTGCCGCGGGGGCCGGAGACCGCCGAGCTGGCGGAGACGTACTTCGCGGGCCGCGGGATCGCCCATGACGAGTCTTCGGTTGCGGCGGAGAGGCTGGTCGAGGAGGGCGTGATCACCGTCGTCGGAGGCGTGATCACGCTGGCCGAGGGGTGCGAATAGCGCCGCGGCGCGGGAATTCGAAGGAGGAGAGCCATGCGACTGCGTCGCGTCTTCGTCGTCTGCTGTTGCGCTGCGCTCGCCGCGTCGGGCGCCGCCGCTCAAGAGCCGTCCGTCCAGGGGACCGAGATCCAGGAGAGCCTGACGCTCGAAGCCTTTCTCGCCGAAGGATATGAAGTCAAGGGGACGGCGCCGACCGCCGAGCCGGGCGTCCATGTCGTCTACCTGCAAGACGGACGGAGCGCGGCCAGATGCGTGGTCGACGCCGACGGCGCGACGCGGTCCTGCCGGGCGCTTTCCGGCGATGCGTCCGAGGTCGTCGCAAAAGCCGAGTTGCGCGACGCGGTGCTCGGCTTCTTCCGGCAGTATCAATGCTATCTGCCGGACGACGAGGCGGCTTGGCGCTTGGCCGAAGTTTATTTCGAGGCGCTCGGCCACGATCAAGGCGACGTCGAGGATATGATCGTGACGCTTCTCGGCGCGCGGGTGCTCGCAAGGCGCGCAGAAGGCGTCGAACTCGTCGTCGGCTGCGACGCCTGACCCGGATCAGCCGCTCGGCCGCCGGCACTCTTCGGGGCGGCGCTTGTTCGTCGTGTCCGCCTCGGCGCCGCAATCCGCGCAGATCCAGGTCTGGCGCGCCTCGCCCGAGCGCTGCGGGTCCATGCGCCAGGCGCAGAGGCGCGGCGCGGCGCGGTCGTTCCGGCGGCCGCCGAAGAGCTTGTCCATGCCGATGAACCGCCAGTTCATCGCCAAGAGCGCGGCGAGCAGCGCGACGAGATAAACGAGGTGCATCACCTGATCATCCATGGGCTTCGCATGGCGCCCAAAGGCGGCGGAGTTGGGGCGCGCTACTGCTGGAACGCGCCGGCGGCGTGGAGGGCGTAGAGGACGCCGCCGACCGCCGCCAGAGCGACGATCGCCGCGAGCGCGATCTTCCACCAGGAGAACGGACGCTCGCCGACCACCTCGCCGGTGCGGCCGTTGACGACGACGCGATAGGGCTCGCCGCGATAGCGATAGGCGGCGATCCAGACGGGCAGGAGAACGTGCTTGAACGTGACGTCGCGCCGCTGGGTGCGGACGGCGTGGATGCGCTGCTCGTCGCCGCCGATGTCGCGCCTGACGTCGCCGCGGATGACGTCGTCCATGACGTCGCAGGCGGCGGCGTAGCCGGCCTCGAGATCGACCGCGTAGACCTCGGCGCGGAAGCCGGCCAGGAAGTCCGGGCGGTAGGGCTCGAGCGCGCTCAGATCCCAGGCCGCCTCCTGGAAGCGGCGGACGAAGCGCGAAGGCAGCGCGCGCGAGGCGATGATCAGGATGTCGTCGAAGGCGCGGGCGACGCGGCCGGAGACGGAGGTCCAACGGATCTTGCGCACCTTGCGCGTTCGGCGCTGACGCTTGCCGTTGATGGTCACGGTGACCCAGCGCGTGACGTAATAGGCGTCGCCGCGGGCGCCGTCATAGCTCGAGCGCGTGTCGGCGTCGAACGTCCAGAAGGGGAGATAGACGCCGAAGAGCGGCCGGCCTGCGCGCGCGCGCTCGTCGAGATCGCCGGGCGCGAACCAGCGCGAGCCGAGCCACTTCTTCATCGCGTCGCGGGCCTCGCGCTCGGAGAGCAGGAACGGCAGCACCGCCTGCGGCGCGATCTGCCGCCGCGCGCCGGCCGCGTCGACGAGAGGGGCGGCGCAGAACGGGCATTCGACGGCCTGCGCGAGCGGATCGAGGGTCGTCGCCGCGCCGCAGCTCTCGCAAGCGAGCACGCGGGTCTCCTCCGCCTCGACCTCGGCGGCGCTGTCGCGCAGCGCGGCGGCGTAGTCGAGCTCGCGCACCACCGCCCACGGATTCGCGGGGTCGACCTCGCGCGTCCAGCCGCAATGCGCGCAGGAGAGGCCCTGCGCCGACGGGTCGAAGCGCAGCGTCGCGCCGCATTGCGGGCACGGAAACCGCGCCTTCGGCGCCGCGGGATCCGCGTCCGAGGCCTCGAGGGGCGGCGAGCTATGTTGGAGCGCGTCGTCCATGTCTTCCCTGGTCGGCGTCAATCTCGGTCGCCGCTCATGCGAGCATAGGCGCGACGCAACCCTTATACCAACGCGCCGTTGCCGGGGTCTTTAGCCGCACCGCGCCCGACGCGCGCGCTGGAATGGTTTCTGAGGTCCCGGCTCAGGGCCGGGACGGCGCAACCGCGCACGCGTCAGGCCTCCGGCGGCAGCGGCGGCGGCGCCGGCGGACGGACGCCGAAGATCGGGCCGAGCGCCTCGATCTCGCCGGCCGGGCGCCAGCCCTCCATGCCGGCGCGCCAGACGAGCGTTTTCTGGTCGAGCGCGCCCGAGGCGATCAGCGCCTCGAGGGCGGCGCGGTCGAACGGGCCGCGGGCGGCGCCGTTCAAGGCCGCGTGCCACGCCTCGCTCGGCAGGGGCGGCGGCGCGGCCGGGCCGGGTTGCGCGGCGGCGGGCGGCGGCGACGGGCGGAAGATGTCGGCGGCGCCCTGAGCGATGGCGACGCCGGCGCTCGCGCCGAGACCAGCGCCGAGGCCTGCGCCGACGCCGCCGCCCGGCGCTTCGGCGCCGGCGCGGATCGCCTCGGCCGCCTGGAACTGGGCGTATTTGCGGAGATCGCCGACCACGCCCATGCTCGTCCGCCGGTCGAGCGCCTTCTCGACCTCCGAGGGCAGCGAGATGTTCTCGACCAGAAGCTTGGTGATCTCGACGCCGTAGGCGTCCATCTCCGGCTGGATGCGCGTGCGCACGAACTCGCCGAGATCGTCGAGATTGGCGGCCAGATCGAGCGCCGGGATCCGGCTCGTCGCGAGCGCGTTCGAGAAGCGCGAGACGATGATGTTCCGGAGCTGCGCCGAGATCTCGTGCGTGGTGAACTCCGGATCGACGCCGACGATCTCGCGCAGGAACACGCCCGGCTCCGTGACGCGCATCGCGTAGGAGCCGAAGGCGCGCAGGCGGATCGGCCCGAACTCGGGATCGCGCAGCATCACCGGGTTCTTCGTGCCCCATTTGAGATCGGTGAAGCGCCGGGTCGAGACGAAGTAGACCTCGGACTTGAACGGGCTTTCGAAGCCGTGATCCCAATGCTGGAGCGTCGAGAGGATCGGCAGGTTCGACGTCTTCAGCTTGTACATGCCGGGCGGAAAGACGTCGGCGATCTGGCCCTCATGCACGAACACCGCCGCCTGGCCCTCGCGCACGGTCAGCTTGGCGCCGTTCTTGATCTCGTTGTTGTGCCGCTCGAAGCGCCAGACGAGCTGATCCGTCTGATCGCCGCCCGGATACTCGATGACGTCGATGAATTGGCCGAAGATGGCGTCGAAAATGCCCATGCGCCGCGTCGCTCCTCGAGAGGCCGCACCACGCGCGAAGCCCGGCCGGCTACTCCGCGCCGAACGTCTCCGCGCGCTCCCTGATGATCTCCTGCGCCGTCCTGACGGCCTCCACGCGCGGCATGCCCGCCGCGATGCGCGGATCGTACAGGATCATGATCAGCGCTTCGTCATGCCGCGTCAAAGCGATGAACTCCTGATCGTCGTTGAAGATCGACGGCCGGATCTCGTCATGGTCGAACATGAGGCCGAGGCTCTGCGTCGTCTCTTCGAGAAAGCAGGCGGTGCGCAGCGGTTCGTCGAGCTCGTCCTTGATGAAGATCGCCGCGCTCGAAATCTCGCCGCCGTCGGAGCTCTCGGTCTGGAAGAGGGCGAAGCAGGGCGGATTGAGGCTGCTTATCCATGATTCTGCGACCGAGCCGCGGAAGCTCGGACTGGCGGCGGACCGCTCGAAGAGCGCCGCCCGCGCATCGGCCGTGAGCACGAAGACCTGCATGTTCGCCGCGTCCGGGTCCGACGTCTCGCGGAAAGGCAGCCCGGTAAGCTCCGAGAGCCGTTCGGCGATGTCGCCGAAATTCTCCCTGTCGGCGCGGCGCACGCCGTCGCCGATGAACGAGTAGGTCACCGGACGGACCCATTTGGACGCGCGCCGCGACTCCGGCGGCCCGGGATAGTAGCGCGCCAGCGCCGGCTCGGGCTCGAACGCGACGAGCTCGAAATTGCGCAAGAGCTCGCCCGTTCCGTAGGGCGCGTCCTCCGGCGCGCGCTCCTCGCGGAACCGGCCGGAGCGGATCATGTAGTCGGCGTAGCGGCGATACTCGGCGCCTTCGGTCGGACCGTTGGCGCGGATGTCGGCCGCGCCGGGGCCGCGCGCGCCGCCGCCTGCGGCGCAGGCGCCGAGGACGCTCGCAAGGGCTGCGCTGATCAGGAGCGCGACGGCGCTCGCACGCCGCGGCTTCTCGCTTCGGGCCATCGCCATCGTCTCAGCCCTTCGTTCTCGCCGCGCCGCGCATCAGCTTTTCGCGCCGTCGAGCGCGTCGCCGGCCGACGAACTGGCCTTCGCCGCGACCAGCGTGTCGCGCAGCTCGGCCTCCATCTTGATCATCTCCACCTCGGCGGCGGCGCGCTTCGCCTTGCCGGCCTCGGCGATCTGCAGACTCTCCTCGATCGTCGCGATCAGCTGATTATGCGCGTGCTGAAGCGCGTCCATATCGACGACGCCGCGCTCGATCTGCTCGCGCACCTCCTTGTTGGTCTGCCGCAGCGTGTCCGCGTTCTTCTTCAGAAGCTCGTTGGTGAGATCCTGCGCCGCCTTGAGATCGCCGGCGGCCTCGCGCGCGTTCTGGATCGCGATCGCCTGGGAGAGCTGCGTCCGCCAGAGCGGCACCGTGTTGACAATCGTCGAGTTGATCTTGGCGACGAGGCCCTTGTCGTTCTCCTGCACCAGCCGGATCGACGGCAGCGACTGCATCGTCACTTGGCGCGTCAGCTTGAGGTCGTGAACGCGGCGCTCGAGATCGTCGCGCGCCTGGCGCAGATCGCGGAGCTCCTGGGCGGCCTTCAGTTTGTCGTCCTCGCTCGCCGCATCGACCTCGGCCTCCTTCGCCGGAATCACCGCTCCGTCGAGCTCGACCAGCTTCATCGCGCCGGCGGCGATGTAGAGCGCGAGCTCGTCGTAATACTCGAGCGACTTCTCGTAGAGCTTGTCGAGCGACTTGATGTCCCGCAGCAGCACCGTCTCGTGCCCGAGCAGCTCGTCGGTGATCCGGTCGATCTGACCTTTCACCTCGGTGAAGCGCTCCTGAAAGTCGACCGCCGAGCTGAAGAGCGATTGGAACCAGTCCCAGACGCCGCCCTTGCCGTCGTCGAAGGCGTCGATCTCGAAGCCGCGGATCGTGGTCACCATCTTGCGCAGCGCGTCGCCGGCCGGACCGACATCCTTGTTGCGCACGCCCTCGAGCATGTTGTCGGAGACCGCCACGAGATCGGATTGCGCTCTCGAGCCGAAGCTGATGATCGACTGCGTGTCGCCGATGTCGATCTCGGCCGCGCGCTTGGCGATCTCGGCGCGCTGGGCCTGGGTGGCGTCGTCGATGGCGATGAGCCCGCCCTGCGGGTCGCGGAGGCTCGCCGTCGTCACCTCCATCGCCTCGAGCGCCTGGGTCGACGCCCTGGCGAGGAGCGCGGCCTCGGTTTTTTCCTGTTCGCTGCTGTCCGTCATCATCAGCTCCTCGAAGATCGTCGCGCCCGGTCCGCCGTCGCCGCTACCGTTCGGCCTTCAATCGTTCCGCCAACGTATCGATCTCGACCTCTACTTCGAAACGGTCATCCGAGCGAAGCGTTTCTTCCTGGCGGCGGCAGGTTTCGGTCATCTCTCGCAGTAATGCGCGAAACTGCGCCTCGAGCTCGGCGTCCTTGACCCCGAAGCCGACATATTTCTCGACCGCCCGGCGCGCGGACGGCAGATAGGCGACGACGAACTTGCGCGCGCGGTCGAGATCGAGCGGGTCGGCGGCGACGGTGTCGAGGACGCGCCGCGCCGCGCGGGTCATCTCGTCGGCGGACTGCGCGAGGTCCCGCGGCAGCTGGTCGGCGGCCTCGTCGATGGCGGCGAGCTCGGCCTCGGCCTTGGCCAGCGTCTCGGCGACCGCGCCGGCGTCGACGCCCTGCCGCGCCGCGACCTCGCGCCGCGCCCCGGCCGAGCCGGACCGGCGCCGGAGCAGAAGGAAGAGGACCGCGCCGCCGGCGGCCAGGCCGACGACGAAGGCGAGCGCGCCGGAATCCGTGGTCAGGCGCAAGAGCGCCGTGACCGCGACCATGGCGCCGCCCGCGATCAGGAGCGGCGTCAGCGGAACTCTTCGGTCGCTTTGGCCGCGCGCGCCCTCGGCGCCGCCGATGCGCTCCGCTTGGCGAAAGCGGGTCGCGCTCCGCCAATCGCCGTCCGGCTTCGTCTCTCGATCCGCTTTGTCCGGCGTCGTCATCCGCACCTCGTTTGGCCGACCTTAACCGCGCATGGTTTTCGATAGGCGCGAGGCCCCGAGTGAACAACGGCTTTCCACAATTCAAATCCAGGGCCGACTTGATTCAGCCTCACTTGAACGTGAACCTGCCTTCAATCCTAAGAATCGGTTAACGGACCATCGAGCATTTTTCGAGGAGACAGTCAGCCATGAGACGCCGTCCGCGCCCGCTGCACCAAGAAAGAGACGCCGTCGCCCGCCGCGGCGAGCACTGGCTCCATTCGCTCCTCGCGCCCGTCGTGCTTGCAGCCGCCTTCTTCGCGCTGATCGCGGCGTTCAGCCATGGCGGCTTCGCTCGCGCGCAGACGCCGCCGGCGACGCCGGTCGCGGCCAATCCGGCCGAACTGCGCGCCGAAGGCCTGGTCACGCTCGGCGAGGTCAATCATGGCGGCTTGCTGCTCTATTCGGACGAGCCCGGTTGGTACGTGCCGGCGCCGGCGCTCGACACCGATATCCATGTCGACGTCTCGGGCCCGATCGCCCGCGTCACCGTCGTGCAGCGTTTCCGCAACGTCGCCGACGTCTTCGTCGAAGGCAAATACGTCTTTCCGCTGCCCGAGGGCTCGGCGGTCGACAGCCTGCAGATGCGGGTCGGCGATCGGCTGATCGAGGGCGAGATCCGCGAGCGCGAGGAGGCGCGCGAGATCTACGAGACGGCGCGCGAAGAGGGGCGGGTCGCCTCGCTGGTCGAGCAGGAGCGGCCGAACATGTTCACGACCTCGGTCGCGAACATCGCGCCGGGCGCGGTCGTCGTCGTGAAGATCGAGTATCAGGAGAGCCTGGCGCCGCGCGAAGGCGCCTTCGGCGTCCGCGTGCCGCTCGTCGTCGCGCCGCGCTATTCGCCTGAGCCCGAGCCGGTCCAGCTCGTGAAGTTCGGCCCTGAGGGCTGGTACGAAGCCGGCGAGGACCCTGTGCCCGATCGCGATCGGATCACGCCGCCGGTCGTCGACCCGCGCGACGAGGATCCCGGAACGGTGCGCAATCCGGTCGACATCACCGTCGACATCGACGCCGGCTTCCCGCTCGGACCGATCGACAGCCTCTATCACGAGGTCGACATCGTCGCGCGCGGCGCCAATCGCGCCCGCGTCACGCTCTCCGGTCCGACGCCGGCCAATCGCGACTTCTATCTCTCCTGGCGGCCCGAGCGGCTGGCCGAGCCCTACGCCGCGGTCTTCACCGAGGAGCTGGGCGGCGAGACCCACTACATCGCCATGCTGACGCCGCCATCGGTCGAGGAGATCGGCGACACGCGGCGACCGCGCGTCGTCATCTTCGTCCAAGACGTCTCGGGCTCGATGGGCGGCGACAGCATCGTGCAGGCGCGCGCCGGTCTCGAGATGGCGCTGCGGCGGCTCGAGCCGGAAGACATGTTCAACATCATCGTCTTCAACGACCGTTTCGCGGTGTTCGAGGACCAGCCGATCGCGGCGACGCCGGCCAATATCGAGCGCGCGGTCGAGGCGGTGCGCGCGCTCGAGGCCACGGGCGGCACCGAGATGCTGCCGGCGCTCGAGGTCGCGCTCCGGGATCCGACCGGCGAGAAGGACGGCCGGGTGCGCCAGGTCGTGTTCCTGACCGACGGCGCGGTCGGCAACGAGATCCAGATGCTGCGCCTGATCCAGGCCGAGCTCGGCCGGACGCGGCTCTTCACCGTCGGCATCGGCTCGGCGCCGAACAGCTACTTCATGACCGCCGCCGCCCGCGCCGGCCGCGGCGCCTTCGTCTTCATCGGCGATCTCGCGGAGGTGCGCGACCGCATGGAGGCGCTCTTCGCCAAGATCGAGACGCCGGCGGTCGTCGATCTCGAGATCGTCGCGCTGCGCGACGGCCGGCCGGTCGGCCGCGCCGAGATCTCGCCGACGCCGGCGCCCGATCTCTACGCCGGCGATCCGGTGGTGGCGACGGTGCGCCTGCCCGAGGCCGTGGAGGCGGACGCGCTGCGCTTCACCGGCGTTCAGGGCGACGACGCGTGGACGCTCGAGGTCGATCTCGACGACGCGCGCGACCGGCCGGGCGTCTCGAAGCTCTGGGCGCGCGAGCATATCCGCGATCTCGAAGCGCTGCGCCTGTCGCCGGAGATCAACGACGCCGAGCGCGAGCGCATCGACCGCGACATCCTGCGCACCGCGCTCGATTTCTCGCTCGTGAGCCGCCTCACGTCGCTCGTCGCGGTCGACATCAAGATCACGCGCTCCGAGGACGAGGAGCTCGTCGCGCGCGACGTGCCGCTCAACCTGCCCGAGGGCTGGGATCCGGAGATCTTCTTCGACGAAGCCGCGCTCGATCCGAGCCCCGAGGAGCCGCTCATCGAGCGCGCTCAGCTCGTGCGCCTCGAAGCGGCGGCGGACGCGCGCGAGGCGGCGGCCGCGGCCGCCAAGGCCGAGGGCCTGCCGATCCCGGCCACGGGCGCCGACTGGCTCCTCCAGGCGCTCGCCGGCTTCGCGCTGCTCGGCCTCGGCCTGGCGCTCTGGCGGCTCTCCGGCCGACGCCGCGGCGCATGACGACGGCCGCCGAACCGGCGCCCGGCCGAGCCCGGCGCCGTCGCCGCGCGCTCCGGCTCGCCTCCGTCCTGGCGCTCTTCCTCGGCGTCGCGCTTCTCGGCTCGGCGCTCCTTCAGCCCGTGAAAGCGGCGCTCGGCCTCGCGCTGCTCGCCGAAGCCTTCGAGGCCCGCCGCGCCGCGCCCGCCGCCGCGCGCGCCGGGCCCGAGAACTGGCGGCCCTGGCCGTGGGCAGCGATCGCGCCGATCGGCCGCATCGCCTTCCCGCGCCTCGGCGAGAGCCGGACAATCCTCGACGGCGTCGGCGGCGAGGCGCTCGCCTGGGGCGTCGGCCACGCGCCGGCGACCGCCGGGCTCGGCGCGCCGGGCGTCACCGCGCTCGCCGGCCATCGCGACGGCGCCTTCGCGTTTCTCGGGCGGCTCGAGGAGGGCGACCTGATCGAGCTGACGCCGCTCGAGGGCGCGCCGATCCGCTATCGGGTGACGTCGCTCGAGGTGATCGACGCGCGCCATCGGAACTTTCCGATCGTCCGAACCGGTCCGGACGCGCTGGCGCTCGCCACCTGCTGGCCGATCGAGGCGCTCGTCTCCGGACCGGAGCGGCTCCTCGTCACCGCCCGGCGCGTCGACTAGGGTCCGGCCTTCTCGATCCAGAACAGCAGCTCGCCATCGGCGGCGCCCGCTTGCTGAGCGAGCAGTCTATGGCCGCTCTCGGCGCAGTAATGCGGCATGTCGACGACGGCGGCCGGGTCGTCGGCGACGACCTTCAGCACCGCGCCCGGCGCCAGCGCGCCGAGCCGCTTGCGCGCTTTCAGCACCGGCAGCGGACAGAGCAGCCCGCGCGCGTCGAGCTCCGCGTCGGCGCGGATGTCCGCGCCCGGCGGCGGCGCGCTGTCGTCTTCGCTCATCGCGGCTCCTCCGCTCGGGGCCCGCCATCGGCGCTCGGCGCAAGACGCGTTGCGTCGGCGGCCCGGCTCCGTCATATCGCAGGGCGAGAGAGCGGAGAAGCCGCCCTCGCCAATGAGGAGAGCATGATCGCGACCCGACGCATCGTCCTGGCCGTCGCCGCGCTGTCCGCCCTCGCCGCCGCGGCTCCGGCGCGGGCCCAGCAGGAGGCCGGCGCCTCGGCCGCGCCCGGCGGCAACCGCGTCGAGGCGCTCTCCTATGTGATCGTCGACGGCGTCAGCGCGCCCGATCCGCTGACCGACACGCCCGGCGACGCCGAGCGCGGCCGCGCGGTCTTCTTCGACGCCGAGCTCGGCGGCTGCGCCGCCTGCCATTGGGTTCCCGGCGTCGAGGCGGAGGCCGAAAGCCTTCCGGGCCCGCGGCTCGACGATGTCGGCGCGCGCTATGCGAGCGGCAGGATCAGGCTCTGGATCGTCAACCCGCGCGCGCTCGCCGCCGATCCGCCGATGCCGGCCTATTTCAGCCTGACCGAGGAGCGCGAGCGGCGCCCCGGCGACGCGCCGGAACGTCTCAGCCCGGTTTTGACGCCGCAGGAGATCGAGGATCTGATCGCGTATCTCGAAGGGATGTCGGCGCCGCCGCAATCGGCGACGCCGCGGGAATAGACGCGCAGGAACTCGGCGCGCGCGCGGCCGAGGCTGCGCCTGGGAGGAGGCAGAGGCGATGGCGGTCATGAACGCGATCGAGATCGTTCGGGATTTCGCGGGCCTCGCCGCATTGCTGGCGCTCGCGCTCTTCGCGGCGCTCCTGTGGTCGGGCGCGGTCGGCGTGTCGAGCGGCTTCGCCGCGGCGCTCGCCGCCGTCGGCGCCGGCGCGCTTGCGGCGATCGCCTTTTACGGCCTCGTCGGCGCGGCGGCCGGTCTCGGCGGCGGCGCCGCCGCGCTCATCGGGGCCGTGATCCTCTTGGTCGGCGGCTTCATCACCGCTCAGTATTTCGGCGTGCGCGGTTTCTGGGTGTTCTGCGCCCTCGCTTGCGGCGCCGCGCTCGGCGCCGGGCTCGTCTGGCTCTTCTCGCGCGGCGCGACGGCGCCGATCGGCCCGGCGGCGCCGCTCCTGGCCGCCGCCGTGCTCCTGCTCGTCGTCTTCGGCGCGCTCGGCGCCGTGAAGGCCGCGGTCGAGGCGTCGCCCGCCGATCGCCGGATCCGCTTCGCCCTCGCCGATCTCGCCAAGCCGCCCGCCTGGTTCGACTGCGCCTATGCGACGCTCGGCGGCGCCGGCGAGGCGCCCGGCCGCTGCGCCTTCACGCCGCCCGCCGTCGAGGCCGCGCCGGATTGGGCCGACGCGCCCGAGCCGCCCGCGCCGCGCGACGTCGCGCTCGCCGCGGCGGACCGCCGGGCCGTCGCCGGCGCCGCCGCGCCGGAGCCGCGGGCGGCGCCCGCAGCGTCGGCGCCGC
>CAZPTD010000039.1:0-21185 GCA_964588915.1 uncultured Neomegalonema sp. | reverse complement strand
GCTCGTTGCGCTTGCCGCGATGGGGCGGCGGCGCGAGATAGGGCGCGTCGGTCTCGACCAGGATCCGGTCGAGCGGCGCGGCGCGGAAGATCGCGCGCACAGAATCGGCGTTCTTGAAGGTCGCGACGCCCGACATCGAGAGATAGAAGCCGAGATCGAGCGCCGTCTCCGCGAGCTTCGGGCCCGAGCTGTAGCAGTGCATCACGCAGGAGAACGGCCCGGCGGCGTGCTCTCGCGCGAGGATCTCCGCCATGTCGGCGTCGCAGTCGCGGCTGTGCACGATGAGCGGCAGGCCGGTCCGCCGCGCCGCCTCGATCTGGATCTCGAAGCTCTCGCGCTGCAGCGCCGCGGTCTCCTTCTGATAGTGATAGTCGAGCCCGCCCTCGCCGACGCCGATCATCTTCGGATGCGCCGACCAGTCCAGAATCGTCTCGACGCTCGGAAACGGCTCCTCATGCGCGTGCAACGGATGCATGCCCGCGGCGAAGAACACCGATGGATGCGCCTCGGCGATCGCGCGGACGCGGTCGAAGCCGCTCGGCGTCGTGCAGATCGTCACCATCCGCTCGACGCCCGCCGCCTGCGCGCGCGCGACGACGGAATCGATCTCTTCGATCAGCGCCGGAAAGTCGAGATGACAATGGCTGTCGACCAGCATCGGGCCCTCCGCGAAGCTGCTTGTCGGGGCGGGCGCCTCAGGCGGAGCGGGCCGCGGACGCCGTCTCTTCGAGCATCAGCGCCGTATCTAGGATCGTCCGCTCAGGGTCAAGGTTGAGACCGCGCGCCGCTTCGAGCCGGTCCCGCGCGTCGGACGCCGCCTCGGCCCAGCGCCGCGCCGCGCGGGCGCTCGGGACCAGCCGTTCGGCGAGAGCGACGATCTCGGGCGACGCGCCCTGCGCCTCGATCTCGGTCGCGGTCGCGCCCGCGGCGAGCCGCGCGCCGGCGACCGCCAGCCGCTCGAGCAGCATCGGCCAGAGCCGGACGAGCAGCTCGAAGCGCTCCGCGCCCGCCCGTCCCGCGACCGAGCCCATCAACGCGTCGAGGCGCGGCCGGTCGAGGCGCGGCAGATCGCGATGGAGCGCCGCGAGCTCGCCCCAGGCCTCGAGCCCGCCGATGGCCTCGAGCCGGAGCGCCTCGCCGGGCGCGCCGCCCGAGATCCGAGCCAGCTCCGCCGCCGCCGTCTCGTCGAGCTCGGGCCGCGCCGCGCGGATCGCCGCCGCCGCCTCCGACGGGCTCACGGCGCGGAAATCGAGCCGGCGGCAGCGCGAGCGGATCGTCGGCGGCAGCCGGCCGGGCGCATGCGCCGTCAGAAGGAAGATCGCCTTGGCCGGCGGCTCCTCGAGCGCCTTGAGAAGCGCGTTCGCCGACTGGATGTTGAGATCGTCGGCCGGATCGACCAGCGCCACGCGCCAGCCGCCATCCGTCGCGCTGAGGCCGAAGAAGCGCGTCAAGCGCCGGACGTCGTCGATCACGATCTCGCCGCGGAAGCGCTTGGTCTTGTCGTTCCAGCCGCGGCGGAGCTCCAAGAGCCGCGGATGAGCGCCGGCGCGCAGCGGCGCCTCTTCCGCCGCGACGTCGGCGCCCGGCGCGATCAGGAGCCTGCGCGCCATCGCGTAAGCCGCGGTCGCCTTGCCGACGCCGCGCGGACCGGCCAGGAGCCATGCGTGATGGAGCCGCCCCGAGGCGAGCGCGGCGTCGAAGGCGGCGAGCGCCGCCTCCTGGCCGAAGAGCCGCGCCGTCTCGCGCGGATGGGCGACGCCGTCGAGCCGGTCGGCGTCGCGCGGGCGGTCGTCCTCGCTCATCCGCCCTTCGCCCGAGCGAGAGCGGCCGCGACCTCCGCTTCCGCCGCGGCGAGGAGCGCCTCTTCGGGCTGCGCCGCGTCGAGAACGCGCCGCCGATCGGGCGTCGCCTCGGCGAGCGCGAGGAAACGCGCCCGGAGCGTCTCCTGAAACCCTTGGCCGAACCGCTCGAAACGGTCCTCGCCGTCGCCGGCGCGGGCGTCGCGCCGCGCCGCCGCGACGGAAGGATCGAGGTCGAGAATGAGCGCGAGGTCCGCCTCGCGGCCGATGACGAGCGCATGGAGCCGGTCGACGAGCGCCGGATCGACGCCGCGCCCGGCCGCCTGATAGGCGCGCGTGCTGTCGACATAGCGGTCGGTGATGACGATCGCGCCGCGGGCGAGCGCCGGCTCGACGGTGCGGTCGAGATGATCGCGCCGCGCGGCGTTGAAGAGCAGGAGCTCCGTCACAGGCGTCCAGCGGTCGGGCGCGCCGCCGACGAGCAGCGCGCGGATCTCCTCGGCGCCCGGCGCGCCGCCCGGCTCCCGCGTCTCGACCACCTCGCGCCCCGCCGCGCGCAACGCCGCCGCCAAACCGCGCCGAAGCGTGCTCTTGCCGGCGCCGTCGACGCCTTCGATGGCGACGAAGAGGCCGCCCGCGCCCGCCGCTTTCGCGTCGCCGCTCATTGCGCCGCTGGAGCGCCCTCGCCGGCCGGCTGCGCCGAGGCGTCGTCGGGCGCGGCGACGCCCGGGCTCATGATCCTATCGAGCGCCCATCCCGCCGCCGCCTCCAGCCGGACGCCGTAGCCGCCTTCCGCGACCGCCTCGGCCGCGACCACCGGCGCCGCGCGCGGCGGCATGCCCGGCACGGTGATCACGAGCTCGCCGATCTCCTGTCCGGCCTCGATCGGCGCCCGGATCGGCCCCTCGTAGCGGATCACGGCGCTGATCTCGTCGGCGAACACCTCCTTCGGCATCGACATGACGAGATCCGCCGTCAGCGCCGCCGGAACCGTCTCGGCCTCGCCGAGCCAGACCTCGGCCGCGCCGACGACGTCGCCGGCCTGCGCGACCGTGACGATCTCGAACCGCGAGAACGCCCAATCGAGCGCGCGGCGGATCTCGACGGCGCGGACGCGCATGCCCTCTCTCTCGGCGCGCTCGCGGACCGCCGGATCGGGCGAGTCGATCCCGTCGACGGCGATGCCGCTCAGGACGACGATGACGCGCCGTCCGTCGCGCTCGGCCGTGCCGACGATGCCGAATCGGGCGTTGTCGGTGAAGCCGGTCTTCATGCCGTCGGCGCCGTCATAGGTGCCGAGAAGCGGATTGCGGCTGACCTGGCGCGGGTTGTCGAGCCAGGTGTATTCGAGCTCCGAGTAGTAGAAGTAGTATTGAGGATAGTCGTCGATCATGTGCCGGGCCAGCGTCGCGAGATCGCGGACGCTCATCTCGTGGCTGTCGGCGTCGACGCCGCTCGCATTGGCGAAGCGCGAGTTCGTCAGCCCGAGATCCTCGGCCTTGGCGTTCATCCGACGGACGAAGAGCGCCTCGCTGCCGGAGATCGCCTCGGCGATCGCGATCGCGGCGTCGTTGCCGGACGCGATGATCAGCCCGCGCAGAAGATCGTCCATGGTCGGCTGATCGCCGAGATTGAGCCACATCAGCGAGTCGTCGCCGACCTCGTCCTGCCCGGCGCGGAACGCGGCGCGCGAGACGTCGTAGACGCCGTCGAGCGTGATGACGCCGCTCTCGAGCGCCTCGAAGGCGAGGAGCGCCGTCATCAGCTTCGAGAGCGACGCGGTCGGGATCGGCGCGTCCGCCTCCTTCGCCATCAGAACGTCGCCGGTCGTCGCGTCGACGATGATCGCGTAGGGCGCGACCGTCTGATGCGACCAGAGCTCCTCGGCCGACGCGGGCGTCGCCGCGCCCGCCGCGAGAACGGCCGAAACCGCCAAGGCGAGACCTCGGCGGCGCGGCGAGAGGCGACGGAACGTAATTTGGATCGGCATGAGCGGCTCCGTAGGGTCGGCGCCTGCGGCGCGCCGACGGAGCCGGCGCGCTTCAGCGCGTAAGCAAGCGCGCGTCGTTATGCCCGAGGGCCTGAGCCTGGCGCAAGGCGCGCTGTCCTTCGCCCGGCGAGGCGATCGGCCCGAGGCGCACGCGATGATAGGAAATTCCGTTGATCACGGTCGTCGTCACCATGGCGTCGCCCCAGGCGCCGCCGGAGAGGCCTTCGCGCTCGATCCGCTGCTTCATGCGATAGGCGTTCGACGGGTCGCGATAGGAACCGAGCTGCAGATAGCGCGGCGCGCCATAGGTCGCCGCGGGCGCCGACGCCGCCGGGGCGGGATAGGAAGCGGGCGCGATCGAGCCGGTGTCGACATTCGAACTGTAGGCGACGGCGCCGACCGGCGCGGCGGCCGCGGCGCGCGGGGCGGCCGGCGCGACATAGGTGTCGACGACCGCGCGTTGCTGCGCCGAGAGTTGGCGCGCGTCGAGCGGCTCGATCATCACGGTGGTCGCGCCGGACTGCAGCGCGCCGATGGCGGCGGCGGCGTCGCGCGAAAGCTCGATGTCGCGGCCCTGGCCGGGCGCGAGCCGACGGGTGATCCGAACGGTCGCGGTCGCCGCGGTCGAGGTGTTGGTGACGCGGGCCCAGCTGCCGAGCGGCAGCGACGCGTGCGCGGCGGTCATGCCCGGCGAGGAGATGTCGCCGTCCCAAGCGGCGACGCCGGTGTCGACCGGCCGATCATAGCCGCCGGGTCCGATGCTCGCGGTGCTGTAGTCGCCATAGGTCGTGCGATCGTCATAGTAGCCGCGCCGCTCGTTCGAGGAACAGCCCGCCAGACCGACGACGGCGATCGTGAGCAGGGCGGCCGCGCGTCGGGCGGCGCGAGCGCGCGCCGGATCGCGCAGCGTGAGCGTGGTCGACATCTTCTTCCGTCTCCTTAAGCGGCATCGGCGATGATCGCGTCCGGCGTCGCAGGCGATCGGGCGTTCGGCCCGGACCGGCGCTACGGCCGACGCGTCGTCGTGGTAAATGTCGCCGATTTTCGTAAATAAGCGTTTAACCTGGCGCTAACCCCTTGACGGCGCGCTCCGGTTGCGCCAGCGCCGCGGCTTGGCGACGGACGGACGGGTGGCAGAGTGGTCGATTGCGGCGGTCTTGAAAACCGTTGAACCGAGAGGTTCCGTGGGTTCGAATCCCACCCCGTCCGCCACAGCGCCTTCGGTAGAAGGCGCGCAGCTCTCACCAAGGTTACAGGGCGTCAGCGTTTTGCGCAGCAAAAGCGCGAGAGCCCCCGGGTTCGAACTTTCTCCCTCTCTCCCCGCCAGTATATTTTTGCAAATCAATATTTTATATGGTTTTTCTTCGAATAACCATTGTTGAGCCCACCATAAAGTCCGCCATTAGGCTCTGTGCGGGTGTCCCGTCGACGCATTCCGGCGCCATGCCGTCTTCGTTCGGAGGCGCGCGTGCACGTCAGCCGCGCCCTGCGTTCGGAGAAAGAAATTCTCGAACGCGCGACCGACAAACGGAAGGCTGCAGCGCCTAACGCTGTCCTACGAATTCCGTCATATCCGCCGGCAGTGACCTTCACCCTTCCTCAGGGCCGCGCAGATCTCGAATTTTCAGGTGCGACGGAGCCTCCAGCGTCAGCGCGGAGATCTCCACCAATCGGAGCGGTGGCGCCGGAGGCGGCCAAACAGCTCTGATGGGGCTCGGTCGTCGAGCGCCGAGTGCGGGCGCTCGCAACGGCGCGCGTTGTCGAGCGTTTCGGCGCCGTCGTTGTCGCAAGCGCCGCGCTGATCGCGGGGGCGGCCGCTCAGCAAGGCGCCATGTTCGCCGCGACCGCCTTTCCGCCGTCGCATCCCGACGCGTTCGCGTTCGAAGTCGTCAGCTCGATCTTCCTGACGAACGCCCTGGCGTTCATCGTCCTACTCTTGCCGCAACGCGTCGGCGCGCGCCTCGGGCTGACGACGCGCCGCATTGGCCGCTCCGATCATCTCGCGGCGGGATAGTAGACGGCGCCTGGAACGTAGTCCTCCGGCGTCTCCATGCCTGCAGGCAGCTCGCGGTCAAGGGCGAGATGGTCGAGCAGGAGATGGGTGTGCGGCCCGTCCGGAGAACGACCGCCCGGCGGCGGGATCTCGGCGTCGACTTCCAGGCGGCCGAGCGGCGTCTCGATCACGCGAACCGGGCTTTCGGCGAGGAGCGGCGCGCCGATCGCGCGCAGGTGAGCAGGAAACGCGTGACCGACCGCTTCGTCGAGACGATCCGCGAGGGCGCCCGCGCCGATGCGCACGCAAAAGCGCGCCGCGCGCCGGCCGAGGCCGAGATCGTAGAGCAACGCTTCTCGATCTTCCTTGCGGATCGCCGCGGCGTCCGGCCCGAGGCGAGCCAGCGCCGTCTCGGGCGCCGCCTTCACGAACGCTTTGTGCAGCGCCAGGATGATTTTCGGCCGGGCGGCCGAACGATCGTCCTCGAAGGCGAATGCGCGGACCTTCGCCGCGACGTCGAGTCGGAGAGCGGCGCGCGGCGTGAGCGCTTCGATCCTGTCGTCGCGCAGACGCAGCTCTAGAGGCTCCGACGGATCGGACGTGAACTCGCCGACTGCGCCGACGACGCCGAGCGCCCATGTTCCGGACGCCTCGCGCAGGGTCCGCGCGACGAAGTCGCGGATGTCGCCTGCGCTCCAGGGAAGGCGTCGCATCGCGACTCCCAACGCGTCGAATCGAGCCGGCAGCGCCTCCCATACCGCCCGGCGGTCGGCCTCCGCCGCGCCGCTCCAATCGGCGATCTCATCGCCCGTGCGGCCGCAGCCCAGGCAAAAGCCCGTGTCTTCGTCCAGCCGGCAAATGCCGACGCAGGGGCTCGCGCTGAAATCAGCCATATCAACGTTCACTCCGTTTCTCGGGCGCCGTCGAGCGCGGCGATGATGGCGTCCAGGCCGTCGCTCAACGCGGCGGGTCCGGGCTGGAGGATCAGGGGCGCTTTGATCTCGACAACGTGGCCTTTTGCGATTGCCGGGATCGCGCTCCAGCCGGGCCGGGCGGCGATGCGCTCCGGTCGGACCTTCTTGCCGCACCATGAGGCGAGGATGACGTCCGGCCGCGCCTCGATCACCGCCGCTGGCGACACGATCCGGCCCGACGCCGCCTTCTGGGTCCGCAGCGGCGCGAAAACGTCGTCGCCGCCGGCGATCTCGATCAGCTCCGAGACCCAGCCGATGCCGGCGATCATCGGCTCGTCCCATTCCTCGAAATAGACGCGCGGGCGCGGCCCCGCGGCGCGATCGGCGCGGATGCGATCGAGGCGCTTCTCGAACGTCCGCGCCAGGTTCTCCGCCGCCTCCGACGCGCCAATAAGCCGCCCGAGCATGCGGATCATCGCCAGAATTCCGGCGACGTCGCGCTGGTTGAAGGCGTGGATCTCGACGCCAGCGCGGATCAGCCCCGCCGCGATCTCAGCCTGCAGATCCGAGAAGGTCAGGACGAGATCGGGCTCGAGCGCGAGGATTTTGGGAATGTCGGCCGAGATGAAGGCCGACACTCTCGGTTTTTCGCGCCGCGCTTGCGGCGGCCGCACCGCATAGCCGGACACGCCGACAATCCGCTCCTGCTCGCCGAGGAGGTAGAGCGTCTCGACCGTCTCTTCGGTCAGACAGACGATGCGGCGCGGCGCTTCGACCATGTTTGGACCGACCGCCTCCTTCTCACGGCCGGACAATCAGGCGGAGCGATCGACCACTTGCGATGCGACGCGCGCTATGGCGCACGCCGAAGGCGCCACGCACATGGCCGCCGGAACAGGCTCGACGCGCGCCTGCCCGCGATCTGTCGCCGCTGCGCCGGGCGCGCCAAGGAACCAATCGGCGAAGGCCGCAAGGTCGTCGGCCGCTGCGGCGTCGACGACGTCGCCGAAGACATAGACGCCGCGCTCCGACATCAAGAAGACGAGTGGACAGGACGCGCCGTCGCAGTCGAGCTTGGCGGCGCCGGAGAGTTCGAACTCCGGCGACGTCGCCCAAGCGGCGACGGCATGCGCCTTCTGCAGATGGCGGAGGAGGGCGAGGCCCGGCGCGCAGGGCGCGCTGCGATGGCGGCAGATCGTGCACAGCGGCTGGCGTGGAGCGTCATCAAAGGTCATTTCGCCCCTCCGACAACGCACTGCGCGAACCGACACGAGAACTCCGCCGACAGCGGAGAAGAAGACAAGTCATCACGGCTCCTTCCGGGACACCCCGCCCGGGTCGAATTGACGCGATGATGGCAGGTCTCCTGACTCGCGGGTCTGCGCTTCCCCGATCCTTCCCGGCCTGTGGTCTCTCGCCAGAGCCAGTGGTCGCTTTCGAGGTCGCTCGCCGCTCACAGTTGCGGGGGCAGTCCCGGTTTTGGCGCATCATGCGCCGCACCGTGTTCCCTTTTCACTCCAGCGTCGCGAGGACGCAGAAGAACCATCGGCGAGGACGGTGGATCAGCGGCGGCGCGTCGTCAAGAGCGGCGGCGCGGCGCTCGAAAATCCCGGATGCGCCTCGCTTGCGCACGGCGCGCTACGCGCCGACGAGCTTGCGCCCGATCTCGCGGGCGAGCGGCGCGTCGGGCCGGCCGAGCTCGGCGACGACGGCCATGTGATGGGCGCCGGCGACGCTCATCCGCCGCGGCGGCGGCGAGCATCGCGCGGCGTAGGCGTCGGCCCAGACGCGATAGAGCGCGGTCTCCTCGGCGCCGACGACGACGAGTTGCTCGCAGACCGGCGTCGGGCCGCGCCGCGCCGGCGAAAAGCGGTCGATCTCGTCGTCGGTCAGGCCGATCTCCGCCTGCAGGAACGACCGCGCGACCGGCTCGAGATCGAAGACGCCGCTGATCAAGACCGCCTCCACGGCCGCGCCGGCGTCAAGCCGCGCCAACGCGCACGCGGCGAGGTGCGCGCCCGCGGAATGGCCGACGACCACCAGCGGCTTCGCGGCCCGGCGCGCGATCGCCGCAAGCGCCTCGCCGACGTCCGAGACCGCGTCCTCCATCCGCGCCGCCGGCATCAGGCGATAGTCGATATTGTAGAAATCGGCCCCGACCGCCTTCGCCGCCGCGCCGACGAAATCGTAGTCCTCGGCGTTGAAGGCGCGCCAATAGCCGCCATGCACGAAGACGAAGGCGCCGCCGCTCGCCGCCTCGCCCGGCCAAGAGCGGTAGGATTGGAGCGGCGCGGAGCCGTATCGCGCGATCTCGGGCGGGCCGAAGCGCGCGCGCGCGGCGGCGCTCTCGCGGCCGTACCGCTCGATCCAGTCCTGGAAGTCCGGCAGGATCGCGGCGAAGCGCAGCGCCGCGTCGATGTCGGCGTCCGGGCTCACGCGGCGCGTCCCGGCGTCATCCGCAGCGCGCCGGCGAATTCGGCGACCGCGTCGACGAGCGCCTCGCCATAGGTCGATTGCGCGTCGTCGGCGCCGTTCAGGAGCAAGAGCGCCCAGGCGCGCCACTCGGCGTCGTCTCTCGCGGCCGTCGCCGGCAGCGGCGCGCCGAGAAAGTGGAGCTTGTCCGTGGAGTAGAGCGCGGCGCCGCCTTCCGACGTCGCGACGAGCGGCGTCGTCGGCGCGGCCCGCCGGGCGGCGGACTGCGACGGCGGCGCCAGGCGCAGGCGATGCGGCGGCGGCGCCTGCTTGGCGCGGTAGAAGGTCGGCCCGATCCGCAAGCCGACGCCGGCGCGGTCGATGAAGCCGAGACTCGCGACGCGCCCGGCGACGTCGCGCAGATGCGCGAGGATCGGGTCGACGACCGGATGCAGCGCGCCGTAGCCGAAGGCCGAAAGGCCGAGGCGCTGCGCCTCGAGACCGAGCACGACGCGCTTGCTGTCGCTGCGCTCGATGAGACCGGCGTCCTCGAGCGCCGCGGCCATGCGGTAGCCGGTCGCGCGCGGAATGTCGGCGGCGGCGAAGACCTCGCCGAGACCGTCGACGCCGACGCCGACCAGCGCGTCGAGAAGCGCGTCGAGGCGCTCGACCGGCTTGCTGCGCGCCGCGCGCCGTTCGTCAGTCATCGCGCGCCGCCTTGACGCTGCGCGCCGTCTCCGCCGCCGATCGCTGCGGTCTGAGATCGGTCACGATGAAATCGTCCGGCATGTCCCAACGGACATGGAGCTCGGCCCAGTCGTCCGCCCGCACCGAGCGCGTGCCCGAGCCGCGCGAGACGATCACCTGCAGATCGCACTCGATCCGCCTCGGGGTCGGCCGGCCGGCGAGCACGTCGATGGCGCAGGTGATCGCGCGCGCGCCCATGCTCGCCGGATAGTCGACCGCGGCGAAGGGCACGCGGTGCTGAACGACGCGCTTGTACATGCCGTTGAGGTCGCCGCCGGTATGCGGCGGAATCTCGCCCTTGCCGAAGCCGGCGTCGACGAAGGCGTCGACCGAGCCGATGCCCTGCTGACCGGAATCGCACCAGACGCCGTCCGGCGGCGGCCGACGGCTCAGGAGGTCGGAGGTGATGGCGTAGCCCTTCTCCGGGCTCCACTCGGTCTCCTCGCAGGAGGTCACCACGATCTCTGGAAACTGGCCGAAGACCTCGAGCGCCGAGCGCTTGCGGCGCTCGGCCGGGCTCGTGCGCGTGTCGCCGCAGAGCATCCAGACGCGGCCGCCGCGGCCGATGCGCTCGGCCAGCCAGCGCGCCATCACGCCGCCGATCTTCCGGTCCGAGGCGGTGACGAAGGAGATGAAGCTCTGCTGGTCCGTCGGGCGGCGGTCGACGGCGACGATCGGCACGCCGGCGCGCCGGACGGCGCAGAGCGACGCCTCGAGCCGCGGATGGTCGAACTGGGCGACGCTGACGATCAGGAGATCGACGCCCTCGGCGATGAAGGCGGCGATGTCGTCCGCCTGGCGGTCCGGGTCGTCCTCGGCGTTGCGGACGACGAGCTCGCAGATGTGCGAGCGCCGCCGCGCCGCCGCCTCGCGCATGCCTTCGAAGAGCGCATGGCGCCACGGGTTGGAGAGCGAGGCGTTGGAGAAGCCGATCCGGTGCGGCGGCGGTCTGCGATGCGCCGACGCGTCCTGCAGCTCGGTCAGGCGCGGGTCCCATTCCGGCGGCAGCAGGCGGCGCAGCTCGGTCTTGGCCGCCGCGCCGGAAGAGGCGACGGCGAAGGGCGACGAGGCGCTCTTACGCGTCGGCCCTCTGAGAACATAGGCGAGGTCGGCCGCCCGCGGCCCGAGCCTGTAGAGCGACGCGCCCGCCTTCGCGAGATAGCCCGAAGCGGCGAGCGCGGCGATGATCGGATAGCCGGTCGAGCGCGAGACGTCGGCCTCGCTCAGCATCTCCTCGACCCGCCGCGGCGCGTTCTCGACGTCGAAATCGAGCAGCAGCCGCAGAATCCGCGCCGCGCCCGCCTCCGGCGCGTCGGCGCGCGGCGAGACGTCCGCTGACCGACTTCGACCGTCCTCGTCCATGGCGGCTCAAGCTCTCCTCGTCATCGCGGCCGATCCCGCTACTCGGCGGCGACCAGCCCCGAGCCCGCGCGCTCGGCCCGGCGCGGATCCTTGTAGATCCGGCCGCCCTTCATGATCATCGCCAGGTTCTCGCGCCGCTGCAGGATCGACACGTCGGCGAGCGGATTGCCGTCGACGAGCAGAAGATCGGCGAGATAGCCGTCCTTCACCTCGCCGAGCTCGCCGCCATGGCCCATCAGCTGCGCGCCGACGATGGTGGCGCAGCGCAGCGCCTCGTTCGGCGAATAGCCGAAATAGCGGACGAAATGCTCGATGTCGCGGGCGTTCTGGCCCATCGGCGTCACCGCGAAGCCGTAATCGCCGCCGACGACGACGCGGATGCCGCGGGCGCGGATCTTGTGATAGGTCGCGCAGGTCGCCTCGAACTTGCGGAAGAGATGCAGCTCTTCCGCCATCTCCTTGGTGATGCCGGCGGCCTCGCCTTCCTTCGTGCTGTTGTGCACGAGACCGAAGGCCGGGCCGACGAAGGACGTGTCCTTCACGCTCTCCAGCATGTCGAGCGCCTCCTCGTCGGCGAAGTCGCAATGATAGATGCAGTCGACCTTGTGGCGCACCGCCATCTTCACGCTGCCCGAGGAGCGCGCATGCGCCGCGACGAGCTTGCCGTGCTTGTGCGCGATGCTGACGAAGGCGGCGAGCTCGTCCTCCTCGAGCGTCGTGATCTCGGCCCGCGAATGGCTGACGAACTCGTCGCCGGAGATGTTGATCTTCATGTTGTCGACGCCGTCGCGGACGCATTCGCGCGCGACGCGGCGCATCTCGTCGGCGCCGTCGGCGATGAGGCCGAAGCTCTCCTGATAGATATGCCTTCGGCGCTCGTCGCCGAGACCGGCGGTCGTCGTCACTTCCGGGCTCGCCGCGCGCATCCGCGGCCCGTCGATCAGGCCTTCATTGATCGCGTCGCGGATGACGACGCCGATCATCGGCTTCGCCGAGGCGGCCTCGAAGATCGAGGTGAAGCCGTGCTCGAGCAGGAGCTTCACGTTCTGGGCGGTCAAGAGCGTGTGCCGCTCCGGCGGCACGCGGCCGAGCTCGGCCGGTTCGCCGATGCCGACGAAGCTCGGATGGCAATGGCCCTCGACCATCCCGGGCATCAGCGTCTTGCCGCCGGCGTCGATGATGTCGCCGCCGTCCGACGCGACGGAGACGTCCTGACGGTGAACTCGAAGAATTCGCTCGCCGCGCACTTCGACCGCGCCATGGAACAAGGCGCCCGCCTGCGCGTCCCAAACCTGAGCGTTTCGGATCAATGTCGTCGTCATCGTCTTCCTCCCGAGAGCGGCTCTTCGGCCGACTGTCTTCCAGCGCGCGGTCTCGGGCGATGACGACTCGCCCGGCTCCGCGCGCGCCTCTTTGGCGAGAAACCTGCCGTCTCCGACGCGTCAGGCAAAGAGCGCATTGACGTTCTCGTCTCATATTTCGGAATTCCGAAATATGAGACACCGCGCCTTCGAAGTGCTGGCGGCGGCCCGGCCGAACCGTCAAAATCGCCGCATCGAGACGAACGACGAAGAGACGAAAGCATCGGCCGCAAGGGCCGCGCGTCGCCGCCTCGCAAGGGAGGAAGCATGCGGCTCAGCATCAATCTGCTGTGCGCGACCGGTTTTGTCGACGCGACGCATCAAAGCGTTTTCGAGCTGGCCAAGAGCGCCGGTTTCGACGGTGTCGAGATTCCGGTCTTCCGCGGCGATCCGGATCATTACGCGCGCCTCGGCCGGATGCTCGACACGCTCGAGCTCGGCCGCACCACCACCTCGATCATCGACACGCCGGACGCGAACCCGGTGAGCCCGGACCCGGAGTCGCGCCGGCGCGGCGCGGCGCATCTCGACTGGGCGCTCGACTGCGCCGTCGCGCTCGGCGCCGAAAGCGTCGGCGGTCCGTTCCATGCGCCGATCGGCGTCTTCACCGGCGTCGGCCCGACCGAGGCCGAGCTCGCCTGGGGCGCCGAGGCGCATCGCCGACTGGCCGAGCGCGCCGCGGCGCAGGGCGTGCTCCTCAGCCTCGAGCCGCTCAACCGGTTCGAGACCTATTTCCTGAACACCGCCGAGCAGGCGACGGCGTATGCGGATCGGGTCGGCCATCCGAATTTCCGGATCATGTACGACACCTTCCACGCGCATATCGAGGAGAAGAGCCAGAAGGAGGCGATCGCGGCGCTCTCGGGGCGGATCGGCGTCCTGCACGTCTCCGAGAACGACCGCGGGATCCCGGGGCGCGGTCAGATCGACTTCGACGACGTCTTCGGCGCCGTTAGGAGGTCCGGCTTCGACGGCTGGGTCGTCGTCGAGGCCTTCGGCAGCGCCGTGCCGGAGCTCGCCGCCGCGACCCGGGTCTGGCGCCCGCTCTTTCCGGATGTCGAGACGCTTTTCCGCGAGAGCGCCGCCTTCGTGCGCCGCGCTTGGTCGGAGAGCGCGGGATGACGACGCCGGTCTTCGAGATGCGCGGGATCGTGAAGCGCTTTCCGGGCGTGCTCGCGCTCGACCATGTCGGCTTCTCCTGCCGCGCCGGCGAGGTCCATGTCCTGGTCGGCGAGAACGGCGCCGGCAAGTCGACCCTGATGAAGGTGCTGAGCGGCGCCTATCAGCCCGATGAAGGCGAGATCCTGCTCGACGGCGCGCCGGCGCGCTTCGAGCATCCGGCGCAGTCGTTGCGCGCCGGCGTCAGCGTCATCTACCAGGAGTTCTCGCTCCTGCCCGAGCGCACCGTCGCCGAGAACATCTTCCTCGGCCACGAGCCGACCAACCGCTGGGGCCTCATCGATCAGGCGCGGATGCGCGAGGAGACGCGAAAGGCCTTGGAGGCGTTCGGGCGGCTGCATCGGATCCAGCCGGATCAGCTCGTCGGCGCGCTCGACGTCGCCGAGCAGCAGCTCGTCGAGATCGCCAAGGCGATCGCGCTCGACGCCAAGGTGATCGTCATGGACGAGCCGACGGCGGCGCTCAACGAGCAGGAGTGCGAGGTCCTGTTCGATCTCGTCCTCAAGCTCCGCGAGCAGGGCCGCGCAATCGTCTACATCACGCATCGGATGCGCGAGATCGGCCGGCTCGCCGACCGCGTCACCGTCCTCAAGGACGGTCAGGTCGCCGCCGAGTTCGACCAGGCGCCCGCCTCGAACGAGATCATCCGCGCGATGGTCGGGCGCGATATCGGCGACTTCTATCCGCCGCCGGCGAAGCAAGAGGAGATCGGCGAGACGGTCCTGACCGTGACGGGCGGCGGCAACGACCGGCTTCGCGGCGTCGATCTCGAGCTCCGCGCCGGCGAGATCGTCGGCTTCGCCGGCATCCAAGGCGCCGGACGCTCGGCGCTCGCGCTGGCGATGTTCGGCGCCCAGCCCTTCACGAGCGGCGCGATGACGCTCGGCGACCGCACGGTCGCGTTCCATCGGCCGCGCGACGCGGTTCGGGCCGGCCTCGGCATGCTGCCGAGCGACCGCAAGGCCGACGCGCTGCTCTTGATGCAGTCGGTGCGCGACAACGGCATGGTGACGGCGCGGGCGATGTCGCGGAAGACCGGATCGCATCGCCGCACCGCCTATGGCGACGTCGGCAAGATGGACGCGCTCCTCGACCAGCTCGACGTCCGCGCGGCGAGCTACGACCACGAGATCCGCGGGCTGTCGGGCGGCAATCAGCAGAAGGCGATCGTCGCGCGCTGGCTCAAGCTCAATCCGCGCGTGCTGATCTTCGTCGAGCCGACGCGCGGCATCGACGTCAACGCCAAGGCCGGCATCTACCGACTGATGCGCGAACTCGCCCAAAGCGGCGCGGCGATCATGATGATCTCGTCCGATTTGCCGGAAGTCATCGGCGCCTCGGACCGGATCATCGTCATGCGCGACGGAAGCATCGCCGGCGAGCTGCCGCGCGGCGCGAGCGAGGCGGACATCATGCATCTGGCGACCGGCGGCGCGGAGGTCGAGACGGCGGGCGCGGTCGCGATGGCGAAGGCGAGCGGCGGATGAGGGCGGCGATCCAAGAGCGGCTGCGCGGCGGCCTTCGGCTCGACCGCAACGCGGCGGTGATCCTGCTCGCGGCGGCGATCGTCATCTATATCGGCATCGCGCTCGCCACGGCGCAGACGCAGTATCTGACGCTCGACAACGTCCTCAGCATCCTCGGCCGCGGCGTCGCGCTCACCATCACCGCGATCGGGCAGACCTTCGCGATCCTGGTCGCGTCGATCGATCTCTCGGTCGCCAACCTGATCTCGGTGGCCGCGGTGACGGCCTCGGTGATCATGAACGGCGATCCGGCGATGACGATCCCGGCGATCCTCGCGGTGCTCGCGATCGGCGCGCTTGTCGGCCTCGTCAACGGCCTGGTCGTCACCAAGCTCGAGGTCAACCCGCTGATCGCGACCCTCGGCATGGCGCTGCTGCTCGAGGGCGGCCTCTCGGCGGCGTTCACCAATTTCGCCGGCTCGGTGCCCGACAGCTTCAAGTTCTTCGCCTATGGCGAGGTCTTCGGCATGTCCTTCAGCCTCGTCTTCCTGGCGGCGATGACGCTCCTCGCCTGGTTCGTGCTCCGCTTCACGCGCTTCGGCTCGAACATCTACAGCGTCGGCGGCAACCGCGAGGCGGCGCGGCTCTCGGGCGTGAAGACGTCGCGGGTCATCATCTCGGCGCATGTGGTCTGCAGCCTCTGCGCCGCGATCGCCGGGCTCTATCTCGCCAGCCGGCTCGGCTCGGGCGCGCCCTGGATCGGCCGCGACGGCGTCTACGATCTCGAGTCGATCGCGGTCGTGGTCATCGGCGGCACCATCCTCGCCGGCGGCAAGGGCGGCGTCTGGGGCACGATCGCGGGCGTGATCATCTTCTCGCTGATCGACTCGACCTTCAATCTTCTCGGCGTCGACGCCTTCGCCAAGCAGATCCTGCGCGGCGTCATCATCGTCGCCGCCGTCGCCGTCTACGCCGTGCGCTCTCGAATGATCGTCGCGTGAGGAGGATCGGATGACCGACATTTCGGCCTCTTCGACGCTCGGCGACCGCGTTCGGCGGCTCTCGATCAATCCGGTCTATCTGATCCTGATCGCGCTCCTCATCGCGATCGCGGTGATCTCGCCGCCCTTTCTGCAGCCGACCGGCTACATGAACTTCCTGAAAAAGGTCGCGCCGCTCGCGATCCTCGCGGCCGGGCAGGTCTACGTGATCGTCTCGGGCGGCTTCGACCTCAGCCAGGGTTCGCTGATCACCTTGACGGTGATCGGCAGCTCGATCCTGACCGACGGCGACGAGAACGCGACGGCGTGGGTCATCCCGCTCATGCTCGTCATCGGCGCGGTGGTCGGGCTGGTGAACGGTCTCGTCGTCTCGCTCCTGCGCGTGCCCTCGATCATCGCCACGCTCGGCATGATGATCGCGCTCAGCGGCGTCGCGCTCACCTGGTCGGGCGGCTCGCCGCGCGGCTATCTGCCGGACAGCTTCCGCCAGTTCGGCCGCACGCTGATCCGCGACACGCCGATCGTCGACATCCTGCCGGTCGCGCTCATCGTGCTCGTGATCGTCGGCGCGGCGCTTTGGCTGCTGATGCACCGGACGCATTACGGCCGGCTTCTGCACGCGCTCGGCGACAATCCGCGCGCGACGCGGCTCTCCGGCGCGCCGGTCGTTCAGCTCCGCGTCGCCGCCTTCGTCGTCTCGGGACTGACGGCCGTCGTCGCGGGCGTGCTCCTCGGCGGCTTCGCCGGCGTCTCGACCAGCGTCGGCGACGGCTACGAGCTCCAGGCGATCACGGCGGCGGTCATCGGCGGCGCGCAGCTTCTCGGCGGCCGCGGCTCGGTCAGCGCGGCGATCGCCGGCGCGGCGACGCTGATGGCCGTCTTCACGCTTCTGAACATGCTCGGACTGCCGCAGCCGATGCGCGAGGTCGTCCAGGGCCTGATTCTGATCTCGGCGGTCGCCTACGCGATGCGCCGGCGCCGGCTCTCCGGCGGATGAGGTCAGCCGTCGAGACGTCTCGGCGGCTGTCGGTTGATGCGACAAGAGAAGGAAAGGGAGGAACGGATGCAACGCATTTGGATGGCCGCGATCATCGCCGGTCTGTCGGTCGGCGGCGCGGCCGCGCAGAACTTTGACGACCCCGAGGAGTTCGCGAAGCAACGCGCCATGCTCGACGCGACGCCGAACGGCCCCGAGGGCGAGCCCTGGCTGCAATATTACGGCGAGGAGCTCGCCGACACGTCCGAATACGCGACGGAAGGACCCTACACGGTCTGCTTCTCCAACGCCGGCGTGAACAACCCGTGGCGCGTCGTCGGCTGGACGACCATGCAGGCCGAGGTCGACCTGCATCCCGAGATCGGCGAGTTCGTCGTCACCGACGCCGAAGGCTCGGACGACAAGCAGATCGCCGACATCGAGGATCTTCTCGCCGGCGGCTCCTGCGACGTGCTCATCGTCTCGCCGAACACCACCGCGGCGCTGACGCCGATCGTCGAGCGCGCCTGCGAGCAGCTGCCGGTCATCGTCTTCGACCGCGGCGTCAACACCGACTGTCCGGTCACCTTCATCAAGCCGGTCGGCGGCTACGGCTTCGGCATCCAGTCGGCCGAGTTCATCGCGGCGAACGCCGAGCCGGGCGGCAAGGTGCTGATGCTGCGCATCCTGCCGGGCGTCGACGTGCTCGAGACGCGCTACTCGGCGGCGGTGCGCATTCTCGAGGAGGCCGGCCTCGAGATCGTGGGCGCCGAGTTCACCGACGGCGACCGCGCCAAGACCAAGGCGATCGTCGAGGATTATCTCCAGCGCGAGGGCGAGCTCGCCGCGGTGTGGATGGACGCCGGCGCGACCTCGGTCGCGGCGATCGAGGCGTTCGAGGACATGGGCTTCGACGTCCCGATCATCACCGGCGAGGACCAGCAGGACTTCCTGCAAAAATGGCGCGAGCTCGGCATCACCGCGATCGCGCCGACCTATCCGACCTATCAGTGGCGCACGCCGATCATCGCCGCGGTGCGGATCCTCGAAGGCGAGAGCATTCCGGGGCCGGAATGGAACCTGCCGCAGCCGGCGATCACCGCCGACAACCTCGACGAGTTCATCAACGAGGCCATGCCGCCGCTGCACTACGCCATGTGCGGCTGCGAGCTGATGCCCGACTATCCGGCGCGCTGGGGCGGCGAGTAGGCGCCCGGCGCAACGACGGACGGCGCCCCTGATCGGGCGCCGTCGCGCAAGCGGCGCGCCGCTCCGCGAGAGAGCGGGCCGGCGTCAGGGAGGAAAGAGATGAAAACGATCAAAGGGCCGGCGCTCTTCCTGGCGCAATTCGCCGGCGACGCGGCGCCGTTCAACTCCTGGTCCGCCATCACGAAATGGGCGGCCGAGCGCGGCTATGTCGGCGTGCAGATTCCGACCTGGGACAAGCGGCTCTTCGATCTCGACCGCGCCGCCGTCAGCCGGGCCTATTGCGACGAGATCGCCGGCGTCGCGCGCGAGAACGGCGTCACGGTCGCCGAGCTGTCGACGCATCTGCAGGGTCAGCTCGTCGCCGTGCATCCGGCCTATGACGCGATGTTCGACGGCTTCGCCGCGCCGGAGGTGCGCGGCAATCCGTCGGCGCGGCAGGCCTGGGCGGTCGATCAGGTCAAGAAGGCGCTGACCGCCTCGGCCCATTTCGGCGCCGCCGGCCTCGCGACCTTCTCGGGCGCGCTCGCCTGGCCGTATGTCTATCCCTGGCCGCAGCGGCCGTCCGGCCTCGTCGAGGCGGCCTTCGACGAGCTGGCGAAACGCTGGCGGCCGATCCTCGACCACGCCGAGGGCGTCGGCGTCGACCTTTGCTACGAGATCCATCCGGGCGAGGACCTGCATGACGGCGCGACGTTCGAGATGTTCTTGCGCCGCGTCGGCGGGCATCGGCGCGCCAACATCCTCTACGATCCGTCGCACTACGTGCTGCAATGCCTCGATTATTTGGACCATCTCGACATCTACCGCGACCGCATCAAGATGATGCATGTGAAGGACGCGGAGTTCAATCCGACCGGCCGGCAAGGCGTCTATGGCGGCTATCAGGCTTGGGTCGACCGCGCCGGACGATTCCGCTCGCTCGGCGACGGCCAGGTCGATTTCGGCGCGATCTTCGCCAAGCTCGCCGCGATGGACTTTCCGGGCTGGGCGGTCGTCGAATGGGAATGCTGCCTCAAGCATCCCGAGGACGGCGCGCGCGAGGGCGCGGATTTCGTGCGCGCGCACATCATCCGCGTCACCGAGAAGGCCTTCGACGATTTCGCCGACGCCGGCGTCGACGCGGCGACGAACCGCCGGATCCTGGGGCTTGCCTGATGACCGACCAAACAATCTCGGAGGGCCGGCCGGCGCGGATCCGGCTCGGCATGGTCGGCGGCGGCCGCGACGCCTTCATCGGCGCCGTCCATCGCATCGCCGCGCGGATCGACGATCATTTCGACCTCGTCGCCGGCGCGCTTTCCTCGACGCCGGAGAAGGCGATCGCCTCGGCGCGCGATCTCGGCCTCGCCGCCGACCGCTCCTACGGCTCCTATCAGGAGATGGCGGCCGGAGAGGCGGGCCGGCCGGACGGGATCGAGGCGGTCGCGATCGTCACGCCCAACCACATGCATTTCGACGCGGCCGCCGCCTTCCTCGCGCGCGGCGTGCATGTCATCTGCGACAAGCCGCTGACCTCGACGCTCGAGGACGCGCGCAGGCTCGTCGACGCCGCCGAGCGGTCGACCGCGCTCTTCGTGCTGACGCATAACTACACCGGCTATCCGATGATCCGGCAGGCGCGCGAGATGATCGCCGCGGGCGCGCTCGGGCGCATCCGGGTCGTCCAGGCCGAATACGCGCAGGACTGGCTGAGCCGGAAGCTCGAAGACACGGGCGTGAAGCAGGCGGCCTGGCGCACCGATCCGGCGCGCTCCGGCGCCGGCGGCTCGATCGGCGACATCGGCACCCACGCCTTCAACCTCGCCTGCTTCGTCACCGGGCTCCGCGCCGCCGCGCTCGCCGCCGATCTCGACAGCTTCGTCGAGGGACGGCGGCTCGACGACAACGCGCATGTGCTCCTGCGCTTCGAGGGCGGCGCCAAGGGCATGCTCTGGTGCTCGCAGGTCGCGCCCGGCGCCGAGAACGCGCTCAGCTTGCGCGTCTATGGCGAGGATGGCGGTCTCGAATGGCGCCAGGAGGATCCGAACTATCTCTGGCATACGCCGCTCGGCGAGCCGAAGCGATTGCTCACGCGCGGCGGCGCGGGCGCCGGCGCGGCGGCCGGACGCATGAGCCGCGTGCCGCCGGGGCATCCCGAGGGCTATTTGGAGGGCTTCGCCAACATCTATTCGGAGGCGGCGGCGGCGATCCTCGCCGCGCGGTCCGGCGCGCCGACGCCGCCCGACGTCGTCTTTCCGACGGTGCGGGACGGCTTCGACGGCCTCGCCTTCGTCGACGCCTGCGTGCGCTCGTCCGAGAGCGGCGGCGGCTGGACGGCGCTGGCGCGGTAGTGCGCCGACCGAGATCACGGCTGAAAGGGCTCGTTTCCCGGGCGCGGCCCGCCCACGCGGGCGGCTCGGACATGTCGCATGCGCCGGCCGCGAGGGGCGCGACTTCGCAGATCGGGCTCGGGGCCGTCCGCTTCTCGGTCGGCGCGGCGACGACGATCGCCGAAATCGAAAGGGTGGTCGCCGATCTGCGCCGCGTCCCTGACTCGAGCGCGTTGAGCCGAGGCCGACGCGTTCGCCGTATCGCCGCCCCGGCCTCGCGCCAGGGGCGGCGCAACGTCGACGCGCGCGCCGTCACGCGCTCGGATGCATCCAGAGCGCGTTCGAAACAAGCGTGGTCGGCGGCGCTGGAGCTTGTCGTCTGATCGGTTCTGATGGAGCCGACCTCGCCCTCGTCGTCCCGGCCGAGCGCGAAGCGCGCAGAGCCGGGATCCAGGGCCAAGGGGCCG
>CAZPTD010000038.1:0-21440 GCA_964588915.1 uncultured Neomegalonema sp. | reverse complement strand
ACGGCGGAAGGCTCTACGCCACCACCTCCGTCGTCTCCGGCGACGGCGGCTCCTCGCCCCGGTCGCGGGCGACGAGCCGCTCCCGCCATTCGGCCGCTACGCCTTGCGCCTCGGCGCTAAGGACCGTCATCCCGGACGGCCTGAGGCCGATCCGGGATCCAGAGCCGCCGAGCGCAGAGGCCCTGGATCCCGGCTCTGCGCGCTTCGCGCTTGGCCGGGATGACGGCGGAAGGCTCTACGCCACCACCTCCGTCGTCTCCGGCGACGGCGGCTCCTCCCGCCGGTCGCGGGCGACGAGCCGCTCCCGCCGTTTCGGCCGCGACGAGCGCCGCGCCGGCGATGCGCGCCCGACTGCGGCGGCGAAGCCGTCGGCCTCCCGCGGTCAGAAGGCGCCCTGCATTCGACGCGAGACGGCGCCGGCGCGCTTCTGATACCCGACCGCCGACCGCTTCTTCGGAGAAGACCATGGGCGAGTTCATCGTCTCGATCGCCGGCACGCCGGCCGGCGAAGCGCTCGCGCTCGCATTGGCGCTGCTCTCGGCGCTCGCGCATGCGATCTTCGGCGCGATCAACAAGGGCGGCCAGGGCAGCCGCTCCGACCCGTTCCTCAATCGCGGCGCGATCAACAGCTGCTACGTGCTGATGGCGCTGCCCTTCGCGCTCTTCGCGGTGCCCTGGCCGACGACCGAGGTCTGGATCGCGCTCTTCGCGGCGCTCGTCATCCATGTCGTCTATGAATGGTTCCAGGCGGCGTCCTTCCATCGCGGCGCCTTCACCGTCGTCTATCCGATCGCCCGCGGCACCAGCCCGATCGCGACCGTCGCGTTCGCGCTCCTGCTGTTCGACGAGCGGCTGACCGGCCAGCAATGGATCGGCCTCCTGCTCCTCAGCGGCGCGATCTACGCCTTCGCCATCGCGAACCTCCGCGACAAGGGCGACGGCGCGCCGCCTCGGGCCGCGCTCGTCTCGGCGATCCTGACCGCGCTCGCCACCGGCGTGATGATCGCCGTCTACACCAACGCCGACGCCTACGGCATCCGGCTCGCCGCCGACCCGTTCACCTTCCTCGCCTGGTTCTACGTCGTTACCGGCGTCGGCTTTCCGGTCATCGCCCTCCGGCGCTGGCGGCGGATGGCGCCCGAAGCGCGGCCCGTGCTCCGCGATCTGGCGGTGCGCGGCTTCTTCGGCGCGATCATCGCCTTCTTGAGCTTCGGCTCGCTGATGCTGGCGACGCGGCTCGACAAGGTCGGCGAGGCGGCGGCGCTCCGCGAGACCTCGATCATCTTCGGCGCGGCGATCGGCGTGCTCATTTTCCGAGAGCGGATCGACCTTCTCAGGATCGCGCTCATCGTGCTGATCGCCGCCGGCGCCGTGATCATCGAGTTCGGCTGAGGCCGGGCCGCGCGTCGCGTCGCATCGGGCTCAGTCGGCGGCGGCCGCGCGCGCTTTTGCGGCGGACGTCTCTCGGTCCGTCTTGCGCAAGGCGTCCTCGGCGGCGCTGACGCGGCGCATGAGCGCGTCGCGGTCGCATTCGGCCTCGAAAAACGCGCCGACATGCGCCTCGATCAGCTTGAGCGACGCCGCGAGCGCCGCGCGATGCGCCTTCTCGCCCACCACCTCCGCCAACGCCGCATGCGCGTCGATCATCGCGCCGAACACGTTCGCGTCGTCCCGCGCGTAGCGCCGGATCTGCGCGAAGGCGGTCTCCAGAAGCGCTTCGAAGCTGCGCCCGCGCAGGCGCGCCCGCGGACGCCCCTCCTCGTCGGAAAGGACGACGTCGCCCGGAAGGTCCACGGCCGACATCGCGGCCAGCCCTTCGGCGAGCCGATGCACGCAGGCGGCGGCGGTGTTCGGATCGTTGACGCCCGGCGAGAGCGCGCGCACCGCGACCTCGTTGAGCGCCGTCATCTCGAACTGAACCTCTTGCGCCGGCGTCCGTTGGCTGCCGAGCGCGATCGCGCGCTGAAAGCAGCTCGGATCGATCTCGGCGTCGGCCGGCGCGCGCAGCTCCGCGATCGACTGGCCCTTGAGGACGAAATCGCCGTTGAGGACGAGGCAGTCGACGCGCCCGTCGAGCTTCGCCGCTTCGCGCGCGAGCATGGCGGCGTCGATGATCTGCACATAGCCGGCCTGATCCGCGCCGACGACATGGACCCGCGCGTCCGGCGCCGGCGACGGCCACGAGCCCGCCGCCGCGCCGTTGTCCGCGCGCCGTCGCGCGATGTTGTCGACGGCGTCCGTCAGCTGCTCGCCGAGCCGCGCGACGATGACGTCCGCTTGGATCGACCGCGCGATATGATGAATAAAGAAGATCATCACGCCGAGCGCGCCGCAGGAGAGCAGAACGGCGCCGAAGAGCGAGACGACCGGCGTGACGTCGTCCTCTTGGACGCTCAGCAGCGCAATCAACGCGAACAGGAAGCCGCCGACGAACACGCCGAGCACGATTTGCGTCGCCCGGTCGTTCATGAAGAAGATGAGCAGCCGCGGCCCGAACTGCGACGACAGCGTCGTCAACGCGACGAAGGTCAGCGAGAAGACGATCGAGGCGACGGTCATCATGCCGCCGGCGAGCGCCGAGAGGACGGATCGCGCCGCGGCGGGCGAGATGTCGAAGAAGGCGACGACGCTCCAGAACTGAACGCGCGCGTCGATCCAAACGGCGACCGCGGCGGCGGCGGCGAAGCCGAGCGCGACCAGCAGCGGCGCGAACCAGAAACTGCCGGCGATCGACATCAAGATAAGACGCAGCTTCATGCGAGCCTGCCAGAACTATCGCGGATCAGCCGCCTGCTTAGCGCGGCCCGCCGCGCCGGTCGACGCGCCTCGGCGCAATTGACCGGGCGTTAACCGAGAAAGCGAACGCTTCCGAAAAGGATCGGCGACGATCATGCGGCGATGAACGCCGAGCCGCAATTCGAGAGCTTCGAGGCCTTCGCCGCCTGTCACCGGCCGCATATCCGGCCGGCCGAGACCGAGGCGCGGCTGCGGCGCGCTTTCGAGATCGACCTCGAATTCACGACGAGCTTCCGGCTGCTCCGGCCCTATCTCAAGCGCTTCAAGGATCCGTGGTCGGACCGGATCCTCGCGCATCTCGCGCGCTCGAAATCGGCCGAAGGCGCGCTCGAGCCGAAATCCGCCGCCGCCTTCGCGCGGATCTTCAAGCGCCATTTCGGCGACCTCTATCGCGGCCGGTTCGACGCCGCCTATCTCGCATCCGTCGAAGAGGTCGCGCTCTACATGGCCTATCGCGACGTAAAGTCCGTTTGGCTCGCCGGCGCCTACCAGAAGCTGCTCGAAGACCTGACGCGGCAGATCGTCGAGCGCAACGCCCGCGCCCGGCCGAAGCCGTTCGAGCGCGTGCTCTGCCTCGCGGCGAAGACGATTGCGATCGAGATGAATCAGATCCAGCGCGTCTTCACGCTCGTCGAGACGCACAAGCTGCGCGTCGCGCTCGAAGAGGCGTGATCGACGGCGCTTCCGCTCGGATCAGAACTCGGAGAGATAGATGTGCGCGGCGGCCTTTGCTTCGTCCATGCGCTTCTCGACCGCGCGGTAGCGCTCTTCCGAGGGCGCCTTCTTCTGCACCTCGGCCGCGGTCGCGGCGAGCGCTTTCAGCCCGAGCGTGCGCGCGGTGCCCTTGATGCCGTGGCAGCCCGCGCTCCAGAGATCGTCGTCGCGCTCTTCGAGACCGCGGCGCATGTAGCCGAAATAGGTCGGCGCCTGATCGAAATAGATCTGGAAGAGCTCCGCCTGCAGGCTGCGGTCCGCCATGGTGTTGGCGTCGAGCTCGGCCCGGTCGAGACGCGGGGCCGCCTCTCCAGCGTCGCCGCGCGCCTCGACCCGCCGGTCGCGCCCGCTTCCACGCTCGCATTCTGCTTGCGGCATAGCTCTCTCGCATTCTTCTGAGCCGGACAAAGCGAGCCTAGCCGGCTCTTGGTTCAGAACGCGTAAACGCGCCCGTCCGATTTTCTCTCCGACGCCGACGAGCCGCACGACATCCCCGGCCTCGGCGAAGAACTCGAGAAGACGGGCGCAGAAGCTCCAGATCGCCTCGTCATGGACGAGACAATGCGTGAGGAGGCCGAAGGGCTCTTCGGCGTCGGCGCCGCCCGCGCGGCGGTCGGACAGAGCGCGCGCCGCGGCGGCGATCAGCGTCTCCGGATCGGCGAGGCTGCGCGAGCCTTTCCAGTCGATCGGATCGAGATGGGTGTTGACGGCGACAAGCCCGGGCGCCGGTTCCGCGCGCGCGCGCGGCCCGAAGGTCGAGATCGCCGCGAAGCCGATCTCGGCGAGATGCGGCCAGAGATCGGGCGCGGCGCGGTTCCAAGGCGGCGTGAAGACCGGCGCGGCCCGATCGCCGAAGAGCGCTCCGATCCGCGCGAAGCCGGCGGCGGCGTCGGCCCGGCGCTCGGCGAGCGGCCGATCGGCGCCGAACTCGGCCTTCTTCGCCGGCGGCTCGGCGTGGCTCCGATGCGCCCAGCCATGGGTCAGGACCGAGACCGCGTGCTCGCCCTCGAGCCGCTCCGCGAGCGCCGCGGTCGCGCCTTCGGGAATGACCGCGAGCGCGACCGGCGCCGCGACCGAGCCGGCGAGCGCGAGGAGCCGGTCGATCGCAGCGGCGGGCGCGATCGCGTCGTCGTCGCGGATCCAGACCTCGAGCGTCCTCGCCTCGGCGCGCCAGAGATCGAGCTCGCGCCGGAGCGGATCGAAGAGCGCGCCCGTCATCGGCTCGCCCTGAGTGCGGCGACGATCTCGACGCTCCGGCGCGCGCCGTCCATCGCGGCGTCGAGCCGCTTCGGGCGACCGCGGGCGATCTGCGCGCGCGTCGCCTCGGCGAGGGCGGCGGGCGTCAGCGACGCCTCGTCGAGCACGGCGTAGCCGACGCGCCCGGACAGCGCCTCGGCGCGGAGCCGCTGCTCGGACTCGCCGCCCTCCTCGAAGGGCGCGAAGACCGCCGGACAACCCGCCGCGAGCACGTCGAGCGCGGTGTTGTAGCCGCATTGGCCGACGAAGCACGCCGCCCGCGCCAGCATCTGGCGGAAGTCGGGCCGCGGCGGCTCGACGACCGCGTTCTTCGGCGCGTTGCGCGCGAGATCCGCCGCCCGGTCGGCGCCGCCGCCGACGAGAAGCCGCCAGGCGAGCTCCGGCGTCGCCCGCGCCGCCTCGATCGCGGCGGCGAAGAGCCGACCGCCGACCGGTCCGCCGCCGGCCGCGACCAGGGTCTCGCCGGCGCCGTCGCCCGGCCCGGGCGCGCCGAGAGGCGGCGGCGCGACGTAGCCGGTATAGTGGAGCTTGGCCTGGATCGCCGGCGTCGCCGGCCAGCTCGCCTCGAGCGGCGTCAGCGCCGGATCGGAATGGACCAGAACGCCGTCATAGAAGCGCTGGAGCCGCCTCTCGGTCTCGAGAACCTTTTCCGCCTTCGAGGGCGGCGCCAGGATGTCGCGGATCGAGGAGAGGACGAGCGGCCGCGCGGCGGCGGCCGACGCGGCGGCGAGGAGGGCTTCGAACTCCGCCGCGAGGATCCGCCGACCGAAGGGAAAGAGCTCCGTCACGAGAACGTCCGGGCCGAAGCCGGAATGCGCGGCCAGGAGCGCGGCGCGGCGCGCGGCGAGATCGGCGGCGCTCGCCTCGGCGCCCTCCGGCGTCAGCAGGCGGCGGAAATTCGCGCCGTCCGAGGCGAGCGGCGGCAGTTGGACGAGCTCGACGCCGGCGGCGGCGAGATGCGGCGCCGGAACGCCGCCCGAGACCGCCCGCGCCGACCATCCGGCCTCGGCGAAGGCGCGCGCCAGGGCGAGCGTGCGGCTGAGATGGCCGGTCCCGAGCAGATGCGTGACGACGAAGAGGATTCTCATGCGCGCGCCTTCTCGGTCAGGCGCAGCGGCGCTTCGGCCCTGACGGGCGCGCCCGCAGCGTCGAGCGCGATCGGATAGAGCCGCGCGCGGCGGATGCGGAAGGGCGGCGGCCCGTCGAACGCCCATCCCGTCGCCAGAGCCAGAGCGACGCGCATGACGCCGATATGCGCGACCGCGACCGTCGGCCTCTCGAGCTCGGCCATCCAGTCGGCGACCCGATCCCTCAGATCGGCGAGCGACTCGCCGCCGGGCGGCCGGAAGTCCCAGCCCCATTCCTCGATCGGGCGGAAGCCCGGCGCGCCCTCGGCGAGCAGCTCCGCGCCGCGCCGTCCCTCCCAGGCGCCCCAATCCATCTCCATCAGCCGAGGCTCGGCCCGCGGCGCCCGCCCGAAGACGATCTCGGCCGTCTCCGCCGCGCGCGCGAGCGGGCTCGCGACGAGATCGGCCTCCTCCCAGCCGGGCGGCGGCGCGCGCGCCAAGAGCTCCTCGCGGCCCGCCGGATCGAGCGGCCGATCCGTCCGCCCTTGAATCCTTCCCTCGCGGTTCCAGCCGGTGCGGCCGTGGCGGAGGAACGCGACCCGGATCACGGCCGCGCCTCCGACCGGCCGCGGTCGAGGAGCGGCGCGAGCGCGGTGGCGAGGCTGCGCCGCGCCGAATGGACGAGATGATCGGCGGCGATCTCGGCCGCGCCCTTGGCGCCGAGCTCGGCCAGCCGCTCCGGCTCGGCGGCGAGCGCGTCGATCGCCGCGGCGAAGGCGCTCGGATTGTCGGGCGGCGCCAGCACGGCGCCCGAACGCGCGACGTCGCGGACACCCGGCCGATCCTCGGCGAGAACCGGCCGCCCGGCCGCCTGCGCCTCGAGATAGACGAGCCCGTAGGCCTCGCCGACGCCCGGCCAGACGAAGAGATCCGCCGCCGCGTAGCGCTCGCTGAGCGCGTCGGAGGCGAGCGCGCCCGCAAAGGCGACGCGCGGCCCGAAGGGCGCGAAGAGCGCCTCGACCTCGGCGCGCGCCTCGCCGTCGCCGACGATCTCGAGCCGCCAGTCGGATTTCACGCGCCGAAGCGCCGCCGCCAGCGCCGCGTAGGAGTCGCTCTTGTCGCCCGGACGCATCATCGCGACGGCGAGGAGCCGGATCGGCGGCGCGAAGGCGCGCGGCGGCGTCGGCTCGACGGTCTCGCGGTCGAGGAACGGCCGGAGCAGCGCCAGCGCCTGTCGCGGGCGCAGCGCCGCCCGGAGCGCCGGCGCGTCGCGCTCGGTCATGTAGAAGAGCGCGTCGGCGCGATCGATGGCGGCGTCGGCGGCGGCGTTGAACCGCGCCCAAGGCCCGGAGGCGCGCAACGGCGAGCGCGACGGCTCGACGACGGCGTAGGCGGCGCCATGGGCGCGCGCGACCTCGGGTCCGATGAGGTCGGGCGCCTTGTAATAGTTGTGATAGGTCAGCCAGAGCGCGATCGGCGGGCCGGCGACGAGCCGCGCGATCTCGGCCTCGGCGGCGGCGAAGATCGCGTCTTGGGTCGCCGCGTCGCCGGCCCCGTCGCGCGCGCGCAGGCGCGAGGCCAGCCGCGCCGGCGGCCCGAGCCCTTCCAGCGCCTTCATGAGCGCCCGCGCCATCGCCCGATCGCCCGACGGTTTCGGATGATCGGGCGGTTTCAGCGGCGCGTAGAAGGCGATGCTCCGCGCGCCCATCGGTCAGCTTTGCCCGCCGAGGGCGGCGGAGGCCGGCGCGGCCGGCTCGGCGCTCGGCGCAGGCCCGGAGGCCGCGAGGCCGCGGAGCAGCCGCTCGAGCTCGGCGACGCCGGCCTCGACGCCGAACGCGTCGACGAGCCGCTCATAGGCGGCGGTCCCGAGTCGCCGGCGCCGCGCCGGCTCGCACGCCAGAGCGGCGAGCGCCGCGGCCAGCGCCTCGGGCGCGTCCGGACGCAGGAGCCCATGGACCTCGTCCTCGATGAATTCAGGGATCGCCGAGACCGGCGTCGAGAGGATGGCGAGCTTCTGGCTCGCCGCCTCCATCAGCACGTTCGGCAAGCCGTCGCGATCGCCGTCGGCGGCGATCCGGCTCGGCAGGGCGAAGATGTCGGCCTCGCGCATCGCCGCGACCACCTCGGACTGGTCCGCCGGCCCGCGCCAATCGATCCGTGGGCCGAGCCCGAGCTTTTCCGCCTCGGCCGCGAGCGAAGGCCCGAGCGGTCCGCCGCCGATATGAACCCAACGCCAGTCGAGATCCGGCGGCAAGAGCGCCAGCGCGGCGACGAGCCGATCGAAGCCCTTTTTCTCGACGAGCCGGCCGACGGAGAGGATGCGGATCGGAAAGCCGGCGACGCCGGTCCGCTCCGCGCGCCGTTCTGGCGGCGGCGGGAAACGGCCGAGATCGAGGCCGTGATAGACGAGGCGGATCTTCTCGGGCGCGTCGGCGAGCCCGGCGAGATGCGCGGCGCCCGACGCGGTGCAGGTCGCGCCGAAGCGGGCTGCGGCGATCTTCTCGCGCTTCTCCCATTCCGGGATCGTCCAGATGTCCTTGGCGTGAGCCGAGAAGCCCCAGGCGAGACCGCGCAGGATCGCGGCGTAGCGCGCGACCGAGCCCGGCGTGTGCATGAAATGGGCGTAGAGCGCCGCGGTCTCGCGCGGCATCGCGCGGGCGAGGACGAGGGCCTGGCCGAATCGGCGCACGCGGTTGCGCGTCGGGTCGCGGCGGAAATCCTTCAGCCAGGCGCCGAGCGCCGGCCAGAAGCCGCGGCGGAAAAGGCCGGCGCCGAGGCCGGCGAGGACCGTGAGCGGCGCGTCGCGCAGGTATTCCGGCAGGTAGCGCACCGGCGCCTCGATCTCGTCGTGAAGACGGTGGCGCTTCGCGTCGGTCGGACGCCGGAGCGACCAAATCTCGAGATCGAGGCCGCGCCGCTCGAGGGCGTGGAGCTCCTGGGCGATGAAGGTCTCGGAAAGCCGCGGCCAGCCCTTGACGACGACGGCGATGCGCGGTGCGCGGGTCATGGCGGCGTTCCTTCGCGAGACGAGGCGTGGCGGGCCCAGCGCGCCGCGCCGAACCTCTCCGCGTTCAAGTTGGGCGGGCCGTCGCCGTCTTCAACGGCGGCCCGCGCTCTCGGGCGACGCGCCCCGAACGCCTAGGCCGAGACGCTGCGCGCGCCGCGGCCCGAGCCGAGGCGCAGGAGATCCCAGGCCCGCCCCAGGATCGCCGGCAGCCCATCGAGCAGCCCGTCGACGCCGGCCGCCGAGGGCGGCGCCTGGCGCGTCAGCCCGCGAATCGCGCGGGCCATCGCGGCGGCGGCGGCGCCGTCGCGCTCCGAATCCAGCATGCGGAGCAGGCCGAGCTCCTCGGCCGCGGCCGCGCGGATGTGCTGCTCGCGGCGCGGCCGGACCCGCGGGCAGAGCACCGCCGGACGGTCGAAGCTCAGGATCTCGCAGAAGGTGTTGTAGCCGCCCATGCCGACGACGCCGGCCGCGTTGGCCATCAGCGCCTCCATGTTGGAGGCGAAGCCGAGCGCCGTCACCCGCGGTCCGAGCGCGGCGATGCGGGCGTCGAATTGCTGGCGGATCTCGCCGGCGAGGAACGGCCCGTAGACGATGATCGCCGAGGGCTCGAGCGTCGTATCCTCCTCATAGGCGGAGATCGCCCAATCGACGAGCATCGCGCCGTCGCCGCCGCCGCCGGGCGTGATCAGCACGTAAGGCTTCTCGATCATCGGATCGATGGTGTCCGACAGCATCTCGCGCCGCAGATAGCCGGTGTACCGAACGCGCCGGCGCGCCTGCGCCGAGAGGCCGAGCGCGTCGAGCGGCGTGTAGACCTGCGGCAGACCGTAGACCCAGATCTCGTCATAGAAGCGCTCGACCGCCGCGAGCGCGCCCTTGCGGTCCCATTCCGGAATGAGCGCCTCGGGCTCGTCGAGCACGTCGCGGACGCCGAGAACGACCTTGGTCCGCTTGCGGCGCAGGCGCTCCAGCACATGCAGCAGCTCGCCGCGGAATCCGGTCGGCTCCTTGTCGACGATGACGAGATCGGGCCGAAAGCCGTCGACCGCCGCCTCGATGATCCGCGCTCTGAGCGCGGTGGTCTGGTCGATGTCGAGCCCGAGATTCTGGCTCTCATAGGCGCCGTCCGGCATCTTCACGACGCCGGGCAGGCGCACATGGTCGACGCCGAACGGAAACGAGAACCGCCCGGCGACCGGCGATCCGGTCAGGATCAGCGCCGAGACGTCAGGGATGGCGTTGACGAAGGCCTGGGCGATCGCGCGCGAGCGGCGCAGATGGCCGAGGCCGAAGGTGTCGTGGCTGTAGAGCAGCACGCGCGGGGCGCGCGCGCGCCTCGCCTCGATGAAGGGCATGGCGCACATGGGACGGCTCTCTCCGTTCTCTCGCTCTTTCGATAGTGTTCGCCGCTACAATCTGCCGTCGCTCGCCTCGCGCGGGAAAACGGCCTTGAGGTCGTAGAAGATCGCGCCGTCGCGGCCCATTGCGCGGATCGCCTCGGGGCCGAGCGCGCGATACTCGTCATGCGCCACCGCGAGGATCACCGCGTCGAAGCCGGCGAGCGTCTCCGGCGCGTCCTGACGGAGCTCGACGCCGTAGGCCCGGCGCGCCTGATCCGGATCGGCGTGCCGATCGTGAACATCGACGGCGACCGAAAAGCTCTCGAGCTCCCGCGCGATGTCGATCACCTTGGTGTTGCGGATATCGGCGCAGTTCTCCTTGAAGGCGAGGCCGAGAACGAGCACCCGCGCCTCGGGCAACGAGAAACCGCTCGCCAGCATCTTCTTCACCACCTCTTGCGCGACATGCCGCCCCATCGAATCGTTGATCCGGCGCCCGGCGAGGATCACCTCCGGATGATGGCCGACCGTCTCCGCCTTATGCGTCAGGTAATAAGGATCGACGCCGATGCAGTGGCCGCCGACAAGGCCCGGCTTGAACGGCAGGAAATTCCATTTCGTGCCCGCCGCCTCGAGCACCTCGGTCGTGTCGAGGCCGAGCTTGCCGAAGATCAGCGCGAACTCGTTGACGAGCGCGATGTTGAGGTCGCGCTGCGTGTTCTCGATCACCTTCGCCGCCTCGGCGGTGCGGATGTTCGAGGCGCGGTAGAGACCGCCCTTGGCGATCGGCTCGTAGAGCGCGGCGACCCGCTCGAGCGTCTCTTCGTCCTGGCCGGCGACGATCTTGATCACGGTCTCGAGCGAGTGTTCGGCGTCGCCGGGGGTGATCCGCTCCGGCGAGTAGCCGAGCTTTACGTCCCGATAGGGCTCGAGGCCGGAGCCGGCCGCCAAGACCGGCGCGCAGACCTCCTCGGTCAGGCCCGGATAGACCGTCGACTCGACGATCACCAAAGCGCCCTTGCGAAGATGCGGCGCGATCGCGGCGGAAGCGGCGCGGATCGGCTTCAGATCCGGCCGGTTGCCCGCGGCGAGCGGCGTCGGCACGGCGATGATGTAAACATCGGCGCCGGCGAGATCCGCCGGATCGGCCGAGAAGCGCGCGCCGCTCTCGGCGAGCGACGCCGCCGCGACCTCGCCGTTCGGATCCCGGCCCGATCGCAGCCCTTCGACCAGCGCGGCGTCCACGTCGTAGCCGACGACGCGCCGGCCGCTCCGCGCCATCGCCAAGGCGAGCGGAAGCCCGACATAACCGAGGCCCAACACCGCGACCGTCCTGTCCATCGCTCTCTCCAACTCGCGCGCCATGCGAATGATCGTTCCGCTCCTGAGCGCGCGCTGGTTAAGTGGCGCCTTCGCTGCGCGTTTGTCGACACTTTACTCGAAACCGTGATCTTGGCGCGCTGGTCGAGCGCCGAAGCGTTAACGGATGTGACTTGAAAACCTGGACCCGAACGCCGCTTCTGTCAGAGGTCGTGCTTGCAGCGTCGCTGTTCAAGCCGCCCGCCGACTTCGCGCGCCACGGGCGGCCGGATGACGCGCCGGCCCGACCGGTCAGAGGAGAGGCAGCAACCATGTCGGAGACTGTTCGACCGCTCGCGCGGATCGCCGCGCCGCTCGGCGCGCTCCTTCTCATTCTCGTCCTCGGCGTCCAACCGGCCGCCGCGCAGATCAACCCGGGCGTCGGCGCGCTGCTCTCGGCGGGCGAAGAGGAGGAGCCCGCGGCCGAGCCGAGCGGCGAGCGCGATCTGATCCAGGCGCTCGAGGACAGCGTCGCCGAAGGCGCGGAGATCATCATCATCCGACGGCCGAGCGCCGACGAGGGCTCGGAGGCGGCGACGCCGGGCGCGCAGGCGCCGCGCGGCGACGGTTATCCGAGCGGCGACGACTACGCGCGGCTCGCCTCCGGCGAAAGCGTCATCGTCGAGATGGCGCGCAACGGCATCGAGCGCTTCTTCATCGGCGTCGCCGACCGCGTGCGCGCCGCCGACGCGCTCCATGACGAGATGCTGCGCCAGCTCGCGGCGCGCAGCCCGACCCGCGAGGCCGCGTTCTTCATCGACGTCGCGCTCGACACGGTTTTCTATCTCGCCGTCTCGACCGTCGCCGTCATCCTGGTCTTCGGCGTCATCATCGTCCGGCCCTGGTTCCTGCGGCAGAAGTCGCCGAACCCGCAGACGATCGAGGAGAAGCTGCCGATCCTGCTCCTGCGCGCCGGCCTCGGGATCTTCGGCGCGTGCCTTGCGGTGATCTGCGCGATCGTGCTCGGCGCCTTCTTCGGCGATGTCGGGCACGTCGTCGGCGATACGCCGCAACACGAGGCGACGCAGGCGACGCTCATCGTCATCTTCGGCGCCTATCTCGCCGTCCGACTCGTCGCGATCGGATGGCGGGTCGTGCTCGCGCCCTATCTGATGGCGTATCGCATTCCGAAGCTCCGCGACGGCGAAGCGCGCCGACTGTTCGCCTGGCTCTTCGCGACCGGCGCGCTCGCGCTGATTTTCCAGGCTTATTGCGTCTGGCTGGAGGCGCTGCGCCTGTCGCCGGGCTTCCACGCGCTCGTCTCGTCGGGCCTGACGCTGGTCGTCGTTCTGCTCAACATCCTTTTCGTGCTCTTCAACGGCCGGACCGTCTCGCGCGCGATCCGCGGCGGCCGGCCGCGATCGGAATCGAGCTGGCCGGCGCGCTGGGCGTCGCTCCTTTGGGGGCCGGCGACGATCGTTTATTCGATCGCGGCGTGGGTCGTGATGACCACCGAGTTCATCGAGGGCGAAGCCGCCGGCGCCGTGCCGCTGATCGTCGGGGCCTATGTCGTGATGCTGTCGGCCTTCGCCGTCTACGCGCTCGTCTCTGCGATCATCTCCTGGGTCTTCGGCGCGGCCGAGCGCCGCCGCCGCGCCGCCGCCGTCGCCGCCGCCGCGCCGACCGAGCGGGCCGCGTTCAGCAGCTCCGCCGCCCGCGGCGGCCAGCCGGTCGAAGAGGCGACGATCCTCGCCGATCTCGCGCCCGGAGAGGCCGACGGCCCGGACGAGCCGGCCGAAGGCGCGCCGACGACCGCCGACGAGGGAAAGGCCGCGCGCCCGGCGGCGACTCGCCGACCGGGCGGCATGCGCACCGCGCGCGATCTCGGACGACGCGTCGCGACGATTCTCGCCATCGCCGCCGGCTTCATCGCCTTTCTGCGCATCTGGTCGACCGAGACGGCGGCGCTCGAGGTCACGCCCTTCGTCGACGGCCTGATCGACATCTCGGTCGTCGTGCTCTTCGGCTACATCGCCTATCACGCGCTGCGCATCTGGATCGATCAGCGCATCGAGGCCGAGGGCGGATACGACGCGCCGCCCGAGCCGGGCGAAGGCGAAGGCGGCGCCGGCGCCTCGCGGCTCGCGACGCTGCTGCCGCTCTTCAGGAACTTCATTCTCACGATCATCACGATCACGGTGGTGCTCATCGTCGCGCTCGAGCTCGGCGTCAACGTCGCGCCGCTCTTCGCCGGCGCCGGCATCGTGGGCCTCGCCCTCGGCTTCGGCGCGCAGGCGCTGGTGCGCGACATCCTCTCGGGCGCCTTCTTCCTGATCGACGACGCGTTCCGCAAAGGCGAATACGTCGATCTCGGCACCGTGAAGGGCGTCGTCGAGCGGATCTCGGTGCGTTCATTTCAGCTTCGGCACCATCTCGGCTATCTGCACACCGTGCCGTTCGGCGAGATTCAGAGCCTGACCAACTATTCGCGCGACTGGGTGGTGATGAAGCTGCCGCTCCGGTTGACCTACGACACCGACGCCGAAGCGGTGCGCAAGAAGATCAAGAAGCTCGGCGAAGAGCTTCTGCAGGATCCGGTGCACGGGCCGAAGTTCCTGCAGCCGCTCAAGTCGCAGGGATTGGTGCAGATGGACGAATCGGCCATGATCATGCGGGTCAAGTTCATGACCAAGCCGGGCGAGCAATGGGTGCTGCGCAAGGTCATCTTGGCGAAGATCCGCGACCTCTTCGAGCGCGAAGGCATCAAGTTCGCCCATCGCGAGGTGACGGTGCGCGTCGCCGAAGGGCCGGCGCCCGGCTATCCGAGCGGGCCGCAGCCCGCGCTCGAAGGCGCCGGCGCCGGACAAGGCGGCGCCCCGCTCACCGAGGCGCAGAAACGGGCGATCGCCGGCGCCGCCGCGCCGACATTGGCGCAACGCCAGGACGCGATAGGCGACGATCCGCTTGACGGCGGCGACTGAATGGAGCGCGATCACGCCGCAGCCGCTCGCGGCGCCCCAAAGCGGGCGAGCGCGCTTCAGGAGTGCATTCGGGGAGTTCAAATGAACAGGTTGGACGCGATGATCCTGCGCATGACCGCTCAGCGGGCGGCGCTCGACTGGGCGATGGCGCAAGTGGCCGACCGGCCGGGCGACGCGCTCGAGGTCGGGCTCGGCAACGGCCGCACCTACGACCATATGCGCGAACACATGCCGGGGCGCCGAATCTGGGTGATCGAACGCAATCTCAGGCCGCATCCGAGCTGCACGCCGCCGCAGTCGGATCTCCTGCTCGGCGACGCCGGCGACGGCCTGGAGAAGCTCGCGGGCGCCGGGCTCGCGCTCGTCAACTACGATCTCGGCGCGATGGACCCGCTCGCCCATGACGAGCGCGCGGCCCGCTTCGCGCCGCTCATGCGCGCGGCGATGGCGCCGAGAGGCGCTTTCATCGTCTCGACGCAGCGCTTGCCCGAGAGCGACGGCCTCGCCCTCCGCCCGGAGACCGCAAGCGTCGGCAAGGACCGCGTCTTCATTTTCGAGAGCGCGACGTGAGCGCGTCGTTTTCCCTTCGTTCGCCGATTCGGCGGCAACGCGATTTTCAGTGAGGCGTCCATGAGCCGTTTGGACACTATGATCCGCCGCATGACCGCCCAACGCGCCGGTCTCGCCTGGGCGAAAAAGACGCTCGGCTCGGCGGCGACGGGCGTGCCCGGCGACATCGTCGAGGTCGGCCTCGGCGCCGGCCGCACCTACGACTACATGCGCGAGCATTTTCCGGATCGGAAGATCTGGGTGATCGAGCGCGTGCTCGAGGCGCATCCGGCCTACCATCCGCCGAAGGAGCTGCTGCTGCTCGGCGAGGCGGACGACCATCTCGCCGATCTCGCCGGCGCCGGCTTCGCGCTCGTCTCCTACGATCTCGGCGTCGGCGATCCGGTCGGCGATCCGGCGCTGGCGGCGCATTTCACCGATCCGATGATCCGGACGATGGGCAAGGGCGGTCTCATCGTCTCGACGCAGCCCTTGCCGGAGCGCGAGGAGCTCGAGGCGATCAGCCAGGAGGAGGCCGGCACCATCGGCCGGGTGTTCGTCTATCGACGGCGATAGGGCCGATCGGCGGTCGAGGCGCTTCGGCGTTTGACGCGGCGCGGCGCCTCGGTTCAGCTCGTCTCATCGCCGAGATCGAGCCGCGAGAGGACCGACATGCCCGCCGACACCGCCCTCCGCTTCAGCCGCGCCGAATACGCCGAGCGCCTCGACGCGACCCGCGCCGCCATGGGCGCAGCCGGGATCGAAGCGCTTTTCGTGACCGATCCGTCCAACATGGCGTGGCTGACCGGCTATGACGGCTGGTCCTTCTACGTCCATCAGGGCGTGATCGTCGGCCCGGAGGGCGACCCGATCTTCTGGGGCCGCGCCATGGACGCCAAGGGCGCGCTCAGGACCTGCTACATGGGTCCGGACGACATCGTCGCCTATTCGGACGATTTCGTCATGGCGACGGACCGGCACGCCATGACCGACCTCGCCCGCGTGCTCACGGCGCGCGGCTGGGGCGGCAAAGCGCTCGGCGTCGAGATGGAGAACTACTACTACACCGCCCGCGCGCACGCGGTGCTGACGAGCGCCTGGGACGGCCCGGTCAAGGACGCGACCGCCCTCGTCAATTGGCGCCGGGCCGTCAAGTCCGAGACCGAGCTCCGCTACATGCGCCGCGCCGCGCGGATCGTCGAGCGCATGCACGCAAGCATCCGCGAGGAGTTCCGCGAGGGCTTGCGCAAGAACGAACTCGTCGCCGAAATCCTGAGGACGAGCGTGCTCGGCGCAGAGGACGCGGCCGGCGCCTTCGGCGGCGACTACGCCGCGATCATGCCGCTCCTGCCGAGCGGCAAGGACGCCTCGGCGGCGCATCTCACCTGGGACGACAAGCCCTTGGAGCGCGACGCCGGCACCTTCTTCGAGATCACCGGCTGCTATCTGCGCTATCACGCGCCGCTTTGCCGCACCGCCTATATCGGCGAGCCGCCGAAGGAGATGCGCGTGGCCGAGGAGGCGCTCTTCGAAGGGCTCGACGCCGGGATCGCCGCCGCCAGGCCCGGCGCGACGGCCGGCGACGTCGCGCGGGCGCTCTACGCCGTCTTGGCGAAGCGCGGCGTCGAGAAGGAAGGCCGCTGCGGCTATCCGATCGGGCTCTCCTATCCGCCGGATTGGGGCGAGCGCACCTTCTCTTTGCGCCCGAGCGACGAAACCCTGCTCGCGCCGAACATGACCTTCCATTTCATGCCCGGCGTCTGGTCCGAGGATTGGGGCGTCGAGATCACCGAATCCTTGCGCGTCTCCGAGAGCGGGCCGGCGGAGCGGCTCGCGGACGTGCCGCGCGAGATCGTGGTCAAGCCGTGACGACGCTGGAGCGCGCGGTCGCGGTTCTGGCCGATCTCGTCGCCTTTCCGACCGTCTCGTCGCAGAGCAATCTCGACGCCATCGGCTATCTCGAGGCGCCGCTGAAGAACGCCGGCGCGCGCTGCTGGCGGCAACCCGACGCGACCGGCGCGAAGGCCAATCTCTTCGCGACGATCGGGCCGGACGCGCCGGGCGGCGTCGTGCTTTCGGGCCATACCGACGTCGTGCCGGTCGCCGGCCAGGCCTGGTCGAGCGATCCTTTTCGACTGGCCGAGCGCGACGGCCGGCTCTACGGCCGCGGCGCCTGCGACATGAAGGGCTTCGTCGCCTGCGCCGTCGCCATGGCGCCGGTCTTCGCCGCCGCCGGCCTCACGCGGCCGATCCACTACGCGCTCACCTATGACGAGGAGACCGGCTGCCACGGCGCCGAGGCGTTGACGCGGAAGCTCGGCGCGGAAGGCTTCGCGGCCGAGGCGGTGATCGTCGGCGAGCCGACCGAGATGCGGATCGTCTCGGCCAACAAGGGCTGCTACGAGTACACGACGCGCATCACGGGCCTGGAGGGCCACGGCTCGCTGCCCGATCTCGCCGTGAACGCCGCCCAATACGCGGTGCGCTACGCGACGCGGCTGATGGCGCTCGCCGAAGAGCTGAAGGCGCGGGCGCCCGAGGGCTCGGCCTTCGCGCCGCCCTGGACGACGGTGAGCGTCGGACGGATCGAGGGCGGCGTCGCGCATAACGTGATCCCGAACGCCTGCCTCATCGATTGGGAGATGCGGCCGGTCCGCGGCAAGGACGCGGAGTTCGTGAAGGACGCGCTCGCGGATTTGGTCCAGGAGACGCTGCTGCCGGAGATGCGCGCCGTCCATCCGGAGGCCTCGATCACGTTGGAGGCGGTCGGCGAGGTCGTCGGGCTCGAGCCGACGCCGGTGAACGCCGCGGTCTCGTTGTTGACGGAGCTGACCGGCGGCAACGCCGAAGAGGCGGTCGCCTTCGGCACGGAGGCCGGGCTGTTTCAGGGGATCGGCCTGCCGACGGCGGTTTGCGGTCCCGGCTCGATCCGCGAGGCGCACAAGCCGGACGAGTTCGTGACGAAGGACGAGCTGGCGCGCTGCCTGGTCATGCTGGAGCGGCTGGCGGCGCGGCTGAGCGGGTGACGGCGCGGCGCCCTCATCGCGCCGATCTCTCTAGGAATTCCGCGAACGCCGCTTTGTTGCGCGGGTCGATCCGCTGCGCCGCCTCGACGGCGAGATCGGCGACCGTCTCGGCCCGCAGCGCCGCGCGCCAAGCGTCTTCCGCCGCCAGCATCCGCGTCTTGATGAAGCAGTCGCGCTCATAGACGCAGGGATCGTCCGAGGCGCAAGGCCCGCGCTGTCGGATCTCGCGGCAATGAAACGCCGGCTCGCTTCCGTCGATCGCCTCGACGATGTCGAGCATCGTGATCTTCGCTGGCGGCCTTGCGAGCCGATAGCCGCCGCGCGGGCCGGATCGGGCCTCGATCACGCCCGCCGCCGTCAGCGCGCGCAGATGCTTCAAGAGATACGTCTCCGAAAGCCCATGCAGCTCGGCGAGCGCCTTGCCCGGCAGCGCCTTGCCCTCGGGCAACGCCGCCAGCGCCAGCGCGCAATGCAGCGCCGCCTCGACGCCGTCGCTCATCCGTCTCATCCGCGCCTCCATCCGGCGCGCCGCTTGCGCCGCGCGCCATTCATGGATACAAAAGATCGAGGATAATTTTTATCCTCGATTCGATCCGCTCCAACGCGCGGCGTCAAGCGTCGCCCGATCTCAGGAGACAGACATGCATCCGAGACTGAACATCGCCAATGCGGCGCCCGAGCTTTTCCGCGCGGTCTACGCGCTCGAGACGGCGGTGCGCGGCGCCGGCCTCGACGCGTCGCATCTTCACCTCTTGAAGCTCCGCGCCTCGCAGATCAACGGCTGCGCCTATTGCGTCGACATGCATGTGAAGGAGTCGCTTCGCGACGGGCTCGACCCGCAGAAGCTGCATCTCGTCGCGGCCTGGCGCGAATCGCCGCTCTTCGACGACAAAGAGCGCGCCGTGCTCGACTGGACAGAGAGCGTGACGCTGCTCGCCGACACCGGCGTCCCGGACGACGCCTATGCGCGCGTGCGCGCCGTCTTCTCGGAGGCGGAGGTCGCCCGGCTCACCGTGGCGATCGGCGTGATCAACGTCTGGAACCGGCTTGCGGTCAGCGCGCGGACGCCGCATCCGATCGGCGCGGAGATCGCGTCGGGCTGAGCCGAGCGCGTCGCTGGCGCAGGATCTGTTTAGGTCGATGCGACGCTGATGACGCCGTCATCCCGGGACGACGCCGTCATCCCGGGATGACGCCGTCATCCCGGAAAGCCGCAGGCTTATCCGGGATCCAGGGCCGGTTCGCCGCACGCTCGGCCCCTTGGCCCTGGATCCCGGCTCTGCGCGCGTCGCGCTTGGCCGGGCCGACAAGGGCGAGGTCGGCTCCATCAGAACCGACCGATCAGACTATCGGGCCCGCCGGATCCTGTCGCCGACGGCGACATGGCCGTCCTCCACGACTCGCGCATAGACGCCGCGCAGGCGCAGAGGGCGGCCGACGGTGTTCGCATATTGCGTGGCGGCGAGGCCGTAGCGCGCGACATACTTCTTGCAGCCGGCGAAGGGCTCCTCGGTGATCTCCAGAACCGCCTCGCCGATGCGGAGCCGCGCGCCGGGCGAGAGCGCCGCCTCGGAGATGTCGAGATCGACGATGAGATTGTCGCCGGAGAGCGCCCAGCGCGAGCGGTCGCCGCCGGCGAAGAGGTCGAGCGCGCGGGCGTTGGAGATCGCGACCTGGACGTCGGGATGCGGGCCGCCGTTGGGCAGCGTCCGCCAGCAGCCCTTGGCCCAGTGATCGCCCTCGACGCCGCCCGCGCGGCTGAGATGCGCGCGCTCCGGCGTCGTCCGCTCGCCCGCGGCCGGACGCGAGACGATCATCTCCACCGTCCCGTCGTCGCGCGGCGAGACCAGCGCGGCGGCGAGGCCGGCCTCGATCTCCTCCTTGGTCAAGAAACGTGGGGCCGCGTCGCTATTCATCCGAACGCTCCGTCAGATCTGGCGCTCCCCGCGCCGCCGAGCGCAGGGCTCTCGCGGTTTCCTTTGGAAACCACGGGCGCGCAACAACCGCCGGAGAAATCTCGACGCGCTTTCCATCGAAACGCGGTGGTGCGGGCGGGGAGACTCGAACTCCCACGCCTAAGGCGCTGGAACCTAAATCCAGTGCGTCTACCAATTCCGCCACGCCCGCCGAGTGAGCCCACCCGTGAAGCCGGAACATAGTCGCTCGATCCCCGCGCCGGAAGGGCTTCTCAGGACGAATGCGCGCGGAGCCAGCCGGAGACCGCGTCCGGCAGGTCCTCGGCGATGAGGCCCGGCCCGGCGCGACGACCGATCTCCTGATGGAGGACCGCGGCCTCGGCGGCGGCGGCGAAGGGCGGCGCGCCGCGCGCGGCGATCCCGGCGACGAGGCCCGCGAGCACGTCGCCGGAGCCCGCCGTCGCCAGCCAGGGCGCCGCGCGCGGGCCGAAGGCGGAGGCGATCCCGACCAGGCCGTCGGGGCGCGCGATCACCGTGTCCGGGCCTTTCACGAGCACGACCGCGCCCGAGCGCGCCGCCGCCGCCGTCGCCGCGGCGATCTTGCCGCCCGATCCGTCGAGATCCGGGAACAGCCGCGCGAACTCGCCCTCATGCGGCGTCAGGATCGCCTCGGCCCGCCCGGCGCCGATCGCCGCGAAGAGCCGATCGGGCGCTTTGGCGAAAGCCGTGATCGCGTCGGCGTCGAGGACGAGGACGCCCTCCAACGCGCCGAGCGCCGCCTCGACGCAGGCCCGCGTCCGCTCGAAGCCGCCGGGACGGCTCGCATGGCCGGGCCCGATCACGGCCGATTTGACCCGGCCGTCGCCGAGAAGCGCGGCGAAGGCGTCCGGCGTCTCGGCCGGCCGCAGCATGAGCGCCGCAATCCGCGCGGCGCATTCCGCCATCGCCGCCTCGGGCGCGGCGAGCGTGACGAGCCCGGCGCCGACGCGGAGCGCCGCCATCGCCGAAAGCCGGGCCGCGCCGGTGGCGCCGAAGCCGCCGGTCGCGACGAGAACCGCGCCGTGGTCGTATTTATGCGCGAGCGGCGCCTTGGCGAGCCGCTCGGCGAGGCCGTCCGTCGTCAGCTCGAAGACGCTGGGCTCGACCGCCTCCCAGGCCGCCTCGACGCCGGCGAGGATGTCGGCGACGACGACCTCGCCGGAGAGGGCCGCGCCCTCGCCGACGAGATGGCACGGCTTCTTGGCGACGAAGGCGACCGTGCGCGCGGCGCGCATCGCGGGACCGAGCGGCGCGCCGCTATCGGAGGAGACGCCAGAGGGCGCGTCGATCGCGAGGACGGGCGCGGGCGCGGCGTTCGCGGCTTCGGCCATCTCGGCCGCCGCGCCGGCCAAGGGACGCGTCAGACCGACGCCGAAAAGCGCGTCGACGATCAGCGCCGCGCCGGCCAGCACGTCCCGCGCCGCGCCGTCCCAGGCCTCGACCCGCCCG
>CAZPTD010000037.1:0-21577 GCA_964588915.1 uncultured Neomegalonema sp. | reverse complement strand
CGCGCGTTCGCCCGAGCTTCACCCGACCCTGCGGCGATCCGAGACGGCGCCGCCGCGGGCCGTGGCGACGGACGGCGCGCGCGCGGGCGGCCCGACATGGCGCGCGCTCGACGCGGCGTCGGTTCTCGCGGCGGCCGGCGTCGATCCGGCGGCGGGCTTGACGCCCGAAGAGGCGCAGGCGCGGCTCGCCCGGTTCGGCCTCAACGTCCCGCCGAGCCAGAAGCAGGCCTCGCCGATCGAACTCTTCGTCCGCCAGTTCCGCGGCCTGCCGGTGCTGATGCTGGTCGGCTCCTCGGTCGTCTCGCTCGGCGCCGGCGGCGTCGCCGACGCGGTCGCGACGCTTGCGGTCGTTCTCGTCAACGGCGTGCTCGGCTTCGTCACCGAAGGCCAGGCCGAGCGGCGGATCCACAGCATCATGGACTCCTCCGAGCACACGGTCCGGACGCTGCGCGGCGGCGCCTGGGTCGAGATCGCCAACAAGGCGCTCGCGCCCGGCGACGTGATCGAGCTCCGCGCCGGGCGTCAGGCGCCGGCGGACGCGCGGATCATCGAGACCCGGCGGCTCACGATCGACGAGTCGGCGCTCACCGGCGAGAGCCTGCCGGTCGAGAAGGCGCCGGACGCGGTCGTCGCCGCGGACGCGCCGATCGGCGAGCGCGCCAACATGGCCTTCGCCGGCACGATCGTCGCCGAAGGCGTCGGCCGCGCGCTCGTCGTCGAGACCGGCGGGCGCACCGAGGCGGCGCGGATCCAGGCGCTCTCATCCGTCTCGGGACGGCCGCAGGCGCCGGTCGAGGTCGGTCTCGAGCGTCTCGGCGAGCGCCTCGCCTGGGCGAGCCTCGCCGCTTGCGGCGTCTTCGTCGGCATCGGGCTCCTGCGCGGCTATCCCTTGGCGACGATGCTCAAGGACGCGCTCGCGCTCGCGGTCGCCGCCGTGCCCGAGGGCCTGCCGATGGTCGCGACCTCGACGCTCTCTTACGGCGTCAATCGGATGGAGAAGCGCGGCATCCTCATCCGGCAGATCGGCGTCGTCGAGACGCTCGGCGCGATGGAGACGCTCTGTCTCGACAAGACCGGCACGCTCACCGAGAACCGCATGTCGGTCGCCGCGGCGACGGCCGGCCGCTCGGAGGTCGCGCTCGATGATGCGCGCGCGCTCGCGCCGCTCGCCGAGATCGCGGCGCTCAACAATGACGACGCCGGCGCGGACGCGGCGGAGACGGAGACCGCGGCCGCCGCCTCGCCGACCGAGCGGGCGCTCACCGAGTTCGCCCGGAAGGCCGGTCTCGACCCGCGGACGCTCCGGGCCGAGCGGCCGCGCCTCGAGACCTCGGAACGCGCGCCCGGCCGGCCGTGGATGACGACCCGCCATGGCGGCGCGAAGCCGCTTCTCGCGGTCAAGGGCGCGCCCGAGGCGGTGCTGGCGCGCTCGACGCATGTCTTGGAGGGCGGCAAGGCCCGGCCGCTGACGCGTGCGGACCGCGACCGCGTTCTGGAGGCGAACGACCGCATCGCGGCGCTGCCGGCGCGGGTGCTCGGCTTCGCGCGCAAGACCGGCGCCGGCGCCAAGAAGGCGGCGATCGACGATCCCGGCGGCCTCACCTTCCTCGGCCTCGTCGGCATGGTCGACCCGATCCGTCCGGCCGCGCCCGGCTTCATCCGGTCGCTGCACGGCGCCGGCGTCGGCACGGTGCTGATCACCGGCGACCAGGCGGCGACGGCGGCGGCGATCGCCCGCGACCTCGACCTCTCGAACGGCGCGCCGCTCAAGGTCATCGACTCCTCGAACCTCCTCGACATGCCGAAGGAGCTCTTGGAGAGCCTGGCGCGCGACACCCATGTCTTCGCGCGCGTGAGCAGCCAGGAGAAGCTCGCCATCGTCAAGGCGCTGCAGGCCTCCGGCCGCGTCGTCGGCATGACCGGCGACGGCGTCAATGACGGCCCGGCGCTCAACGCCGCCGATGTCGGCGTCGCCATGGGCGCGAGCGGAACCGATCTCGCCCGCGACGTCGCCAACGTCGTCATCCGCGACGACGAGCTCGGCACGCTCATCGAGGCGATCTCGCAGGGCCGCTCGGTCTACCGCAACATTCGTCGGTCGCTCGAGTTCCTGGTCACGACCAACATCTCCGAGATCCTGGTCAGCATCATCGAGGCGCTGCACGGGCCGGGCGAGCTCGAGACGCCGATGGAGCTGCTTTGGATCAATCTGGCGACCGACGTGCTGCCGGGCCTCGGCCTCGCGCTGGCGGAGCCCGATCCCGACGCGATGACGCGGCCGCCGCGCGCCGCCGACGAGCCGGTGATCCCGTCTCAAGACGTGCGCCGGATCGCGATCGACAGCGCGGTGATCGCCGCCTCGTCGCTGACCTCGCATTTCGTCGGCCTCGCGCGCTACGGTCCCGGCCCGCAGACGCGCGGCATGACGTTCATGAGCCTGTCGCTCGGCCAGCTCCTCTACACGCTGGTCTGCCAACGCCGCGACCCGCGCAAGCTGCGTCCCGACGCGCTCTTCGAGAACCGCACCCTCGATCTCGCGCTCATCGGCTCGGCCGCGCTGGCGGTCGCGCCGTTCTTCACGCCGCCCTTGCGCCGCCTTCTCGGCATCGCGCCGATCGGCGCCGGGGACGCCGCGGTCGCGCTCGCCTGCGCCGCCGCGCCTTTCGCGAGCGTGCTCGCGCGCCGCGGCGTCAGCCTCGAACTCGCGCCCTTGGAGGCCTCGTGATGCGCAATTTCGTCCTCACCTCGGAAGCGATGACGGCCGGCCATCCGGACAAGCTCTGCGATCAGATCAGCGACGCCGTCGTCGACGCCTGCCTCGCGAGCGATCCCGAAGGCGGCGTCGTCGCCGAATGCGCGCTCGCCTCCGGCGTCGCCTTCCTCTCGATCCGGCATCGCCGGCCGCTCGAGTTCGATCCGGCGGCGCTCGCGCGGCGCGTGATCGCCGAGGCGGGCTATGACGGCGCCGAGGCGACGTCGCGGATGACGGTGATGCTCGACATGGTGGCGGACGAGACGCTGCCCGGCCGTCTTCCGCCCGAGGCGCGCCGCGCCTCGCATATGACGACCGCCTTCGGCTACGCCGACGACGATACGCCGGAGCTGACGCCGCCGCCGATCTGGGCGGCGCATCGGATGATCGACGCGGTCGAGCGCCTGCGCGCGGACGAGGCGCCGGCTTGGCTCAGTCCGGACGCGCAGATCCAAGTCGCGATCCGCTTCGAGGACCGCCGGCCGGTCGCCTTGGAGGGCGTCGCCTTCACCTTCGCCGCGCCGGCGCCGGCGCCCGATCCGGCGACGCTGCGCGCGCTCCTGCTCGGGAAGATCGTCGCGCCGGCTCTGGACGGCTCGGCGCTCGCGGCGACGGAGGCGACGCGGCTCGTCGCGAGCGTCGTGCGCGCGCCGGGCGGCTCGCGCTCGCATGCCGGCCTCACCGGACGCAAGGCCGCGTCGGACGCCTATGGCGGCTATGCGCGGCAGTCGAGCTCGGCGCTGAGCGGCAAGGATCCGTCGCGGATCGAGCGCGTCGCCGCCTATGCGGCGCGTCAGGCGGCGGTCGCCGTCGTCGCCGCGGAGCTGGCGGCGGAATGCGAGACGCAGCTCTCCTTCGCGCCCGGCGACGCTCGGCCGCTCAGCGTCGAGCTCGACACGTTCGGAACCGGCGTCGAGCCGGACCCGGAGATCTCGCGGCGGCTCATCGACGCGGTCGACTTCCAGGTCGGCGCGATCGTCGAGCGGCTGGCGCTTTGGGATCTGCCCTCCGCGCGCGGCGGCCGCTTCTACCGCGACCTCGCCGCCGGCGGCCATTTCGGCCGCCCCGACCTCGCGCCGCCTTGGGACGATCCGAAGATCGCGGAGCTGCTGCGATAGGGCGGCGCCGCGGATCGCCGCCGCCTCAGACGGCGGACCATTCGCGCTCGAAGGGCAGAAGCGTCGGCCAGCCGGCGATCTTCGTCGCGTACCAGTCGACCCAGACCGAGCATTGCGGTCCTCGCTGCAGCATCGTGTCGGCGAGGCGATCGAGAGCGAATTGAAACTCCGGCGGCGCGCCGAACGGCCAGAGCGGCGCGGCGCGCAGCTCCTCCGCCGAGAGCGCGGTCTCGAGCCGTTCGAGATCGTGGGACGACTCCGCGAGGATCGTCGTATGCGCGGCGGCGGCGCGGGCGGCCGAGTAGGCGGCGGCGTAGCCGGCGTAGGCGGCGGACGCCGCATCGGGCGCGACGGCGGCGGTTCCGGCGCGGGCGGCGGCGTAGATGGCGGAATGGGCCGCGTTCGCCGTCGTGGCGGCGCTGAAAGCGGCGGCGGCGGCCGACCGGGCGGAAGGCTTCGCCTGCGACACGAAGGTCGCGACGCATGCGGTCAAGATCGCTCGGAAGCTCAGCGCCGACAGCCGGGCGACGTCGCCAGGCGCGGCCGTCGCGAGCAGCGGCGCCGCCCGCAGCGCCTCCCGGACGGCGAAGACCCCGATCTGCTCGCGCGCCAAGCGCTCCAGTCGGCGCTCGACGTCGCTTCGCCCAGGGTCTCTGCGCGGTCTGATCGTTCTTACGCCTTCTTCGCGCACGGCGCCTTTCCAACGACAGGGTTTTGCGATCCTTCGGATGTCTCCGGTCGATTTGATGTCGCCCCGGAGCGTCGCAACGCGACGTCGATGCGCATGGAACCGCCATGCGCGTCGTCTGGCAATGGCCGATGTCGAGAGATCGGGATCGCCGCTCCGGCGTCGCGCGCCGAGGCGCGGCGTTTTTGCCGGCGCGTCGATCGTGGCCGACGCCGCGTCGCTTTGTCGGCGAGGTCTCTCGCGTCGGCGCGCCTCGGTCGATGGGCGGTTGGTCGAGCAGGTCGAGACGGACCGGTCGCCAGATCGTCGCGGTCGCGGAAAGGCCGCAATCGTCGCTGCGCGAGCGGCGCGATATCGCCGGCGCTCCGTCCCGAGCGAGGCGTTCGGAATCGACGAAAGTCTGTTATCCTCGTTGCGAAATCCCGGACGGATTCTCTTGGCTCCAAACGGATAGGTGCGCCACGCCATGTACTATGCGGGACTTCGAACCTACGACAATGACGACGAGCGAACCAAACGCTGGAAGCGACGCACGCTCGACGACTTGTTGCGGCTGCGGGCGGCGCTGCGGCAGCAGAATTTCCCCAACGCGATTTCTCGCGCGCCCGGACCGGACCGCCGACGGCTCCGCATCGCCACTTGGAACTTGAGGGAATTCGACACGCCCAATTATGGATTTCGTCTCGAGGAAGCGTTTTACTATATCGCCGAAGTAATATCGGCGTTTGATCTGGTAGCGCTGCAAGAGGTGCGCGGCGATCTGAGCGCGTTTCATCGGCTCATGCGCATCTTGGGCCCGGACTGGAGCGCCATCATGACCGACGCGGATGAGAGCAGCGCCGCGCATAACGAAAGAATGGTTTTCGTATTCGACACCACGCGCGTGCGCTTTCAGGGCACCGCCGGCGAGATCAATTTGGCCGACGATCATCGGCTCTTGCTCCCGGACAGCTTCGACCTCATTCTGCCGGACGGCGTCGAGGTCGAGTTGCCGGATGGCGCCGACTTGACCCCGCCGCAGAAGGTTCCCAGCCGAAAGAATGACAGCGGATCCTATTCGGTTACGCCCGCCGCGCTCGTGGACGTTCCGGCCGGGACGAAACTCGTGCTGCCGGCGGGAACGCAGCTGGCCTTCAAGGGGCAGCCGGACGAGTTCTCGCATGACGTGATCAACAACCGCATCGCAAACAAGAAGATCGATGTTGGCGAGGGCAAGAATCGGCGGTTTTCGACACCGGTGCGGCTGCGCTGGCCGGCCGAGCAAATGGAGTTAGGGGCGCAGCAATTCGCTCGCACGCCTTTTATCGTGTATTTTCAGTCGGAATGGATGAAGATCGCGCTGTGCACCGTGCACATCTATTTCGGCGATAATACGGACAACACGCCGCAGATGGCGCGCCGCAAGAAAGAGATCGCCGCCTTCACACGCGCGCTGTCTCGCAAAGCCAGGGAGACCGGCGACTCAGATTCGAAGAGCTATTTCATCGCCTTAGGCGACTTCAACATCAAAGGCCGCGATCACGGCACGATGGAGGCGCTCGTCTCGAACGGTTTCAAGATTCCGGATGAAATCTTGGAGATACCGGCCGGCACGAATGTCGCGCGTGACAAATACTACGATCAAATCGCCTTCTGGATGGGAGAAAAAGAAGATCGCCATCACCACGACCGCTACACTCGCATCAAGATCTTGGACGCAGGTATTTTTGACGTCTTCAAGCACGTATTTCGCGACGGCGATGACGATCCGGGCGGAGTGGACGAAGCGTACTTCCGCAGCCGAATGAGCGAAGTGGGCAAGTCCTACAGCAGCTATCGCCAATGGCGCACGCACCAGATTTCGGACCATTTGCCAATGTGGGTGGCGATAGAGACCGATTTCGCCGACGCGTATCTCAACAGCTTGATCGAGGATAACGGCGGCTCGACATGAAGCGTCGGCCGTGTCGAACTCCGCCGAATATCGAGCCGATCGCGCGTTGATGATTTTCGGTGCGAGGGCTCATGCTCGTCCGTCGACGCCGCGTTCGATCGCGCACGGACCGGCGTCGTCGGCCGCTCAGCGCCGTTGTTGCTCGAGCAGCGTCAGGGCGCTCAGCGCCAGCGTCGTCGCCGGACCGGCGACCTGTCCGCGCGAGGCCTGAATGATCGCGCCAAGGAAGAGCGCCGCCGCGAGCGCCGAGCGAAAGCCGAACGCGCCGTCGGTGCGGTGGGCGATTTCGGCGTCGACGCGGGCGAGGCCGAGCCGCGCCGCCTGCTCGACCGGAATCGTCGGCGCCGGCGGCGCCGGCCGGGCGAGACCGCGCGCCTCGAGCTGCGCGAGAAGCGCCGCCGACGCGCCCTCGTGCTCGACGATGAGGCTGCCGGTGTTCGGACGCCCGACCACGCGGCGCACGCCCGCGCACGACGCGGCGGCGTCGACCAGCTCCTGCAGGCGCGCGCGGTCGCCCCGCCCCGCGAGCCGAAACCGCGTCCGCCCGCGCATCTCATGCGCGACGCGGAGCCGGACCGGCGCCGGACCTGACGCCGCGTCCTTATCCGGTCCGTTCTGCGCGCTCTTCGTCCGCCGCTTCGTCGTCGCCGACGTCTCCTTCGCGCTCGTCTTCGGCTTCGACATCGGACGCCTCCGGTTCGAGTTCGGCGCGCACTTCCGCCGCGAGGTCCTCGAAATGCTCGTAGAGCTCGGCCGCCGCGGCCCTTATCTCGACCGCCGCTTTCGCGCCGTTCTTCATCGCCGAGCGCATGACCGGCCGCGCCGCCCGCGCCGTGGCGGCGGCGACGCCCGGGACCAGCATGAGCGCGCCGGCGGCGACGAACGCGCCAATCAGAAGTCCACGTCCCACCATATCCTCCATCGACCGGCGCCGCGCCGTTCCGTCGGCGACGCGCGCGACCGTCTGAAAGACCGCTCGCGAGCAATTTCCGCGCCACGCCGAACGCCGGCGGACGCGCCCTCCGCGTCGTTCATAGGCGATTTCAGCGCTGAGCGAATTGATCTAGATCGCGTCGAGGTCGGATGGATCCGAGCGCGCGACGACGCCGAGGCCCGGGCTTCAGGACGGCGCGGCGATACGGCGAACGGGTCGGCGCAGTCTCGACACGCCGTAGATCGCGTCCGCCGGCGACCGAGTTGGAGGAGGCGCGCAGCGCTTCGCGGAGGGCGAGCGCGCCGCGCGGTGGGGTGGGCGACCGCGCGGCGCTTTTCTTGCTCCCTCTTTCTCGATGCGCCGGACGCCGCCGCCAGTGGGCGAGCTGGATCAGCGGGAAGGGCGCGGCCCCGACGCATCCGCTGCAAGCGCGCCGACTATGCGGCGCGAGACCTGAACCGGAGGTCAAGAAACGCGGTGTGGATTTCGTTTTCCGTAAGCTTTTTTGCCAAAAGATTTACGGATCGCCGGGCGATGACGAGAGGCGCGCAGGCCCGCGTTTCGCCGCGGGCGCCGCGCGTAGGAGGACGCGCGAAGCCGGCGCTCACCAGCCGACCGTGTCGCCGGGCCCGATCTTCTCGCCGATGCGCCCGACGCGGAGGATGTTGGTCGTGCCGGGCACGTTGAAGGGCACGCCCGCGGTGATGACGATATGCTCGCCCTCCTCGGCGAAGCCGTCGGCCGCCGCATGCTTGAGGCCGCTCGCCACCGCCTCCTGAAAGCGCCCGAGATCCTGCGTCACCACGCAATGGCTGCCCCAGAGGAGCACCATTCTCCGGGCGATATGCCGGAACGGCGTCATCACCATGATCGGCACGACCGGACGCTCGCGCGCCATCCGCCGAGCGGTCGTCCCGGTGTGCGTGAAGCAGCAGATGGCGCGCAGGTCGAGCGTCTCGGCGACCTCGCGGGCGGCGGCGGTGATCGCGTCGGAGGTGTTCGGCCGCGCCGGCGTGCGGCTGTCGACGAGGCCTTTGCGATAGGCCGGATCCCTCTCCGTCGTCAGCGCGACGCCGTCCATGGTCGCGACCGCCTCGGGCCCGTAGGCGCCGACGGCGGATTCGGCCGACAGCATCACCGCGTCCGCGCCCTCGTAGATCGCATGCGCGACGTCGGTCACCTCGGCGCGGGTCGGCGTCGGGTTCTCGATCATGCTCTCGAGCATCTGCGTCGCGACGACGACCGGCTTGCCGCGGTTGCGGCAGGCGGTGACCAGGCGTTTCTGGATCGGCGGCACTTCGGCGATCGGCAGCTCGACGCCGAGATCGCCGCGCGCGACCATGACGCCGTCCGCGGCCTCGAGGATGCTGTCGAAGCGCTCGACGGCTTTCGGCTTTTCGATCTTCGCCATCAGAAGCGCGCGGTCGCCGGCGAGCTCGCGCGCCTCGTGGATGTCCTCGGCGCGCTGGACGAAGCTGAGCGCCAGCCAGTCGATGCCGAGATTGCACATGAAGGCGAGGTCTTCGCGGTCCTTGGCCGAGAGCGCCGCGAGCGGCAGCTCGACGTCGGGCACGTTGACGCCCTTGCGGTCGGAGATCACGCCGCCGACCTCGACGACGGTCTCGGCGAAGGTCGGGTCGGCGTCGGTGACGCGCAGGCGGATCTTGCCGTCGTTGACGAGAAGCCGCGCGCCGGGCTCGAGCGCCTTGAGGATCTCCGGATGCGGCAGGAAGACGCGCCGCGCGTCGCCCGGCGCGCGGTCGAGGTCGAGCCGGAACCGGTCGCCGGGTTTGAGCTCGGGCTTCTCGCCGCCGGCGAACGCGTCGATGCGCAGCTTCGGCCCCTGCAGATCGGCGAGGACGGCGATCGGGCGTCCGACCTCTTCCTCGACCTGGCGCACCGCCGCGTGGCGCGCCGCCGCGTCGTCGTGGTCGCCATGGCTCATATTGATCCGGAACACGTCCGCGCCGGCGTCGAAGAGCGTGCGCACCTGCTCGGGCGTCGACGACGCCGGGCCGAGCGTCGCGAGAATTTTGACATTGCGTTTGCGGCGCATTTTGCACTCCTGATCTTCGGCGCAGGCTCCCGCGCGACGGCGCGCGGCGAGGCGGAGGCCGAAAGTTGCGGTCGGCGCCGGCGGCGATCGACGGCGTTCGCGGAATTGAACGACAGCGGCGAAACCCTATGCGGATCTTCATGTTGAGGAAACCATGCTGATCGGCGTCATCCTGGCCGGCGGCCGATCGCGCCGGATGGGCGGCGGCGACAAATGTCTGCTCGATTTGGGCGGCGAAAGCCTGCTCGCGCGGGCGATCGCCCGGCTCGAGGCGCAGACGGACCGGCTCTTGCTCAACGCCAACGGCGATCCCGCGCGCTTCGCCGGCTATGGGCTCGAGACGGTCGCCGACGATCCGCCGGCGTTTCTCGGGCCGCTCGCCGGCGTGCTGGCGGGGATGGAGCGGGCGGCCGCGCTCGGCGCCGAGCGGATCGTCACCGTCGCCGCGGACACGCCGTTCTTTCCGCGCGATCTCGCCGAGCGGCTGGCGGCGGCGGCGGACGCCGCGGGGACGCCGCTCGCGCTCGCCGCGACCGAAGCGCCGGACGGCGCGGTTTCTCGGCATCCGACCTTCGGGCTCTGGGCGACGGATCTGCGCGGCGCGCTTCGCCGGGCGCTGGTCGTGGACGGCCTGCGCAAGATCGTCGCCTGGACCGACGCCGTCGGCGCCGCGACCGCTGTCTTTCGGCCGCTCGATCTTGACGGCGGCGCCGCGCCGTTCGATCCGTTCTTCAACATCAACACGCCCGAGGATCTCGCGGCCGCCGAGGCGGCGCTCCGGGCGATCGAGGCGAACGCATGGTGAGAGTGTACGGCGTGGTCGGCTGGAAGAACGCCGGCAAGACCACGCTCATGGAGCGGCTCGTGGCGGAGATCACGCGCCGCGGCGTCGGCGTCTCGACGATCAAGCACGCCCATCACGCCTTCGACGTCGACCATGAGGGCAAGGACAGCTGGCGCCATCGCGAGGCCGGCGCGCGCGAGGTTCTGGTGAGCTCGGGCGCGCGCTGGGCGCTGATGAGCGAGCTTCGCGGCGCGCCGGAGCCGCCTTTGGAGGCGCTTCTCGCCAAGTTCTCGCCGGTCGATCTGATCCTCGTCGAGGGCTACAAGCGCGACCGGCATCCGAAGATCGAGGCGCATCGGAGGGCGACCGGCGCGCCGCTCATTGCGCGCGAGGATCCGACGGTGCGCGCGGTGGCGGCGGACGGTCCGGTCGAGGGCCTCGACGTTCCGCTGCTCGATCTCGACGACATTCCGGCGATCGCGGAATTCGTGCTTCGCGAGACCGGGCTCGGATGACCGGCGCGGCGTCGGTTCTGACGCTCTCGGAGCGCTCGGCGGTCGTCTCGCGGCCGGTCGGCGCGCCGTCGGGCGATGCTGTCCGTCATCGAGAGCCCGAAGGACGACGCGGCCGCTGTCGAAGCGCATCGCGCCGATCCGATCCTGGCCTGGCGGCGGAGGCCGGCTGCGCCGGCGTCTCGCCACGCGCGCTCTGGCGGGCCGCGATCGACGTCATGAGGAGATCGCCATGAGCAAGAAGGAAGGCGCGCGGCTGGCGAACGACTGTTTCGCGCTGCCGCCGGGCGTCCATTGGACGCCGCTCGACGAGGCTTTGGCTCGGCTCGAGGCGGCGATGAAGCCGGTGGCGAAGGCCGAGGCGACGCCGATCGAAGACGCGCTCGGCCGGCATCTCGCCGAGGACGCGGTCGCTCGGCGCGATCATCCGGCCGCCGACAACGCCGCCGTCGACGGCTACGCCTTCGCGCATCCGGGCGGCGCGTCCGAGACGACGTTCCGGCTCGCCGAGGGCCGCTCCGCCGCCGGCGCGCCCTGGGAGGGCGAGCTCGGCGAGGGCGAGGCGCTCAGGATCTTCACCGGCGGCGTCATGCCCGAGGGCGCGGACACCGTGGCGCTGCAGGAGGACGCGGTCGTCGCGGGCGACGCCGTGCGCCTGACGCCGCCGAAGCGCCGCGGCGCCAACCGGCGGCGCGCGGGCGAGAACATCCGCGCCGGCGAGACCGTGCTCGCCGAAGGCGCGCGCGTGACGCCGCAAGCGATCGCGCAGCTCGCCTCGGCCGGCCTCGCGCGGGTCTCGGCCTATCGGCCGATCAAGGTGGCGGTGTTCTCGACCGGCGACGAGCTCGCGGCGCCGGGCGCCGCGCGCGAGGACCATCTCGTCATCGACGCCAACGGCCCGATGCTGACGGCGCTCGTCCGCGAGACCGGCATGGAGCCGGTTCTCCTCGAGCGCCTCCGCGACGACCGGGCCGAGATCGAGGCGGCGCTCGATCGCGCGGCGCGCAAGGCGGACGCCGTGATCCTGAGCGGCGGCGCCTCGGGCGGCGACGAGGATCACGTGGCGGCGGCGCTCTCGGACGCCGCGTCGCGCGACGAGGGCGGCTTCCATCTCTGGCGCATCGCGGTGAAGCCCGGCCGGCCGATGGCGATGGGCGTCTGGAAGGGCGCGCCGGTCTTCGGGCTGCCGGGCAATCCGGTCGCGGCCTTCGTCTGCTTTCTCCTGATCGCGCGGCCGGCGCTCGTCCGGCTCGGCGGCGGCGCCTGGCCGCGTCCGAAGGGCGTGCTCGTTCCCGCGGGCTTCGCCCATCCGAAGAAGCGCGGGCGCCGCGAGCTGCTGCGGGTCCGCGTCGGCGCCGACGGGCGGCTCGAGAAATACCGCTCCGAAGGCTCCGGCCTCATCGAAGGGCTGCTCTGGTCGGACGGTCTCGCCGATCTCGCCCATGAGGCCGGGCCGCTCGAGGAGGGCGAGCCCATCCGGTTCTACGCTTACGCCGAGCTCGGCGTCCGCGTGTGACGCGGCCCGCGGCGCTGAAGGGCGAGGCGGTCTTCGCGACGCTCTTCTCCGGGATCTTCCTCGCGCTCGGCGCGCAGATGGCGTTCCTGCAGGTCTGGTACGAGGAGAAGGGCCTGACCGAGGCGGAGATCGGCCTCGTCAACGTGCTCGCCTTCGCCGTCCGCGTCTTCGCCGGCGTCGCCTTGCCGGCGGCCTCGGACCGCGCCGGACGGCCGGGCGCGGCGCTGGCGCTCTTCGCGATCGTCGGCGCGGCGGCGGCGGGCGCGCATCTCATCGCGCCGGCCGACGTCTTCTGGATCACGCCGCTCAGCTTGGCCTTGGCGGCGGCCTTCGCCGGGCTCGTTCCGCTCTCGGACGCGGTTTGCTGGCGGGCGGCGGAGACGGGCGGCTTCTCCTATCGGCGGCCGCGCGCGGTCGGGTCCTTCGCCTTTCTGAGCGCGACGCTCGGCGTCGGGCTCTTGATCGAAGCGACCGATATCGACGGCGTGGTCTACGTCATCGCCGGGGCGCTGATCTTCGCCGCGACGGGCGGGCTCTTGGCGCAGGGCCTGCTCGGGCGGCGCGCCGGCGACGGCGCCCGGCCGCCGCCGTCGCTCGTCGCCGGCTTGAAGCTGCTCGCGCGTCGGCGCTTCGCGCTCATCGTCGCCGCGTCGGCCGCGATCCAGGCGAGCCACGCGGTGCTCTATGTCTACGGCTCGATCCACTGGCGCGCGCTCGGCTTCTCGGATCCGGCGATCGGCGCGCTCTGGTCCTGGGGCGTGCTCTCGGAGATCGCGCTCTTCGCCGTCGGCGGCGGGCTGCTGGCGCGCTACGGCGCGCCGCGCTGCCTCGGCGTCGCGGCGGCGCTCGCGGCGGCGCGCTGGGGCGCGATGAGCTTCGATCCGGGCGTCGCCGGGGCCGCGCTCCTGCAGACGCTCCACGCCGCCAGCTTCGCGCTCACGCATCTCGCCGCGCTCTCTCTTGTCGCCCGCGAGGCGCCGCCCGAGCTCGCCGGCTCGGCGCAGGGCCTGATGACGGCGGCGTCGGGCGGCGTCGCGATGATGGCGGCGACGTCGATCGCGGCTTGGGCGTTTCCGCTCTATGGCGGCGGCGCCTATTGGATCGGCGTCGTCTTCGCGCTCGCCGGCGTCGTCTTCGCGCGGCTGCTCGCCTCGGCGCGGCCGACGACGTAGCGCGCGTCTTGTTCAGCGCTGCGGCGGCCGAAAGAGCGACCAGCCGGTGAAGTCGGAGAGCGCCTGCATCGCCCGCGCGCCGAGGAGCGAGTTGCCGAAGCGGTTGAGGCCGGGCGACCAGACAGCGATCGACGCGACGCCCGGGACGACCGCCAGGATCCCGCCGCCGACGCCGCTCTTGCCCGGAAAGCCGACATTGAAGGCGAACTCGCCGGACGCGTCGTAATGGCCGCAGGTCAGCATCAGCGCGTTGATCCGCCGGACGCGCTCGGCCGAGATCGTCTCCTCGCGCGGGCGGACGCCGGCGAGGAACCGCCCGGCGCGCGCGAGCTCCGCCGTGGTCATCTCGATTGCGCAATGATGGAAATAGAGGTCGAGCGCCTTGTCGCAGGCGTTCTCGAGGTTGTCGCAGGAGCGCAAGAAATAGGCGAGCGACCAGTTGCGGTCGCCGGTCTGCGCCTCGGACGCCGCGACCGCCTCGTTGACGCGAATCTCCGGCGCCTCGGCGAGGGTGCGGACGAAGTCGAGGATCTCGGCGAGCGCCTCGAAGGGCGTGCGGCCCGAGAGGAGCGCGTCGGCGATCACGATCGCGCCGGCGTTGACGAACGGGTTCCTCGGCTTGCCGTGCTGCATCTCGAGCTCGACGATCGAGTTGAAGGCGTTGTTCGAGGGCTCGCGGCCGACGCGCTCCCAGATCCGGTCGCCGAAGCGGCCGAGTGCGATGGCGAGCGTGAAGACCTTGGAGACGCTTTGGATCGAGAAGCGGGTCTCGACGTCGCCGAAATGGAGCTCCGAGCCGTCGGCGAGGCAGAGCGAGAGCGCGAACTGGCCGGGATCGACGCAGGCGAGCTCGGGAATGTAGTCGGCGACCTCGCCGCGCTCGGGCTCCGCGGCCATCCGGTCGGCGAGGTCTGAAAGAAAGGTTCCGAGCTCCATGCGTCTCGCCTCTTGCGTTCGCGGGCTTCGGGGCGCCCGTGCGCCGCGGAGAGCCGGGGCGCCTCGCGTCTCGATCTCGACGCCGTGCGCGCAAGATGGCGAACGTTCACGAAGTTCGCCAGGTTTTTCAAACTCGTCGTGACCGGACTAACGGCGCGGGCGCCGCCTCCATACCTGACTCGATGCGTCAGCGCGGCCGGGAAGCGGCCCGAACCGCGCGGACAAGTTTGAGGAGGTTGTCAATGAATCGCCTGATGATCGCGGCGCTCGGCGCCGCGCTGTTCGCGGCCCCGACCCTCGGCGCGGCGCAAGGCGTCGCCAAGATCGACCGGAACGGCGACGGTCGAGTGAGCGCCGCCGAGCTGTCCAACATCGCGCCGGAGGACATCGGCGCGCAGCTGGCTCGGCGTTCCTATGTCGGCTCGGAGCGGTCGGCGTCCGTCGACGAGCGTCGGACGGCGACGCCGGAAGAGCGGGCGGTCACGCTGAGCGTCGGCGTCGCCGAGCCGGCCCATCGCGAGGATCGGCGCCGCCGGAACCGGCGCGCGTTCTACGATCGCTGATCGAGACCGTCGCGGCGGCCGGGTTCGCCCGGCCGCCGCGCATCATCTGCGGTCGCGGAAATTATAGCCTTCCTGTCCATGGAGCTCTTCGTCGAGGCCGACGATCTCGGTCTCGGGATGCACGCGAAGATAGCGGCCGCGCCAGAGATGGCTGACGGGCGCGGCGCCGAAGAGGAGAGCGAACAGTCGGCAGAGGAGCGCCGCGATCTTGAACGCGACGATCGAGGCCAGGAAGACGCCGAGGAAGATCGCCGAGGCGATGACGAGCTGCGAGAACCAAGAGATCTCGTCGCTTGGCGCCGCGAGGCCGGCGGCGACGGCGGCGATGATCCCGGGCGCGCCATGGGCGGCGACGACGGAGACCGGGTCGTCGACGAAGATCCGGACGAGCGCCTTGGCGCAGATCCGATAGGCGATCGCCGAGGCGGCGCCGACGAGAAGCGCGCCGGCGGGCGAGAGGATGTCGGGCGCCGCGGTGACGCCGACGAGCCCGGCGATGACGCCGTTCATGATCGCCTGCATGCCGAGCGGCTCGCGCAGGAGGCTCTGCAGCGCCACCGTCGTCACCGCCGCGGCGCAGGGCGCGAGCGCGGTGTTCATCGCGATGACGCCGACGCCGTTGATGAACTCGAGGATCACGCCGGCGCCGTCGGCGAGCGGCGGGTCGATCCCGGCCGGCGCGCCGCCCGCGAGCAGCGTGCCGCTGTTGAAGCCGAACCAGCCGAGCCAGAGCAGGAACATGCCGAGGCCGGCGAGCGGCAGATTGTGCGGCTGATGCGAGACCGTCAGGCGGAAGAGCGTCTCGCGCCCGACGCCGACCGGATCATAGCCGCTGAAGCCGATCCGCGGCCGCAAGAGGACGGCGCCGGCGAGGCCGGCGGCGGCGCCCGCGGCGTGCACGATCACCGCGCCGGCGAAGTCGGTGAAGGTTCCGTAAAGCGCGCTTTCGGCGTTCCAGAAGAGGAAGGCGAGCACCGGATAGATGAGGCCGCCGAACATCGCGGCGAAGAGGACGTAGGCGTAGGGCGAGACGCGGCCGGTGACGGCGCCGCTGCAGATCGTCGCCGCGGCCGAGGCGAAGCCGAAATTGAAGAGAAAGAGCGCCGGATCCGCGGCGACGAGCATCGGCGGGCCGGCCGGCGCCTCGCGCGTCAGTCCGAACTGCGCCAGCAGATCGATCACCGGGCCTTCGCCGGTCAGCGTCGGATAGCCGATGGCGAGAAACGCGAGGCCGCCGACGCAGAGATCGATGATGTTCTTGAAAATGTTGTTGAGGACGTTCTTACGCGAGACGTTGCCGGCTTCGAACAGCATGAAGCCGGGCTGCATCGTCAGCACCAGAACGGCGGAGACGAACACGCCGATATTGATGAAGGCGAGCAGCGACACGTCGACGGCGGTCAACGGAAAGTCGAACGACACGAGCGCGATCCTTGGATGACTGATCAGCGACCAGCGGTGGGAAACGGTGCGGTCGACGCGGCGCTCTCGCCGGAGCGGCCGCCTCGTCGTCGTGACGGCGGCCTAGCTTTCGCGCGGCCGCCATTTCGTCTTCGCGGTCAAGGCGGCGAAGCGCTCGAGCTCGCCATTGTCCATGACTTCGCGCTTGACGGCGAAGAAGGGCAGATCGCTCAGCGGCTCGGGCACGCGCAAGGCGGCCGAACGCCTGCCGACGAGCAGCGCCTTCGCCCGTAAGCGCTCGGGCGCGACGGCGACTTCGGAGACCGTCGGCCGGAGCGGCGCGCTCAACGCGCCGCCGCCGCCGTCGAGCTCGGGCATCAGGCTGAAGACGGCGCCCGACGACTCCTCGAGAGCCGGCTCGCCGCGGCGCGCGCGGCCCACGATCGGATCGTAGCCCGAATGCGCCAGAACCTCCGAGATCTGGTCTCGGAGCGGCTGCCCGAAGCGGTTCGAGACGAAGATCTTCTCGGGCCCCGCGCCCATCAGAACGTCCCGCGCCGCGCTCGTCAGGCGTTCCGAGGAGAGCGTGAGAACGGCCTCGACCGGACCCGCGATCTCGTCGTCCGGGACGGAGACGGCGACGCCGCTCCGCGCCAGGAGACGCGCGAAACGCCGGCGATCGTCGGCCGAGACCCGCGACAGCCGCGCCGCCGCCGCGTTCTTCGGCGCCGCGGCGAGGCCCGTCCGCGTCCGCCGCAACCGACCGCGCAGCGCCCTCAGCTCGTCGGCGAGCTTGTCTTCGTTGACATGCTGGTTCGGGACGATCGAGGGCGCGTCCTCGAGATGCGTCGCCAGTTCCGGAAAGTAGACGCCGCAGAAGGCCAGCGTCTCGAGCGCGTCGGCGCGCAGCTCGCCGTATTCCGGCGCATAGCCGAGCACGATGCCGAACTCGGTCAGGATCACCATGCGGAACGGCTTGAAGACGGCGAGATCCTCGTCAAGCGCGTCGAGCTGCGCGAGCAGGAGCGGAACAGACGCCATGTCGGCCTCCATCGATTGGCCGATCGTCGCGTCGTCGGCCTTCCCCTCGCGCTTACGTCGCCCCACCGCGCCATAGAAGGGCGGTGAGCGGAATTTTCAACAGAAGAAACGATTCAGCCCACAGCTTCGGCGGAGTGTCCCCACAAGGCCGCAAGCTCTGATCAATAATTGGGCGCTTTCCGCCCAAAACCACGGCGCGGCGCCTGTTTCATAGGCGCAGGCCTCCGGTGAGCGCGTTCGCGGCGCCCGGCGATCCGCGCGAACGACGACGTCTGACACGGCGGTCGCCGGTCCGGCGCGCGCCTACTTCACCGCCCGGATGATCGCGTTGAGCAGCTGCGCCTTGTTCATCTTCGAGATCGGTTCGGTCGACCAGCGCCGCTGGCGCAAGAGCGCCGCGAGCTCGGCGTTGGTGAAGCGCCCGAGCGTCTCGCGGAGCTTGATCTGCCCTTGCTCGGCGAGCGCGGCCGCGAGATCCAACTCTGCGAGCGCCGTCGGAACCGTCGCCGGCTTGCGCCGCGCGCCCTCGATCTCGAGCGCGACCGGCGCGCCGATCTTCTCCGCGACCCGGGCGGCGAAGTCCGGATTGCGGTCCATCTCCTCCAGCACCGCCTCGAAAAGCGGCGCGAAGAACTCACGCGGCGTCCGAGCGGCTTCGTCCCTTTTCGACATCTCGGCCCTCATTGGCGCCCGGCGGCGCGCCGGCGTTCTCGTTCGTCGCCAAGAGCGCCCGGATCTCTTGGGCGAAGGCGACGAGATCCGTTCGCGCCCTGGCGTATTTCTTCCCGAAGGCGGCGCCGAGATGCTCCGGCTCGAGCGCCCGCGCGATGCTCGCGTCCTGGGCGATCATGGTCGTGAGGAACGACGCCTCGATCGCGCCGCCGCGCACCAGCTCGTCGAGCTCGCTCAGGAAGCGGTTATGCGTCTTGTCGCCCGCGCGCACTTTCGTCGGCAAGATCGCCGTCTTCGCGGTCAGATTGCCGTCGCGTTTGAGTTGCCGCAAGAACCGCTTGTTGAGCTCCTTCAGCCCGAGCGTCGAGAGATAGTCCGGAATGGTCGGCATGACGACGAGGTCGGACGCGGTGACGCCGGCCTCGGCGAAGATCGAGATGCCGGGCGGGCAGTCGATGACGACGAGGTCGTAGGCCTTGCGGACGCGGTCGAGACTGTCGCGCAGAATGCGGCGCGTCTGACCTTCGGGGCCCGATTTCGAGAGCAGGCCGCGGCGGACGCGCAGCGTGTGGTAGTGTTCGATCAGCGCGCGCTCGGCGTAGCGCAGCGACGGCTCGGAGCAGACGACGTCGATCAGCGGCTCCGCGCCGGCCTCGCCGATCGCCGGCGTGCGGTATTCGGAGAGCGGCTCCGGCCGACGCCCGTCGGCGATGCGGTCGAAATAGGCCGCGAGCGTGCGCTCGTCGCGGACGGCGTTCTCGTAGCGATCGGCGCCGCAAAGCGCGTAGGACGCGCTCGCCTGGGCGTCGAGATCGAGCAGGAGCACGCGCCAGCCGAACTCGGCCGCGCAGCTCTCGGCCAGGGTCACCGAGGAGGTGGTCTTGCCGACCCCGCCCTTCATATTGATGAAGGAGACGATCTTACTCATGATCTTGGCCTTTCTCCTCCTGGTGGTAGGCGGAGTTTGTTAGCGGGCGAGATAGGGACAGTCCAGCGGGAAGAGCCGGCGGCGCGCCGCTTTGTCGCCGGCGCGCCTCGGTGTGGCGCCGCTGCGCTGACGCTGGCGCGCCGGCGCGGCAAAGTTCTGAGCTTATTGAGATTTTGTCGTGACGCGGTGAAGGCCGAGCCGGGGCGCTCGGCCGATCGTCTTGGCGCGCCTAGCGCGTCGGCTCTTCGGCTTCGTTCGCCTCTTGCGCGGCGCGCAGTTCGTCTTCGGCGCGTTCGGCGTAATCGGTCGCCGTCTGCACGGCGCTCGCCTGCGGCGGCGCCGTGAAGTACTCGTCGATCTCGTTATAGACGCCGATCCCGAAGATCACCGCGATGAGAAACAGGATCGGGCCGCCGACGGCGATGTCGTCGTCGTGTTGCATAGGCGACTCCCGTTAACGTCCGGTCAAGAGATGGTGACGCGCGGACGACTTCGCCAGAAGAAGCAACCAATAAAAAAGCGGCGATTTGGCGACCGGCGCCGCCGATCAATCCGTCGGATCGACCCGCCCGCGCAGCGCCTTATGCGCGCCGCGACGGGTCTTGGCGTCGAGCCGGCGGCGCGTCGAGGCCTTGCTCGGCTTCGTCGGGATGCGCGGCTTCGGCGGCGGCGCCGCCGCCTCGCGGATGAGCTCGACGAGGCGTTGGAGCGCCGCCTCGCGGTTGCGGGCCTGGCTCCGCGACGCCTCGGCGCGCAGAACGACGACGCCGGCCGACGTCATCCGGCGACCGGCGACGCCCCGGAGCCGACGCTTCACCCGATCGGGCAGGTTCGGCGACGCCTCGGCGTCGAAGCGCAGCTCGACCGCCGTCGAGACCTTGTTGACGTTCTGTCCGCCGGGGCCGGAGGCGCGGACGAACCGCTCTTCGATCTCGTCGTCGTCGAGAACGAGGCCCGGCCCGATTCGCACGCCCATCCCGCCCTTCCGGCTGCGCCGGCCGCCTACTCGGCCGGGCTGATCGTGGTGACGAAGGTGGATTCGAAGCCGGCGAACTCGCCCTCGATCCGCACCCAGACCGGGCGCCATGCGCCGAAACGCTTCTCGAAGCGCACGATGCGCGTGGTCGTGGCCTCGCGCTCGTCGAAGCCCTCCGCGTCCGAGAGCCCGTCGATCGACAGATAGGTGATCCGGCAATCGACCCGCGCCGCGCGCAGGCGATCGCCGGTCGTCGTCTGGATGCGGGCGAGGCGGACGCCGTCCCAAGTCCGGCCGGCGACGTCGCAGGAGGCGCCGTTGGTCTCGATCACGCGGTCGAACATCATCACCATCATGGTGAGCGGATCGATCGTGTCCGGCCCGACGTCGAGCGGATCGACCGCCACCGTGCGCACGCGCGGCGGCGCCACCTCCACCTCGGTCTCGGGCGGCGCCTCGGCGTCGCGCCACGCGACGATGGCGCGCTCCGTCCGCACGTTGGAGACCGTTCTGCGCTCGAACAGCGTCGGCCGGCGTCCGGTCTCGGAGAACCGGCCTTCGGCGGCGAAGTAGCCGTCCCACTCCACCGATGGAAACGGCACCCGCGCGCGCGCCTCCATCGCCATCCGGTAGCTCTCGCCGTCCTCCTCGAGCGCGAGCGTGCCCGTGGCGAGAACGAGATCCGGGAACACCGACCAGCTCACTTCGAAGGTGTAGCGCTCCAGCGTCTCCGCCGCGGCGCGCGGCGCGGCGACGAGGCCGGCCGAAAGGAGCGCCGCGCCTAACGCGGCGGCGCCCGAGAGGATCGCGGTCCCGGCCGCGCGGCGCAATCGTGTCATCATGGATCTGCCCTTTACGTCCTCCGCCGCGCCGCGGCGTCGCCGATTCGACCGTCGTCGAGGCGTCTCTGCCATGTCCGGCGCCGAAACGCCATCTCCGGCGCGCGCGCGTCCTTCAAGCTCGCGCGATCGGCGTCAGCGCCGCGGCGCGAGAGCGGCCGCCGGATCGAACGCCTCCGGCAGCGCCGTCGGGTCCGCCCGTCCGACGATCCGCTCGATCAGCCCGGCGGCGGCGCGGTGGGCGACGCCGAGGCTGATCTTGTAGCCGCCGGTCAGAACCCAGATCGGCGCCGAGCCGTCGGCGGCCCAGCGCCCGACCGCCGGCACGCGTGACGCCGTTCGCGGCCTCAGCCCGGCCCAGAGCCGCGCCGGCGCGAGGCCCGAAAGCGCCGGACAAAGCGCCGCCGCGCGCCGCGCCAGATCGACCGCTTGGCCGTCAGGGCGCTCCGGATCGCGCCAGCGCGCCTCGGTCGTGGCGCCGACCGCGACGCTTCCGTCTTCATGCGCAACGACATAGAGCCCGCGATCATAGAGAACAGGGGCGGCCGCCAGCGCGGCGCGGCGCGCGGCCGGAAGCTCGAAGACGGCGGCCTGGCCCTTGACGCCGCCGCCGAGGCTTCCGGCCTTCTCCGGCGCGCCGCCGAGCGCGGCGAGGAGCCCGAAGCTCGCCGCGCCGGCGGCGACGACGAGCGCGCCGCAGGCGATCCGCTCGCCGGTCGAGAGCCGCGCCGCGCCGTCCCAGCCGAGAAGCGCCGC
>CAZPTD010000036.1:3306-22028 GCA_964588915.1 uncultured Neomegalonema sp. | reverse complement strand
GAAGCGGCGGCGAGCGCGGCGTCGAGGCGCGCGGCGTCCCGGGCGGCGGCTGGATCGTAGAAGGCGATGTTGGCGCGGATCGAGCCCGAGACGAGATGCGGCCGCTGCCCGATCCAGGCGATCCGCCGGCGCCAGTCCGCCGCCGTCTCCTCGGTCAAAGGGTCGGCGCCGACGAGGATGCGCCCGGCCTCGGGCGCGCGCAGGCCCGCAAGGCAGGCGAGGAGCGTCGACTTGCCGGCGCCGCTCGGCCCGGTGACGGCGACGCTCTCGCCCGGCGCGATCTCGCTGTCGATCGGCCCGAAGCCCGCGGCGCGGAGGCCCTCCAATCGCAGGATCGGCCGGGCGGAGGCGGCGAGCTTTCGCGCCGACGCTCCGTCCGCGCGGCCGGGCATGCGCGGCCGATCGGCGCGCAGCGTCTCGTCGAGCGCCTCCGAGAAGGCCTCGGCCGAGGCGCGGTCGTGATAGGCGGCGGCGAAGTCGCGCAAGGGCTGGAAGAAGGCCGGCGCGAGCAGGAGCAGGAAGAGCCCGGATTGCAGCGCCAAGGGATCGCCGCCCCAGGTTCCGAAGCCGATCACGCCGAGGAGCGAGAAGCCGACGAAGACGGCGATGAGCGCGACGCCGATCGCCGCGAAGGCCTCGAGCACCGCCGAGGAGAGAAAAGCGATCGCGAGCACGCGCATGGTCCGGCTCCTCAGATCGTCCGCCTCGGCGTCGAAAGCGCCGGCGTCGCGCTCGGCGGCGCCGAGAAGCCGCACGTCCGCGAGCGCGCGCAGCCGCTCCACCAGCCGCTCGCTGAGCGAGGCGACCTCGCGCAGGCGCGCGTCGCTCGCGTCCTTCGCCGCGCGGCCGATGAGCGCCATGAAGACCGGGATGAGCGGTCCCGCGACGAGAAAGACCAGGCCCGCGATCCAGGAGTGGAAAAACGCGACCGCGGCGAAGACGATCGGAACGATCTCCAAGCGCTTGCGCGCCGGCTCGTAGGCCGTGAGATAGGGCCCGAGCGTCTCGATCATCTCGCCGATCAGCGCCGCGACTCGGCCCGGGCTCGGCCGATCGGCGTCGAGCGGCGCCCAGGCGGCGGCGGCGGCGGCGACGTCGGCGCGGATGCGGCGTTTCGCCTCTTCGGCGGCGCGGCCGACCCGTTCGGTCGCGAGCGCGCCGAGGCCGGCCCGCGCCGCGCCGAGGAGAAGGAAGAGGCCGAGCGCCGGCCCGAGCGCCCAACCGGCGCCCGGCGTCGTCGCCTCGGCGAGGAGCGCGGCGAGCGCATAGGCTTGCGGCGCCCAGAGCAGGGCGGAGGCGACGCTCAGATGAGCGGCCGAACGGCGGGCCGCGGCTTCCGGCTCGAGCGCGGCCGCCAGCCGCCGCGCGGCGCCTTCGCGCGCGCCCGACGCCGCTCGGGCGCTCGGACCTGCGGCGACGGCGTCGGCCGTCGCCGGGCGCGGCGGGTCGCTTTTCGGCGCGTCTCTCTTCTGCGCGTCTTGCGGCGCGTTCTGCAGCGTCGCGCTCATCCCTATCCGCCCCAATCGCCCTCCGTCGGCGCCAGCCAGCCGGCGCGGCGTTGGGCCGGCCGCGCGACGTCGTCGCCTATGTCGACGCATGCGCGCAGGCGGCGCCAGACTCAAATCGACGCAGGCCGCGGCCGAAGGACGCGCCGCGCCGCGCCGCTCTACTCGGCCGCTAGTCGTCGCGGTCGCCCGGCCGCCGCGCCGGATCGCCGAGGCCGTCGAGGCCGCGCCGGAGCGCGTCGACGCCGCGCGCCGCATGCCCCTTCTCGGCCGACGGATCGTCGGCGATGGCGTCGATCGGCGCGCGCGCGCCATGCGGCGTCGGCCGGTCGGGCGGCGTTCCGGGGCGCATCGCCCGCGCGAGCGTGCGCACGGACGTCAGAATCACGTCGCCGGTCTCGGAGACCGCGAAGCGCACCGAGTCGCCCGGACCGACGCCGAGCGCGCGCCGGACGTCGGCGGGCAACGTCACCTCTCCGTTTCGACCCAGAGTCGCCTGGCTCATCGCCCGATCCCGAACGTGAATTCCGCCGCACACGGGCGCCCGGTCGCGCGCAACCGGGGCGCGGCGGCGCTTCGCGAGCGCGCCGGACCCGTTCCGTCCCGAGAACCCGATTCCGCATTAGCGCGGCGCGCCGCGTTGTCAAGCGCGCATCGACACGGGCGTCGCGCGGCGATGGTGAACGCGGCGCGACGCCCGAATCCTCCGAAGCGCCGCGCCCGAGCGTTCAAATACGGGGGCTAAGGTTGTAAGGAGAGCGCGCAAGCGCGTGCGAGGAGGGGCCGTGCGACCGGCGCGGAGACGACCGCAGGACGCGAACCGCAGGAGGAGGAAGGGCGAAGAATGGGACAAACGGAGACAATGAACGCGTCGGAGGCCGTCGGCGGCTCCGACTATTACAGCGACGAGGCGGCGACGCTCGGCGACAGGATCGCCGCGGCGCGCAGCGCCGCCGGGCTGACGCAGGCCGGGCTCGCGGGTCGGCTCGGCGTCGGCACGAAGGTCGTCTCCGCCTGGGAGCACGACCGCTCGGAGCCGCGCGCCAACCGGCTCACCATGCTCTCGGGCCTGCTCGGCGTCAGCGTGGCGTGGCTCTTGACCGGCCTGGGCGACGGCGTCGCGCCGCCGGGCGAAGCCGAGACGCCGACAGGCGGGCCGAGCCGCATCGACATTCTGCGTCCGACGCCGGATCTCGCGACGGCGCGCGCCTTCTACGCCGACCTGCTTGGCTGCGCCGTGCTCGAGACCGGAGAGGACTTCGCGGTCTTCGACTTCTTCGGCCATCGCTTGGTCGCCGAGGCGGGGGCCGAGCGCGTCGGCGGCGGCGAGTTCCGGCTTCGGCTGGGCTGGTCCGACTGGCGGGCGCTCGTCGAGCGTCTGCGCGCCGCCAACGCCGAGTTCGCCGAGGCGCCGAAGATCCTCAATGTCGGCGCGCCGAACGAGGAGGGCGCCTTCTCGCTGCGCGATCCGGGCGGCGCCGCGCTCGGCTTCCGGGCGGAGACCTGAGCGCCCGCTCCGATCACATGATCACCAGCTCGGCGTGGAGCGCGCCGGCGGCCTCGATCGTCTTCAGGATGTCGATCATGTCGCGCGGGCCGACGCCGAGGGCGTTGAGGCCGTCGACGAGATCCGCGAGCGTCGCGTTCGCCTCGAGAACCGCCATGCGCTCTTCGGCGTTGGTGTCGACGAGCACGTCCGTGCGCGGCACGACGATCGTGTCGCCGGTCTCGGAGAACGGGCTCGGCTGGCTGACGACGGGCCGCTCTTCGACGCGGATCGTCAGATTGCCCTGCGCGACGGCGACCGGGCTGATGCGGACGTCAGAGCCGAGCACGATCGTGCCCGAGCGCTGATCGATGACGACGCGGGCGCGCATCGCCGGCTGAACGGTCAGGTTCTCGATCCGGCTGAGCAGATGCGCCGGCGAGCGGGCGTATTCCGGGCCGGAGCGCACCTCGACCGTGCCGGCGTCGAGCATCACCGCGATCGGCCGGCCGAACTCGACATTGATCGCCTCCTCGATCCGGCGGGCGGTGGTGAAGTCCGCGTCGCGCAGCGCCAGCAGCAGCGTCTCTTCGGCGCGGAAGTCGTAGGCGACCTCGCGCTCGACCCGCGCGCCGCCGGGCACGGAGCCCGCGGTCGGCACGCCGGTCGTGACGCGCGCCGCCTCGCCTTCGGCGGTGAAGCCGGCGATCACCGAGCCTTGCGCGATGGCGTAGATGTTGCCGTAGGCGTCGGTGAGCGGCGTGATGATCAGCGTGCCGCCGGCGATCGAGCTGGCGTCGCCGATCGTCGAGACGTTGACGTCGATCCGCGAGCCTTCGCGCGCGAAGGGCGGCAGTGTGGCGGTGACGAGCACGGCGGCGACGTTCTTCGAGGCGAGGCGCTCGCCGTCGACGTTGATGCCGAGCTTCTCGAGGATGCTGACGAGCGCCTGCTCGGTGAAGGGCGAGCCGCGCAGGCTGTCGCCGGTGCCGTCGAGGCCGATGACGAGGCCGTAGCCGAGAAGATCGTTGCCGCGGACGCCTTCGAATTCGACGAGATCCTTGATCCGCGACTCGGCGGCGGCGTCGAAGCGGAGGCCGAAGAGCGAGGCCGCGAAGACGGCGAGGAAGGCGGCGGCGAAGCCGACGCGCCGAGCGAGTTTCTTCGTCATGTCGCGTCCTTTCTGGATGCGCTCTGGATCTCTCGGACGCGCGCCTCGGCGGCGGAGGCGCGCGCCGAGGCGGTTACAGGTAGTTGGCGAGGCTCAGATTGGCCATCCGCGCGGTGGCGAGATAGACCGCCTGGAGCTGCGTCTCGAGCAGCGACATCTTCGAGGCGGCGTCGTATTGATCGACGCCGACCGCGTCGATCAGCATCAGGTCGTAGGTCGCCTTCTCGGCCTCGTTCTGGATCAGGAGCGCCTCGGCGTCCTCTTCGGTCGCGCCGATCACCGACTGCTTGTTGATGATCTGCGTGCCGGCCGAGCCGAGGGTCTGCGCCGCGTCGGCCTTGAGCTCGCGCGCGATGTCCGAGGTCGCGGCTTCGTCGGCGACGGCGAGAAGCACGAGGCCGCGCAGCGCGTTGCGCACGCCCGCGTCGATCGCTTTGGCGTCGACGCCGAGCCGCCGCGCCTCGCTCACCTGCCGGTCCGGCGCCGCGCTCGTCGAGCCCTGATAGACGGTGGTGTGGAAGGCGCCGGCCAGCGTGTCGTTGAAATACGTGTCGAGCGCCGTGTCGACCGCCGCCGCGCTCGCCGCGCCCGAGACGATGGTCTCGATATCGCTGATGAAGGTCGCGAGATCGCCGAGCGGCTGGGTGTCGGTCGCCGCGCCGCTGAACTGGTAGGTTCCGTTGAAGCCGGTGTTGAGCCGGCCCCAGATCGCCGTGAGCTCGGCCTCGGCCTCTGTCTCGAGCGCGTTGAGGCGCTGCGCGTCCTCGAGGCCGATGGCGGAATCGGTCTCGGCGCCGAGCTCGAGCGCGACGTCGCGGATCGAGGAGAGCGTCTTCTGAACGTTCGCCGCCTCTTGCTGGAGGAGCTTCACCGAGGCGACGCGCCGATCGGCGTCGGCGAGCAGCTTCTCCAGCCGATGCACCGAGCCGGTGTCGCCGCCGAGATGCTCGGAGAGGTCGTAGGCGCGGCCGGTCGAAGCCTCGTAGCTCGCCTGCTCGAGCTCGATCTTAGACTTGCCGACAAGGTGCTGCAGCGTCCTCGTGCTGACGAGCAGCGGAAGCGAGATCGTCTTCATGGCTAGATCTCCATCAGGCGCCGCAGCATCTGATCGACGACCTCCATCACGCGCGCGTTGGCGGCGTAGGCGGTCTGGACGAGGTTCAGATTTTGCAGCTCGTAGTCGAGGTCGACGCCGGTCTCGGCCTGCTCTTGCTGGGAGAGGGTGTCGAGACGGCTGGCGCGCAGCGCCAGGGTGGCGTCGGCGGAGAAGGAGGCGGTGCTCCAGTTTGAGCCGAACTGGGCCGCGAGTCCGGTCGCGCTCAGCGCGCCGCTGACGCCGGAGCCGGTCGGCGCCGCGCGCGGCGTCGTCATCGTCTCGAGCATCGCGACGAGGATCGTGTTGTCGCCGGAGTCGCCGGCCGCGACCGCGGCCATGCCGTCGCGCAGGCGCCAGAGGTCGCCGCCATTGTCCGGATCGACGGCGAAGTTGACCTCGAGACGGCCGGCGAGCCCGGCGACGCCGGTGTCGGCCGCCTGAGCGTCGGTGAAGAGACCCGGATCGCCGCCGGTCAAGGTCGTGTCGACGGTCGTGTCGTCGAAGCGGTCGATGAGATCGCCGGCGAGAGCGTCGATCGCGGTTTGAAACTCGAGCGTGGTCACGTCGCGCACTTCGAAGAGCGCGGCGAGCGAGCCGCCGCCGAGCGGATTGCCGCTCGCGGCGGGCGGCGTGACGTCGGCGCCGTTAATGGTGAGTCCGGACAGCGCGCCCGGCGCGCCGCCGATATAGTCCATCGTCGAGTCGATGGCGTTGGCGGCGGTGAAGCCGATGGTCGGCGCGCTCGAGTCGACGATCGTGTAGCCGGTCTCGGTGATCAAGGCGAGGCGCTCGCCCTGGCGATCGACCGTCTGAACCGGGATGTATGTCGAGATCTGATCGATCAGCCCGTCGCGCTGCGCCTCCATTTCGGTGACGTCTTCGCCGCGATAGTGAAACTTTTCGATATTTTCGTTGATCTCGTCGAACTCGGCCAAGAGGTCGTTGAGCGCCTCCACCTGACGCGCGATCTCGCGATCCGTCTCGGCGCGCAGGTCGAGAAGACCCTCGTTCGCGTCGTTGAACTCGACCGCGAGGTCGGTGGCGCGATTGAAGGCGTCGAGCTGGAGCTGCTCGGAGTCCGGCGTCTCCGCCAACACCGCCAGCGCCTCCTCGAGATCCTGATAGCGGGCGAAGAGGGAGCCCGGGTCGTCGGAGTCGCCGACGATCCGCGCCAGCGACGCCGCCGCGTTGGCGACGACCTCTTGATAGGCGTAGTCCGTGTCGGCTTCGCGCCGATCCGTGGTCAGAGAAGATGTGACGAGCGTGGTCCCTTCGACGAGCACGCCCTGGCCGTCGCTTCCGCGGGTTTGCGCCGAGAGGACCGTCTCGCGCCGCGCAAAGCCCGGCGTCGCCGCGTTGGCGATGTTGTGCGAGGCGACCTCCGCCTGCCGACTCGCCGCGGAGAGGCCCGAATAGGCGTTCGAGAGAGCCTGGCTCAATCCCATGTCGCATCCTCCTCAAAGGTCCGCGCGGCGACTGCGGCCGCCGCGCGAGAGGCGCCTTAGCGCTTCAGATTGGTCGTTTCCTGCAGCATCTCGTCGACGGTCTGGACAATCTTCGCATTCGAAGAATACGCCCTTTGTGTTTCGATAAGCTGAGTCAGCTCGTCGGCGATATCGACCGCCGACTGCTCGAGCGAATAGCCGGTCATCTCGCCGACCGGGCCTTGTCCCGCGTCCCAAAGATAGACGTTGCCGCTCTCGTTGGAGATCGCGAAGGCCTGATTGTCGAGCGAGGTGAGGCCGTTCATGTACGGCACGTCGGCGACCGGAATCTGGTAAATGGTCTGCCGGAAGCCGGTGTCGTAGACGGCCTCGAGGAAACCGAACTCGGTCACCTCGACGCGGTTGAGGCCGCCGACCGGCGTGCCGTCCTTGGTCACGCCGACCGGCGCGAACGGGCTCGAGAACTGCGTCAGATTGCCGAGCGAGTCCGGAACGCCGAGATCGATGGTCACGTCGCCATGCGGCAGCGTGATCGTCAGCTCGCCCGTCGTCGCGTTCCACGAGGTGTTGGTGTCGGTGGTGCCGGGCGTGGTCGCGACGACGGCGTCGATCGAGCCGGCGTCGACGCCGGCGGCGGCGACGGCGTTGAAGTCGATCGTCCAGCTGTCGGTCGCGGCGGTGATCGTCGCGTCCGCCGAAGCGCCGAAGGTCAGGACCCATTCGTCCGAGTTGGCGGTGCTGGTGAAGTTCAGCGTCAGCGTCTCGGCGTTGCCGAGATCGTCATAATACTCGACCTGGGTCGAATGCACGGTGCCGGCGGTTCCGGTGTCGTCCGAGGGCAGGTTGGCGCCGAGCTCGATATTCGTCGTCGGGTTCGACGCGAAGTCGAAGCCGCTGATCCGCACCGGCTCGAGCGACGCGCCGCTGGCGCGGATGACGGCGCCCGGATCGCCGGTCGAGTCCGTTCCCCAGCCGAGGAGCTGCAGGCCGCTCGGCGTTCTGAGATAGCCTTCGTCGTCGGCGGAGAAGGAGCCGGTCGAGACCAAGAGGAGCGGACGCACGTCCGCGGCCATGCCGCGCGAGGTCACCGGCGTGACCGGCAGCAGGCCGCGGCCGGTGATCGCGATGTCGGTCGGGTTGTTCGACGTGACGAGCGAGCCGCGCTGGTCGACCTGGCGATAGGCGGTCGAGCGCACGCCGCCGGCGTCGTAGCGGCCGGCGAGCTGGCCGGTGACGACCGAGGCGAAGTCGACGACGGCGCGCTTGTAGCCGTCGGTGCCGGAGTTCGCGATGTTGTCGGCGATGGCGGAGAGTCGCGAGGAGTTGACCGACAGTCCCGCGACGCTCGCGTTCAGCGATGATGAGATGCCCATTTGCTTCTACCTTCTGTTTCTGACCACGCGCGTTCGGCCTTCTGGCCGATGCGGCCGCGTCTCTGTGTCGTCTCCGCGCCCGATCAGCTCGGCGGTTCTCGGAGAAGAATGATCCCGATCCTGCGGTTTTCCGGCGCGAAGGGATCGTCCGTAAGGGGCTCGCGCTCGGCCGCGCCGGAGATGCGCCTGATGCGCGCCTCGGAGAGGCCTTGCTCGAGCAGGAGGCGGCGCGCCGCGTCGGCGCGATCCGCGGAGAGCCGCCAATTGTTGCTGCGGCTGCCCGGCGCGAACGGCCGGGCGTCCGTGTGGCCGATGAGCGCGACGTCGTTCTCGAGCTCGCCGATGATCGGCGCGACGATCTCGACGAGCGCGCGCAGCATCTCGGTCGGCTGATCGGAGCCGCTCGGAAAGAGCGGCCGGCCGTCGACTTCGGCGATCTCGATCACCAGCCCTTCCGGCGTCAGCGTCATCGAGAGGTGTTCGAGCAGGATGTTGCCGCGGCTCTCTTCCTTGAGGGCGTTGAAGGCGGCCTCGACGGCCTCGAGCTCGCGCTCGCGCTGCTCGGCGGCGGCGGCGCGGAGCGCGTCCTCGGAGAGCGCCTCGACGTCGTCCGTCGCCTCCGCGCCGGCCTCGAGCGCGATCTCCGCCTGATCCGCGGCGTCGCGGTCCCTCTCGGCCGCGGCGTCGCTCTCGGCGGTCTCTGCGGCGTCTGCTCGCGCGTCCGCCGCCGCGCCCGTCGGACGCGCCTCGGTGGCGACGCCGACGGCGACGCTCGCCTGCTCGAAGCCGAGCGCGTCGGCGACGTCGCGCGAGAGCTCGGCCGCATCCTCGTCGAGCGCTTCCTGCAGCGCCGCGTCGAGCGCGTCCCGGGTCTCGATCGCCGTCGGCGGCGGCGCTCGCCGGTTGGGATCCTCGTCCGCGCGCTCGGCGTCCTCGTCGCCGCGCGTCGCGCCGCCGCCGCCGTCATCGAGGCGGTTCTCGGAGGAGAAGGCGTCCTCGCCGTTGAAGAGCGCGCGCCCGCCGGCCGGCGTCGAGGAGATCGGAATGCTCGGCGAGAAGAAGTCGGCGATGCCCTTGCGCTGTTCTTCGGAGGTCGCGTTGAGCAGCCACATCAACAGGAAGAACGCCATCATCGCCGTCACGAAGTCGGCGTAGGCGACCTTCCACGCGCCGCCGTGATGGCCGCCGCCGCCGGCCACCTTCCGGATCTTTTTGATGATCGGCTGTTCGACGTTGCCGCTCGCCACGGGCTCGGACCTGCTTACTATGGTTGATCAAGCAGGCATCCTAAACAAGAAGAGTTATGGCGAGATAAACGCCGCAATATGCTTTGGTAATTTGGTGATTATGAATGATCGGTATCCGGTAATTCCCGGTGTTTATTGTTTGATAACTTCCGGTCGCGCCACGAGCGGCGGCGCGCCGGCTTTCACCGGCCCGACTTTACCGCTTTGCAACGTTCGCGCTGGTACTTTTGGCCGAGCCGGCGGGGCTCTCTTCGCTCTTCGAAAGTATGCGGATGTCTGTTCTACGCACAAAAGTCGACGCTGTTCGCAAAGTTGGCGCGCCGATCCCGCGGATGTCGCAAATATTGCCGATATTGAACAAGCATATTGAGAAAGAAGCCCGGCTGTATCTCGGCACGGTGGTCGAAGCTATGATCTTGGAAGTCGAGACCAAGGTCTTCTCCGACGTCATCGACGCGATCTCGATGCCGGCGATGATCGGCATGATCGAGATCGACGGCGTCGAACGCGCGGCGCTGATCGATCTCGATCTCGATCTCGTCTACCACGTCGTCGATCTCCGCCTCGGCGGTCTGCCGAGCGAGCATCCCGAATTCACCGCGCGCCGGCCGACGCCGATCGACAACGAGATCTGCACGGCGCTCGTCGACATCGCGCTCGAAGGGCTGACGATCGGCCTCGCGGAAGCCTTCGGCGCCGACGACGCGATCGAGATGCGCTGCACCGGCTTCGAGCATCTGCCGATGCAGGCCAACATCGTCACCGAGAGCGCCGACGTCCTGTGCGTGCAGGTCTCGCTCGACATCGGCGAGGCGGCGCGCAGCGGCAACTTCACGCTGGTGCTGCCGTTCTCGTCGCTCGACCGCGTCAAGGCGGTCCTGCAGCGCAACTCGAACGTCTCGACCGCGTCGGCGACCGACGCTTGGGCGCAGCACATGCTCGACGTCGTCCTCGACACCGAGATCGAGCTGACGCCGGTGCTGCACGCGACGACGCTGTCGGTCGGACAGCTCGCGCAGCTCGAGGTCGGTCAGACGCTGCGGCTCGACGCCGAGGCGCATCATCACATCTCGCTGCAGCTGCCCACGAACGCCGAGCCGGTCGAGATCGCCACGGCGCGGCTCGGCGCGCTCAAGGACAGCAAGGCGCTGAAGCTGATCAGCGAGCCCAATCCATCCTTCCTGGCGCCGATGCGCGCCGTCGCGGAACACGCGATCGACGAACCGGGAGTCTGACGTGAGCGTCAAGTTTTTCGATCTGCCGACGAAGACGACGGTGGAGGCGGCGGCGGACATGCTCGCCGCTTACGTCGCGCTCGATCGGGAAGAGGGGTTCGAGATCGAGGCCTCGCAGGTCGCGTCGATCGACGGCGCCGTCGTCATGACGCTGGCCAACATCGCCAGGACCGCCGCCGCGTCCGGGGCGCCGGTCGCGGTGAAAAACCCGACCTCGGAGTTCGTCGACGCGTTCTCCGATCTTGGACTGTTCGAAGATCTCATGCGGATGGAGTTTCGCAAATGAAACGCGTACTTGCCGTCGACGACACCATCACCTTTCGCATGATGCTGGCGAACTGCCTGCGGAAGGGCGGCCACCACGTCACCGAGGCCGAGAACGGCAAAGAAGCGCTCGAGAAGCTTTTGGCCGATCCGCCGGACATCGTCATCACCGATTTGAACATGCCGGTGATGAACGGACTCGAATTCATCGAATTCGCGCGTCGCGAGCATGCCGGCCGGGCGTTGCCGATGCTTCTGCTGACGACGGAAGTCGCCGAGCATCTGAAGCAGCGCGCGCGCGAGGTCGGCGCGACCGGGTGGCTGACGAAGCCGTTCGATCCGGCGCAGATTCTTCGGCTTGTTGATCAGTTGACTTAATATTTGGCTAGAATTGGCCGAGTGAGGGGCGGAATTCATGGATGAGATGGAGGAATTTCTCACGGTCTTCTTCCAGGAGTGCGAGGAGCGGCTCGGCGAGCTGCAGGACAATCTCGCGCTCATGGTGGATGGCGAGTGGGACGCGGAGACGCTGAACGCGGCGTTTCGCGCCGTGCACTCCGTCAAAGGCGGCGCCGGCGCCTTCGGCCTCGACAACCTCGTCGAGTTCACCCATGTCTTCGAGACGCTCATGGACGCGCTGCGCTCCGACCGGTTGGAGCTGACGCCGAAGATCTGCCAGGTGCTCCTGCGCGCGAGCGACATGATGTCGGCGCTGATCGAGGAGGCGCAGGGCAACGGCGATGCGGACAAGGCGCTCGCCGACAGGATCCGCGCCGAGCTCGACGCGCTCGCCAATGGCGAGGAGCCCGAAGCGGCGGCCGCGGCGGCCGGCGTGATCCCGCAAGCGTCCGAGGCCGACGCCGAGGAAACGACCGCGACCGAAGCCGACGTCGAGGCGGCGCCCGACGCCGAGCCGGGCGCGAGCGAGCCCGTCGAGGCGGCGCAGGACGCGCCCGCGGCGGCCGAGGAGACGCCGGTCGACGCCGGCGCGCCCGAGCGCATGGTCGAGATCGTTTTCCGACCTGGACCGGACTTCATCCGCTCCGGCCACGATCCGCTCAAGTTCATCCGCGCGCTCCGGCAATTCGGCTCGGTCAAAGCGATCGCCGATGGCGAGCTGCCGCCGCTCGAGGATCACGAGCCGCTCGAGTCGCCGCTCGCGTGGCGGATCGAGCTCGAGACGGCGGCCGACCGCGACGAGATCGCGGCGTTCATGATCATGTATCAGCTCACCGCCGAGATCGACGTGATCGACGCGCAGGACGCCGCGACGCCGGAGGCGGCGGCGGCCGAAGAGCGCGCCGAGCCCGAAGCGCCGGAAGGCGCGGACGCCGACGACGTCGTCGCCCGAGAGGCGGACGCGCCGGAATCGGACGCCCAAAAGGCGGATGACCAAAAGGCGGATGACCAAGAGGCGGATGACCAAGAGGCGGATGACCGAGAGCCGGACGCCCGAGAGGCCGACGCTCGAGACGCCGACGCCGGAGACGCCGCCGACGCGCGCGGCGACGCCGCGGCCGAGGTCGGCCAAGACGCGGAACGGCCGGAGACGCGGCGGGACGAGCCGGACGCGGCGTCCGCCGCCGACGCCGCGGCCGAACAGGGCGCCGCCGCGCCGCCGGGCCCGGGCGAAGCCAAGAGCGCCGACGCCAAGACGACGGCCGCGCAGCAGCGCGTCTCCAAGGCGCTGCGCGTCGAGCTCAACCGCATCGACCGTCTCGTCAACATGGTCGGCGAGATCGTCATCACGCAGGCGGTGCTGAGCCAGAACATCTCCGAGCTCGACACCGGCGTGAACGTCGAGATCGGCCACGCGGTCGAGGCGCTGTCGCGACAAACGCGCGAGCTCCAAGAGAGCGTGATGGCGATCCGCGCGCAGCCGGTGAAGTCGGTCTTCTCGCGCATGCCGCGCGTCGTCCGCGACCTCTGCGCCTCGCTCAACAAGGATGCGCGCATCGTCCTTTCGGGCGAGCACACCGAGGTCGACACGACGGTGATCGAGGAGCTCTCGGAGCCGCTCACGCATATGCTGCGCAACTCGATGGATCACGGCGTCGAGACGCCGGAGAAGCGCGCGGCGGCGGGCAAGCCGCGCCAGGGCGTGATCCAACTCTCGGCCGAGCATCGCGGCGAGCGCGTGCGCATCGTCATCGAGGACGACGGCGCCGGCATCAATCGCGAGCGGGTGCTGCAGAAGGCGATCGACAACGGCGTCGTGCCGGCCGATTCGAGCCTTTCGGATGAAGAGATCGACATGCTGATCTTCCATCCGGGCTTCTCGACCGCGGAGAAGGTCACCAACGTCTCGGGGCGCGGCGTCGGCATGGACGTCGTCAAGAAGAAGGTCCAGGCGCTCGGCGGCCGCGTCGCCGTCACGAGCACGCCGGGCCAGGGCACGCGTTTCGTCATCACCTTGCCGCTCACCCTCGCCGTCCTCGACGGCATGACCATCGGCGTCGGCCAGGAGCGCTTCATCCTGCCGCTCTCGTCGGTGGTCGAGGCGGTGAAGGTCGACGACAAGAACATCGACATCCTTCCGGGCGAAGTGCGCGTGATGCGCTATCGCGGCGAGTGGCTGCCGATGATCTGCCTCGAGACGGCGCTCAACATGGAGACGGCGAAGAGCAACGCCGATCTCGTCGTCGTCGTCGAGACGGAAACCGAGGGCCGCGTCGCGATCATCGTCGACGAGCTCCTTGGCCAGCGTCAGGTCGTTCTCAAGAGCCTCGAGGCGAATTTCAGACGCGTGCCCGGCGTCTCGGGCGCGACCATCCTCGGCGACGGCCGCGTGGCGCTCATTCTCGATATCCCGGCCCTGCAGGCGTTGAGCGGCGGCGGCGCCCTTGCTCAGGAGATGACGATATGACCGAAGTTGCGAAGACGGCCGAGCTTGATCGGACCGAAGAACACCAGCTCGGCGGCGCCTACCGCCAATACGTGACCTTCCTCGTGGGCGACCGGCTCTACGGCGTCGAGATCACGCTCGTGCGCGAGATCAAGCAGTGGACGCCGACGACGGCGCTGCCGAACCAGCCGCACTACACCCGCGGCGTGCTCAATCTGCGCGGGACGATCGTCCCGGTGCACGACCTGCGCGTGCGCTTCGGCGGCATGCTGACCGAAGCGACCGAGAACCATGTCGTGGTGATCGCGTCGATCGGCGAGCAGAGCGTCGGCATCCTCGTCGACGCCGTCTCCGACATCCTCACGATCACGCCGGAAGAAGTGCGGCCGATCCCGAGCGGCGCCCGCGAGATGGATCTCGACTCGATCAGCGGCCTGGTCACGAGCGACGATCAGATGATCGCGCTGCTCGATCTCGTGCGTCTCTTCCCGGACAGCGACATGGCGATGGTCTGAGCGGCCGTCGCCGCTCGTCCCGCCGCTCGCCGCCGCCCGCTCAGGAGCCTTTGACCGATGCCGTCGCGTCTCTCTTCACTGACGCAGCCTTTGCTGACGCTCGCCGCCTTCGGCGCGGGCTGTTCGGTCGCGACCGCGTCCGGACGGCTCGCGGCCAGCGGCGCGTCGACAGGCGGCGTCTGGGCGGCGGGCGCGTTCGCGGCCGCGGCGTTCGTCGCCGCCTCTTGGGTCTTGGCGCGCGCGCCGCGCGCGGACCGGGTCGGCGGGTCTGCGAAGGCGTCGGATCGCGCGGCGACGCATGCGACCGCCGACAAGGCCGCGTCGGGCGCCGAGACGGCGCCGCGCCCGGAGACCGAGACCGAACGACGCGCCGACGAGGACTGGCGCGCCGTGGCGACCGGAGGAGACGGGCTCCGGCGTTCCGGCCTCGCCGCCGGCGATTGCGTCGCGGACGAGTGACATGACCCACGCGTCCGCCGCGCCGTCTCAGACCTTCGATCGCGTCGAGCTGACCGACGAGGACTTCCGCCTCGCCTCGGCGCTCGTCGGCCGTCTGACCGGCATCGTGATCAAAGAGCATAAGCGCGAGATGATCCAGTCGCGCCTCTCGCGCCGACTGCGCGCGCTCGGGATGTCGACGTTCAAGCAGTATCTCGAATACGTCCAATCCGACGCCGGCCAGGGCGAGATCGGCGAGCTCATAAACGTCGTCACCACCAATCTGACGTCGTTCTTTCGCGAGGCGCATCATTTCGAGGATCTGAAGTCGGTCGCGCTGCCGCGCGCGATGACCGAGAATCCGAACCGGATCCGGATCTGGTCCTCGGCCTGCTCCTCGGGCGAGGAGCCCTACTCGATCGCGATGAGCGTCCTCGAGAGCGCCGCGGCGCGGTCGCGCGATCTCAAGATCCTGGCGACCGATCTCGACACCAACATCCTCGCGCGCGCCGCGGCCGGCGCCTATCCCGCGGAGCGCTGCGCCGCCATCCCGCCGGCGATGCTGCAGTCCGCCACCAATCAGCGCGGCGGCGATCATGTCTTCAATGAAAAAGTTAAAGGCTTGATCACCTTCCGGAAACTAAACTTGTTGGAAAATTGGCCTTTCTCCGGCCTATTCGATGTAATTTTTTGTAGGAATGTCTTGATATACTTCGGGGCTGACACGAAGCGTCAGTTGGTCGATCGGATGGCGCGGATAATCCGGCCCGGCGGCACATTGTACTTGGGCCACTCAGAATCGCTTCTGGGCGAGCATCCGCTTCTGCGGAGCGAGGGGAAGACGATTTACAGGAGGTTGCCGTGACGGGATCGGCTCATTCGTCGAAGCTGCGCAACACGTACTTCGACAACAAGATCGGCGCCGAAGCGACGATTGTCCTGCCCGGCGATCATCTCGTCAGCGGCGAGCCCGATCTCGCCCTGGTGACTTTGCTCGGCTCCTGCGTCGCCGCCTGCATCCGCGATCCCGAGATCGGAGTCGGCGGGCTTAATCACTTCCTCCTGCCCGACGAAGCCAGCGGCGTCGGCTCGAACTCGCTGCGCTACGGCACCAACGCGATGGAGGTCCTCATCAACGACATCCTGAAGGCCGGCGGCGCCAAGACGCGGCTCGAAGCGAAGGTGTTCGGCGCCGGCAACGTGATCGACACGACCGCCCAGGAGACCGTCGGCGATCGCAACGCGCGCTTCGTCCTCGACTATCTCCGCCGCGAAGGCATCACCGTGGCCGCGTCCGACCTCGGCGGATCGCGCGCCCGGCGGATTTTCTATTTCCCGACAAGCGGTCGCGTCTCCGTGCTTCGGCTCGAGCCGGCCGCCGTCCGCGATCAAGAGATGCGCCTCAAAGCGAAGGTCGAGACCGCGCCGCGCGCCGGACAAGTGGAGCTCTTCTGATGACCGCCTCGGCAGGAAACCGCCCGCTCAGCGTCGTCGTCGTCGACGACTCCGTCCTCATGCGCACGATGCTGCGCGCGGCGCTCGAGGCGGAGGGCGACATCGCCGTCGCCGGCTCCGCCGCCGAGCCTTACGCGGCGCGGGATCTGATCAAGCGCACCAATCCGGACGTCGTGACGCTCGATGTCGAGATGCCGGGCATGAACGGGCTCGAGTTTCTCGAGAAGATCATGCGGCTGAGGCCGATGCCGGTGGTGATGGTCTCGTCGCTGACGAGCGAAGGCGCGGACGCGACCTTGACCGCGCTCGAATTCGGCGCCGTCGACTTCGCGGCGAAGCCGGCCGGCAACGCCGGCATGAAGCAGTTCGGCGATCTCGTCCGTCAGAAGGTGCGCGCGGCGGCGCGGGCGCGCGTTCGGCCGATCGGCGGTCAGCGGCCGGTCGCCGCGCGGCCGCGGGCGATCTCGGGCGCCAAGGGCGTCAACCTCGTCGCCGTCGGCGCCTCGACCGGCGGCGTCAGCGCGATCGGCTCGATCGTTCAGCGTCTGCCGCAAGGACTGCCGCCCGTCGTCGCGGTCCTGCATATGCCCGAGAACTACACCGGCCGTTTCGCCGCGCGCCTCGCGGCGCAGACCGGGCACGACGTCGCCGAGGCCCAGCACGGCGAGACGCTGAAGCCGGGCGCGATCCGCATCGCGCCCGGATCGCATCATGTCGAGGTGGCTCAGGCCGGCGGCGCCTATGTCACCAAGCTCGCGTCGAGCGCGCCGGTCAACGGCCATCGCCCGTCGGTCGACGTCTTTTTCCGCTCCGTCGCGGCGTCCGTCGGCAAGCGGGCGCTCGGCCTGATCCTGACCGGCATGGGCCGCGACGGCGCCGCCGGTCTCCTGCAGATGCGCCAGGCGGGCGCGCTCTGCCTCGGCGAAGCGGAGGGCTCCTGCGTCGTCTACGGCATGCCGAAGGCGGCGCGCGAGGCCGGCGCCGTCAACGAGGAGCATCCGCTCGAGGCGCTGCCGGCGCGCATGTGCGAGCTCGTCTCGGGAAAATCCTATCGCGCGTAGGGCGATGCGGCGGGCGAAACCGCGCCGATTTCAAAGTGGGGAAAGCAGAATGCCAGTTGCAAAGTCACTCAAGGTCCTCGTCGTGGACGACCAGCAGTCGATGCGGGGCCTCGCGCGCCAGTGCCTGAAGCGCATGGGCGTCGTCGACGTCGCGCTCGCGGCCAGCGGCGACGCGGCTCTGAAGGAGCTTCAGGGCGCCAAGTTCGACGTCGTGATCTCGGATCTCAACATGCCGGGCATGAGCGGCGTCGATCTCGCCAAGGAGGTCAAGGCGCATCCGGTGCTGAAAAGCGTGCTGTTCCTGCTCGCCACGAGCGAGATGTATCGCGAGCAGGCCGAGGAAGGCGTCGTCGACCACTTCGTCGCCAAGCCGTTCAGCGTCGCCGATCTCAAGGGCGCGCTCGAAGAGAAGCTCGGCCCGCTGAAGTGACGCTCGCGCTCCGCGCGCTCGGCCGGTCCGAGGCGCGGACGTCAAGCGGCCAGACCCTACCGCGCGCGGGCCTGCGCGCGCGGCCGATCCTGCGCGCCCTCACGCGTGACCGGTCTTCGGCGTTCGACGTCGGCGGAGACCGGTCATTCCGATTCGTCTCGGCCGGATAGGCGCCGCCCAATCCGTCGCCGCCCATGGAAGGGTTCGGCTCAGACCGTCCGAGGCGTCGAATGCCACCAAATACGAACATCCTCCGCCAGCCCTTCCGGAGCGAACCTGGCGACGAGGACTCCGTCGAGCTCCATGCGCGGCAACGGATCTCCCGGCTTTCTATCCGGCATGCCGACGCCGGTGGATGCGGCCCAGATCTCGAAGAGCTCTTCGGAGGCCACCTGATACGTCACGTTCCAGTGCGCCACGCCGCCGTCGGCTGTTTCGGCCAACACGTCATAGGATAGCGAAATGTCGCTCTGCAGCTTGATCCTGTCCCAATACTCGGCCAGGGCCCGCGGCGTGCCTGAACCTGGAACGGCGTGTTGTGGTAGCGTCCGTCGCGGGTGAAGAGCGCGGCGAACCCTTCGGAGTCCTGGGCCTCCCAAACGCGCTTGTACGCGGCCATGAAGTCGTGAATGTCCATTGCGCATCGTCCGTCGCGTCCGCCGCGCGGCGTCTTTCTCTCGGCGCCGCGGAGGAGAGGCTAGATCGGTTGGACGCCCGCCTCCAAGCGATTTCGAGCCCTCGATCTGGTTGCGCGAGGCGGCGCCGCGGCGAAGAGCGGATCGACGGACGCCGCGTCGGGGCCGCGCTACTTCGCGCCCTCGACCTTGGGCGCGGCGCTGAGCAGCTTCTTGACGATCCCGAAACGCGGCGCCCGCGCCACGGCCGTCTCCAGCTTGACGCCGACGCAGAGGAGCGCCGGCGCCGCGATCCTGATCATCCGATCCGCGCCCTCTCGCGGCGTCAGCGCCTCGCCGAGATGCGCCTCGATCGCCGCGCGCGCCGCCTCCGGCTGCCGGTCGAGCGCGAGCGGCGCGCGGACGAGCATCGCCAGCGCCGTGGCGGCGACGCGCTAGCGCGGCGCGGCGAAAAAGAGGTTGAGGGTAAAGGTATAGATAACGCGGTAGCCCGCGCGGCGCAAGGCGGGCGGAGCGGCGGC
>CAZPTD010000036.1:1089-3296 GCA_964588915.1 uncultured Neomegalonema sp. | reverse complement strand
TTTTCCTCGGGCCGTCGGCCCAGCGCGCATTTACCTAGCGGTAGCCGGCGCGGCGCATGGCGGACGTCGCGGCGGCCGGATCGGCGAGACGATAGGCGTTCGCCTCGAGCGCGGCGTCGCGCAGCGCCGGATCGCCGTGCCGCGCGAGCGCGTCGGCGCAGGCGCGGGCGATCGGGTTCTTCTCGGGCGCCAGCCAATGGGTCCAGGCGAGCTTGCCGCCGGGCTTGAGCGCGCGGAGGGCCTCGCGCATCGCCTGCTCGGGATGGGCGAGATGCTGGAGCGCGAAATTGCAGGCGACGGCGTCGAACTCGTTGGCGCGCACGTCGAGCGCCTCGGCGTCGCCGATGCGGAAGGCGACCTCGGGCAGCCGCTCGCGCGCCTTGGCGATCATCGCAGGCGCATAGTCGACGCCGGTGGTCTTGGCGCCCATGGCGTAGGCGGCGCCGGCGACGATCCCCGGCCCGCAGCAGAGGTCGAGGAGCGCGTCCTTCGGCCCGACGCCGAGCGCGGCGAGGAGCGGCGGCGCGGCCAGCGCGGTCGCGCGCGCGGCGTCGTCGAGCCAATGGGCGGCGCGGGCGCCCCAGGCTTCTTGTTCGAAGGTTTTCAACGAGGTCTCGACCATTGCGTCGCCATATTGTCGTTCGCGCGCCGCGGTCGACGCAACAATTTGCGCTGTGCTGCGAAAATTGTCGAGACGATGCGCCCGCGCCGCGGCGTGTCTTAAATCGGATCAGAACGACGTCTTCGCAAGCCGCTTGCCGCGACTATGACGATTGGAGGGCGGCGATCAGAAACCTCGATTGCGGCGCGCCGCGGCTCAGCCGGCGAGGAGCAGGACCGGCAAGGTCGAGACGAGGAGCAGCGCCGCCATGGCGATGTTGAAGATCCGGGCGCGCTTCGGGTCGGAGAGGAAGCGCCTCAGCGCCGCGCCGAAGCCGATCCAGAAGGGCTGCGTCGTCCAGGAGATCACGCAGAAGATCGCGCCGGCGACGAGCATCGCGGCGAAGGGCGGCTCCGGCGGGAAGAACGTCGTCGCCATCGACACCGACACGGTCCAGGTCTTCGGGTTGATCCACTGGAAAGCGACGCCGCTCAAGAACCCGAGACGCGGCGCCTCGGCCTCGGCCGAGAGCGGGCCCGAGGCGGCGATCCGCCAGGCGAGATAGAGGATGAAGAGGGCGGTGACGGCCTTCATGACGACATGCAGCGTCGGCAGCGCTTGGAACGCCGCGCCGAGCCCGAACGCGACCGCGATCAGCAGCGAGGCGACGCCGAAGCCGGTCCCGATCGCGAAGGGCAGCGCGCGCCAGAAGCCGATGCGGACGCCCTGCGAGAGGTTGATCATGTTGTTGGGGCCGGGCGTGCCGGTTGCGACCAGAGAGAAGAGCGCGAAGGGCGCGACGGCGAATTCGAACATTGTCCGCTCCGAGACGAGAGGCGTAGTCTCGCCGCCGATACCCAGCGCGCGAGGCCGGCGTCTTGAACCAAAGCGACATGATCACTCTCGGCGATCCGGCGGCCGGCGACCGCGCGCGCTTCCGCGTCCTCTCGAGCTTCGGCGGAACCGCGGTGTTCGAGGCGGACTTTCACAGCTTCGTCTTCGCGCCTCACGCCCATGACACGCTGATGCTCGGGCTGATCCTCGAAGGCGAAAAATCCTTCCGGCGCGGGCGGACGGCGAACCTTGTCGGGCGCGGCGGGATCTCCGTCGTCAATCCGGGCGACATGCATACCGGCGGCGTTGTCGGCGGCGGCAAGCGCCTGCGCTACGTCGCCGTCTATCCGGGCGCGCGGCTCCTCGAGGAGGCCGGGCTGCCCGAGCAGGCCGGTTTTCGCTCGGCGGTGGTCGAGGATCCGGCGCTGGCCCGGGTCTTCGCCGCGGCGCTGTCGCGGAAGACGCCCGAGGCGGAGGCGGAGGAGGCGCTGCTCATCGCGCTTTCGGGCCTCGGCGCCCGCTGCGCCGAGACCAGCCGGCCGGCGCCGGTCTTCTGCCGCCAAGCCTTCGCCGGAGCGGTCGACTATATCGAGGCCGCGCTCGACGAGCCGCTTCGGCTCGAGGACATCGCGGCTCGGGCGGGCGTCGGCCCGCGCCATCTCATCCGCTGCTTCCGCGACGCGCTCGGGCTGACGCCGCAGCAATATGTCCGGCAGGCGCGGGTGCGGGCGGTCGCGGGCGAACAGCGCCCCCGGGGGCGGGAGGGGAGGGC
>CAZPTD010000036.1:0-1079 GCA_964588915.1 uncultured Neomegalonema sp. | reverse complement strand
GGGCGCCCCTGCGCCGCGGGGAGCGGCTGGCCGAGGCGGCGGCGGCCGTCGGCTTCGCCGATCAGCCGCATATGACGCGCTCCTTCCGGGCGGTGATGGGGCTGACGCCCGCGGCCTATGCGAGCGGATGGGCGCGCCGAGCGGCGTGACGCGCCGGAAGGGGCGGCGCCGTCAGCCCTTGTAGGGATTGCTCGCCGGCGCGCCGGCGGCGTCGGTCCAGATCGCCTCGTTCTTCGAGTCGTCGCGACGGAGGACGCGGTCGTCGTCCGGGTAGGTGATCGTGTCGATCTCGGCGCGGGTTCCGACGACGAGATAGCGGACAGGCGCGTCGCCCTGGTTCTCGAGGCGGTGGCCGACGGGATCGCCGGCGCGGAAGGTCGCGGCGTCGCCGGGACGCATCAGCGTGGCCGCGTCGCCCTCATGGAGCGTGATCTCGCCCTCGAGAACATAGACCATCTCGTCCTCGTTCTCGTGCCAATGCTTGATCGACGAACGCGAGCCGGGCGGCAGGGTCTCGATGAACGCGCCGAACTGCGTCAGCCCGCCGGGCGTGCTGATCCATTCGAGCCGACACGGGCCGCAAGGAGTGGTCGAACCTTCCTCGACGACTCTCTTGTCGGGTGTGATCACGGTCATGACGGCGGCTCCTTCGCTGCGCCCGCGCGTGTGGCGTCACTCCAGCCCGAGCTTCTCGCGCACCAGCTTCTGCACCGCCTGCGGATTGGCCTTGCCGCCGGTCGCCTTCATCACCTGGCCGACGAACCAGCCCGCCAAGTTCGGCTTCGCCTTCGCCTTCTCGACCTGCTCCGGATTGGCGGCGATCACCGCGTCGACCGCCGCCTCGATCGCGCCGAGATCCGTGACCTGCTTCATGCCCCGCTTCTCGACGATCTCCTTCGGGTCGCCGCCCTCGGACCAGACGATCTCGAAGAGGTCCTTGCCGATCTTGCCGGAGATCTCGTCCGAGGAGATGAGGTCGACGATCGCGCCGAGCCGCTCGGCCGAGACCGGGCTCTCCTCGAACGACCGCTCCTCCTTGTTGAGCCGGCCGAAGAGCTCGTAGCTCACCCCGAACGCCG
>CAZPTD010000035.1:240-22505 GCA_964588915.1 uncultured Neomegalonema sp. | reverse complement strand
CGGTGCCCGGCGGCACGACGCGGAAGTTCTCGAACGCGCCCTGGCCCCATTTCAGGAAGGTGTAGCGCTCGCCGTTGCGCTCGTATTCGCGCTGCACGTTCATCTGGAACGCGCGCGGATTGCCGAACGCGTCGACCATCACCGAGTGGTCGATGACGAGATCGACCGGCGAGAGCGGGTTGATCTTGTTCGGGTCGCCGCCGAGCGCGATCATCGCGTCGCGCATCGCCGCGAGGTCGACGACCGCCGGGACGCCGGTGAAGTCCTGCAGGAGCACGCGCGCCGGCCGATAGGCGATCTCGCGGTCCGTCTTGCCGCCGCCCGAGAGCCAGTCGCCGAAAGCGGCGATGTCGGCGTCGGTCACGGTCGACCCGTCGAAGCTGCGGAGCAGGTTCTCCAGCACCACCTTCAGCGATTTCGGCAGCCGATCGAAGTCGCCCGCGGCGGCGAGATCGTAATAGGCGTATGTCGCGCCGCCTGCGCTCAGCTCGCGGCGGTACTTGCCGCTGTCCGTGCCGACTTTGATCGTCATGGGGCTCCTCCGAATAGCGCGCCGCGAGGCGTCAGGTCCTGGGACGGCCGCCGCCGCCGCCGCCGCTTTGCGCGCCTCGAGCGCGGGCGCGCCTCGCAATCCCGGCCCGTATGGCCCAAGCGCCTTCGGAGCGCAATATGCGGGCGCGTCAGGGGCGGGGCGCGCACTGCGACGACAAATTCACTCCGACGCCGCGGCGCGTGATTGCGGGCCGCAGAGGCTTCATTTATCCGTGAAATATGGAATCAGAGCGGGCGATAGCGGCGTTGGCTGCGCTGGCGCATCCGAAGAGGCTCGATGCGTTCCGTTTTCTTGTCGCCGCGGGCGCCAAGGGGGCGCCGTCGGGCGCGTTGGCGACGGCGCTCGGCCTGCAGCCGAGCACGATGTCGGTCAATCTCAGCCGTCTGGCCGAGGCCGGGCTGGTGCGTTCCGAGCGGCAAGGCAAGATCGTGCGCTATTTCGCCGATCTCGAGGGCGCGCGCGAGCTGATCGCGTTTCTCCTGCGCGATTGCTGCGCCGGACGGCCGGAAGTTTGCGGCAGTTGGCTTTCCGAGTTCGTCGAGCTCGACAATGAACCGGCGCGTTGACCCATCGGCGCGCGCGCCCGACGTCCCTCGGAACTCAGCCGGCGAGAAGCCTCTCATGAAGACAGACCTCTCGCGCAAGCTGCTCGCTGAGCTCATCGGGACCGCGTTTCTGCTGGCGACGGTCGTCGGCTCCGGCATCATGGCCGAGCGGTTGATCCTGCCCGAGGCCGGCGGCGGCGCCGGCAGCACCGCGCTCGCGCTTCTCGGCAACACCATCCCGACCGGCGCGATCCTCTATGTGCTGATCACCATCCTCGGCCCGGTCTCCGGCGCGCATTTCAACCCGGCCGTCACCTTGGCGTTCCGGCTGCGCGGCGAGATCGGCGGCCGTATCGCGATCCTCTATGTCTTGGCGCAGGTCATCGGCGGCGTCCTCGGCGTCTGGGCCGCGCATCTGATGTTCGAAGAAGAGCTCTTCCAACTATCGGTGACCGAGCGGCAAGGCCCGGCGCAGTGGTTCTCCGAGAGCGTCGCGACCTTCGGCCTGGTCTTCGCCATCCTCGGCGGCGTCGCCTACGCGCCGAGGTCGGTGCCGCTGGTCGTCGGCCTCTACATCACCGCCGCCTATTGGTTCACGGCGTCGACGAGCTTCGCCAATCCGGCGGTGACGATCGCGCGGTCCTTCACCAACACCTTCTCCGGCATCGAGCCGACGCATATGCCGGCCTTCATCCTCGCCCAATGCGCCGGCGCCGTCGCCGCGGTGTTCATCGGAAGAACGCTCTTCAAGCCGGCGCAAAGCTAAAGGATTTGCAGCTCGAGCGCGCGCGGCGCTAAACGCCCTCGGTCGGAAGAATTGCGCGGAAAGACGAGGGCGATGCGCTTGAGAGCGGTGGATCTGGCGGCGATGCGCGGCGGGCGACGGATCTTCGCGGCCGCGAGCTTCACGGTCGAGCCCGGTCAGATCGCGACGCTGCGCGGCCCGAACGGCTCGGGCAAGACCACGCTCCTGCGCACGCTCGCCGGGCTCACGCGCGCCGCCGCCGGCGAGGCCTGGGCCGGCGACGTCTCCTCCGCCGTCGATCTCGACCTCTTCCAGGAGCGCATCGCCTACGCCGGCCACGCCGACGCGGTGAAGCCGGCGCTCACGCCGCGCGAGACGCTCGGCTTCTGGGGCGGCTTCTACGATCCGCCGAGCTTCGATCTCGCCGCGCGCGTCGACGAAGCGCTCGAGCGGCTCGCGATCAGGGAGATCGCCGACGAGCCGGCGGGACGCCTCTCCGCAGGGCAGCGCCGGCGGGTCGGGCTCGCCCGGCTCCTCCTCACGGGCCGCCCGATCTGGCTTCTCGACGAGCCGACGGCGTCGCTCGACGCGGCGGGCGCCGGCATTCTCGGCGAGATGCTGGAGGCGCACGCGGCCTCGGGCGGCGTCGCGCTGCTCGCGCTTCACGGGCCGGCGCCGACGCGCGAGGCGCTCCTTCTCGACATGAGCGCGTTCAAGGCGCAGGCGACCGCGATCGCGGATCCGTTTCTCGAGGGCTTCGACGACGAGGCGGCGTCATGAGGCGGCTCTTCCTGCGCGACCTCAAGCTCGCCGTCCGGATCGGCGGCGGCGCCGGCCTCAGCTTCAGCTTCTTCCTGATCGCGGCGTCGGTGATGGCCTTCGGCGTCGAGCCCGAGCCGACGATTCTCGCGACCGTCGGCCCGGGCGCGATCTGGGTCGCGACGGCGCTGGCGGCGCTGCTCTCGCTCGACCGGCTCTTCCAGTCGGATTTCGAGGACGGCTCCCTCGAGCAGATCGCGCTCGGGCCGACGCCCTTGGAGGCCGCTGTGCTCTCGAAGGCGGCGGCGCATTGGGCGACGACCGGCCTGCCGGCGACCTTGGTCGCGCCCCTCCTCGCGCAGATGTTTCGCGTTCCGGAGGAGGCGGCGACGACGCTCGCGCTCTCTCTCGCGCTCGGCGCGCCGACGCTGTCGCTGGTCGGCGCGGTCGGCGCGGCGATCACGGTCGGCGTCCGCCGCGGCGGGCTCCTGCTCTCGGTGCTCGTCGCGCCGCTTTACGCGCCGGTGCTGATCCTCGGCGCGATCTCCGCCCGCGCGGCCGGCCTCGAGGTCGATCCGGTCGAAGCGCTCCTGATCCTCGCCGCCATCTCCTTGGGCTCGATGGCGATCGCGCCCTTCGCGGCGGCGGCGGCGCTTCGGATCAACATGGGCTGAGACGGCGCCGAGACGCGCCGAAATCACGCGTTCGGCAAGCTCTCGGCGATTCTCACGAGAACCTCGAGCTCGTCTTCGGCGTTTTCGATCAGATCGTCGAGGCCGGCGACCGCATGCGCCTTCATCGGCGGCAAGCAGCCGGCTTCGAAACGGAGATTGAGGCGTAAGACGTCGAGCCAGTGCTGCACGGCGTTCGCCCGCTCGATGATTTCGGCTTTCTTCTCGTTCATCGGGTCATCGCTCATTCTCTCATCGGCGCGGGCGGACGCGCCGAGGCCCGCCATCGGATCGAAGCGCCGCTGCGATGTCGCGATCTCACCGCGAACCGCAAGGGGCGCCTCGCCTCGCGTCGCGGCGCGTTCCGGTCAGGCGCCTTCCGCGATCGGCGACATCGTCACGACGCACGCGTCGCCGGTGTCGAGCCCCGCTCGTTTGCATTGCGGCTCGGTGAGGTTGAAAAAGAAGACGTCCGAGCCTTTGCCCCAGGGGCGTATGTTGCGCTCGAACGGCGCCGAGCCGTTCAGGCTGACCATGGCCGCAAACGATTTCTCGCGGCCGCGCACATGCTCCGGCCCGACGACGACGTAGCGCGGCAGGTCGGGCTGCTTGCGCAGGATCCGCGTTGAAAACTCGATCGTGGGTTCGTTCATGTCAGACCTCTTCGAGGCGACGCCTCCTCGCGACGCTCCTCTTCACCAATAGACGATCGCCCCGTCGTCTTCGATCCGCGAACCGAAACGAGGGGGTTTCCGTCAGCGCCGCAGACTCTAAATCCAACGAGAAGGGTCGCGAGCGTCGGCTCGAGGAGGAGAACAAAATGACGGCCGCGTCCGCTTCCTTCGTCCCGCCGGCGATCGACCCGCCGCAACGGCCGCTCGGCGTCCTCGCCAGCGCCCGCGCGGTGCGCCGCAACGTCCTCAGCGTGATCCCCGGGATCTGCTTCACGCAACCGATCGTCTCCGGAACGACGGGCCCTGCGCGATGGCACATGGTCCAAGGCCCGGAGGGCATGCGGCGCGTCTTTCTGACGAATGCGGACAACTACCCGAAATCCGAAGTGATGATCCGCATGCTGCGCTCGGCGGTCGGCTCGAGCCTGTTCACGTCCGAAGGCGCGCATTGGCGCTGGCAGCGCCGGGCGATCTCGCCGGTCTTCGCCTCGCGCAACGTCGCCGCGCTCGCGCCGATGATGTCCGAGACCGCCGAGCGCGCCTGCGCGCGGATCGCCGACGCGCCCGGCCCGGTCGAGCTGGTGCGCGAGATGCTTTCGGCCACGTTCGACGTGATCTGCGACGTCGCCCTCTCCGGGCGCGAGCATTTCGACGCCGACGCCTATGGCGCGGCGATCAACCGGTATTTCCTGACGGTCGGGCGCGCCTCCCTGCTCGATTTCCTCGCCGTCCCGAACTGGATCCCGCGGCCCGGCGAGATCCTCGGACGCGGCGCGGTGCGCACCATGCACCGCATGGTCGCTCGGGCGATCGAGGCGCGGCGCGCGCGCCATGCGAGCGGCGTCGACGACCTGCTCGACCATATGATGCGGGCCGAGGATCCCGACACCGGCCGCCGAATGAACGCGGAAGATCTGCTCCACAACATGCAGTTCTTCATCGTCGCCGGTCACGAGACGACGGCGCTGGCGCTCGCCTGGTCGCTGTTTCTGCTCGCGCATGACGCGGCCGCGCAGGAGCGCGCTCGGGACGAGGCGCAGAGCGTCTTGAGCGGACGCGCGGCCGGCGCCGAGGACGTCGCGAGAATGCCCTATATGCGCAGCGTGATCGAAGAGGCGATGCGGCTCTATCCGCCGGTCGGCCTGCTGGCGCGCAACGTGCTCGAGCAAGATCGACTCTACGATCGCGAGATTCGGGCGCAGGAGACGGTGTTCCTCAACATCTACGCGCTCCATCGCCATGAGATGTACTGGCGCAATCCGGGCGCGTTCGATCCGGAGCGGTTTCAGGCGCAGGAGAGCGAGGAGCGCGACAAATACGTCTATCTTCCGTTCGGGGCGGGGCCGCGCATCTGCGTCGGCGCGAACTTCGCGACGATGCAGGCGGAGATCATCCTCTCGACCTTGCTCTCGCGTTTTCGCTTCGCGCCGGCCGGGCCGCCGCCGACGCCGGTGATGCATCTGACGATGCGCCCGGATCCGGGCGTGACGCTGCGCGCGACGCGCCTCGACTGAGCGGCGCGGCGCGGCGCCGAAGAAGCTCGCGCGCGAACGCGCCGAACCGCCGCGGCGACGCGCGCTTGCCGCCGTCCGCGAAGCCGATTAGCTGAGAGGCGTCATGGCGGAAAACGAGACCGCCGGCGCTCAGCCGGCCCGATCCTTCTGGCGGTTTGCGAACCCGCATAACTTCATGCGGCTGAGCGGTCGCGTGCTGCCCTGGGCGGCGCCGGCGGCGATCGGCGCGCTGGTCGTCGGCGTTCTCTGGGCGCTCTTGCAGCCCATGCCCGAGCACGAGCAGGGCGAGCGGCTCAGGATCTTCTTCGTCCACGTGCCGGCGGCGATGATGGCGGTCAACATCTACGCCGTCATGGTCGTCGCCAGCCTCATCGGCCTCATCCGCGGCCATCCGGTCTCGCATCTCGTCGCCAAGGCCGCCGCGCCGATCGGCGCCGCCTTCACGCTGGTCGCGCTCGTCTCCGGCGCGTTCTGGGGCGCGCCGACCTGGGGCGGCTGGTGGGACTGGCGCGACGCGCGGCTGATGTCGGCGCTCATCCTCTTCTTCTTCTATCTCGGCTACATCGCGCTCTGGAACGCGATCGAGGAGCCGACGCGCGCCGCGGAGCTCGCCGCCATTCTCTGCCTCTTCGGCTCGGTTTTCGCCGTGCTCGCGCGCTACGCCTCGCTCTTCTGGGCGACCTTGCATCAAGGCACGAGCCTCGGGGCCTTCGACGGGCGGAGCCTCGTCGCCGACGCGATCTTCGCGCCGCTGATGGTGCTTTTCGTCGCCAATTATCTCGTCTTCCTGACGCTGCTCGTGATCGGCGTCCGCACCGAAATCCGCGCCCGGCGCCTGCGCGCGCTGCAACTGGCCGAGGGCTGAGCGATGGACAAGCTCTTCTCGACCGAGTTCTACGAGATGGGCGGCTGGGCCGCCTATGTCTGGCCGGCATACGGCGTCGCGGCGCTCGCGCTCGGCGCGATCGCTTGGCGGATCGTCCGCCGCAACGCCGAGACGCGCCGCCAGCTCGAGCGCGCCGAGGCGCGACGGCGACGGCTCCGCGCGGCGGATGCGGAAGAGAAAGGAGAGGCGGGATGAGCGATGAAGCGGCGACGCAGCGCCGGCCGGACGAGAACGCCGGGGAGGCTCGGCCGCGGCGAATGTCGATCGGACGGCTCGTCCTTTTCGCCCTGCCCTTCGCGATCTTCGCCGGGCTCGGCGCCTTTCTCGCGCTGCGGCTCCTCGACAACCGGACGGCCGCCGATGTCGAGTTCGAGCGCCGCGCCGCGCCGGCGCTCGACGTGGCCACGCTCTTCGACGACGGCCGTCTCACCAGCGAGACGCTGGCCGCGACCGGCGACGTCGTGGTGGTCAATTTCTGGTTCTCCGAATGCCCGCCCTGCGTGATCGAGCATCCGGCGCTGATGGCGCTCTCGCGGATGGAGGGCGTGACGGTCTACGGCGTCGCCGTCGAGAACGACCCGGACAAGTCGCGCGCGTTCCTCGCGCAGCTCGGCGACCCGTTCGCGGTGGCCGGCTTCGACGCCGAGCGCGTCTCGACGGTGGAGTGGGGCGTGCGCGGCTTTCCGGAGACCTTCATCCTCACGCCCGAAGGCGAGATCGTCTACAAGCACACCGGCGCGATCCAGGGCGACGACATGGAGCGCGTCATCCTGCCGGCGATCGAGGCCGCGCGGGAAGGTTAACCGCAGGATCGGGTCGGGCGAGGGGCCTCAGCGGCGCCGTCATCGCGGCCGGCCGAGGGCCGATCCCCTCGCATGTCAGCGGCTCCGCAGGAGCCGCGAGAACGCAGATCCAGAGCCGCGAGCGCCGCGCTTGGCGGCCCTGGATCCCGGCTCCGCGCGCTTGGCCGGGATGACGGAAAGCCGACGGCTCCGGGTCGATCCTCCGCTCACATCTCGGCCCAGCCGCCGGTCTCGCCGGCGCGGAAGATGGCGTCGATCACGCGCTGATTCGCCTTCGAGCTCTCCAGCGTGAAGATTTCCGCCGGCTCGCCGCGGACGGCGCGGACGAATTCTTCCGCCTCCAGCCGATATTGATGGACGCCGGTGAAGGAGAGCGTCTCCTCGCGCCGGTGATCGGCGTTGTGCACATGCACGAGATCCGCGCCGTAGAGGCCGGCGTTGAAGGGCGCGGCGACCTCGATGAAGCCCGCGTCGCCATGGAACGTCATCCTCTGGCGGAGCGCCATCTGCGTCGAGCAATAGAAGGTCAGGTGAAAGCCCGGAAACTCGGCCGTGGTCCAGGAATAGACGTCGGTGCCGAAGGTCGGATCGCGCTCGACCCGGGCCGCGACGCGCATCGGCTCGAGCCCGGTCGCGAAGCGCGTCGTCACCACCGGATAGACGCCGATGTCGGGCAGCGCGCCGCCGCCGAGATCCGTCCGGTTGCGCGAGCTCTCGGGATTGAGGTTGTGGTAGCTGAACGCGCCCTGGACATGCCTCAGCCGGCCGATCGCGCCCTCGGCGATGAGCTGGCGCACGCGCCGCCATTGCGGATGGTAGGTCACCATGAAGGCCTCGGAGACGACGAGTCCCGAGGCGTCGCGCGCCGCGATGATCCGGTCGACGTCCTCGGCCTTCATCGCGATCGGCTTTTCGCAAAGGACGTGCTTGCCCGCCTCGATCGCTTTCAGCGCATCGGCGACGTGATGCGCGGTCGGCGTCGGAATGTAGACGCCGTCGACGTCCGGCGACGCGAGGAGCGCCTCGTAGCTCTCGAACGCGTTCGGAATGGCGAAGCGCTCGGCGACCTCCTGCGCGCGCCCCGGCGTCAGGCTCGCGATCGCGGCGACGACGCCGTTCTCGGACTGCGCGACGCCGGGAATGAACTGCTCCCGCGCGATCGGCGCCGTCGACAAAACGCCCCAACGAAACATGGCCGCCTCCCTTGCGATGCGAAGCGGCCCGAAGCGGCGCTCCTATCGGTCAGCATACATGCCGGGCGCGGCGACGGCGAGCAGAGCGCGTCAGACGGACGTCTCTTCGGCGGCCTCCGAGGACTGGGCGTCCGACGCGAGCGCGATGGCGCCGATCGGCGCGCTCGGCGCGAAGGCGATCTCGGCCGTCGGCGCGGGCTCGACGACGCGCCGCGCCTGGCGAAGCTCGCGATAACCGATATAGAGGCCGGAGCCGATGATCAGCGCCATGCCCGCGAGCGTGTTCCAGGCCGGCGTCTCGTCCCAAACCGCGTAGCCGAGGATCGCGGCGAAAGGCAGATAGGTGTAGTCGAAGGGCGCGATCAGGCTCGCATCGGCGATTTGGTAGGCGCGCGAGATGAGGATGTAGCCGACCAGCCCGATGCTGGCGACGACGAGCACGAGCCAGACGAGATCCGCCGGCACGCTCCAATCCCAGCGCAGATGCCGGAACTCCGGGCCGATCTCGATCGCCGACGTCGCCGCGTAGGCGAGAAGCGGCATCAGCACGATCACCGGCCCGAGCGTGTAGAGCCCGAGCGTCAGCGACGTCTCGCGATCGCCGATCCGCCGGGCGACGACCTGGGCGCCGGCGTAAGTGATCGCGGTGACGAGCGGCAGCGCCGAGATCCAGCTGAAGGCGTCGCCGGCCGGGTTCATCGCGATCAGAACGCCGACGAAGCCGATCACGAGCGCGGAGATGCGGTGGAGGCCGATCTTCTCGCCGAGAAAGAGCGTCGCCATGAGCGCGGTCATCAACGGGGCCGAGAAGAAGATGGTCGAAATCGCGGCGAGGTTCATGAACGGAAACGCCGCGAAGAAGAGCGTGAAGCCGATCGCGAAGAGCGCCGAGCGCAAGAGATGGAGCGGCCAGAGCGGCGTCAGCAGCCGATGCGGCCGGCCGAGATAGACGAGGAGCGGCGCCAGCGCCAGGATCGCGAGCACGCCGCGCGCCGTGATCAACGTCCAGACCGCGACGTCGCCGACAAGCGCCTTCATCAGGACGTCCTGCAGGACGAAGAAGAGCATGCCGACCGTCATGCAGAGGACGCCCTCGACGGCGCGTGAGGAGATTTTCGACGCTGGTTCGGCGACGCCAGCCATGACGACCTGCCTTGATCGACTCAATCGCCCCGACTAGAGCGCCGTCGCCCGAGCCTGTCGCGCCTGTCCGCGACGCGGATGTCGCTCTCGGGACCGGCCGGCGCCGCCTCCGACGCCGGGATGCGGATCGCCGCGCTGATCTCGAAGGGCGGCGGGCGGCCTTCAGCGCGCCGCCCTGACGCCGCGCACGCGCTCGCGCCAGATGATGACGAGGCCGGCCGCGACCACGATCGCGGCGCCGAGGAAGGTCTCGTCCTCGGGAAGCTTCTCGAAGAGAACGTACTGATAGAGCGTCGCCCAGATGAGGCTCATATAGGTGAAGGGCGTGAGCGTCGAGGCCGGCGCCGCGCGGAAGGCGAGGATCAGCATGAACTGGCCGAGCGTCCCGAGCGCGCCGCAGGCGGCCATCAGCCCGATCGAGGAGAGATCGGGCGGCGTCCAGGAGAAGGGCGCCGCGATCGAGAGCACGACGCCGCCGAAAAGCGCCGAATAAAAGAGCGTCGTCTCCGCCGTCTCCGAGCCCGAGAGCCAGCGCGTCGAGAGCTGATAGAGCGCGTAGAAGCTCGCCGCGGCCACGGCCGAGAGCGAATAGAGGCTGAAATCGGCGCCGCCCGGCTGCACGATCAGAAGCATGCCGGCGAAGCCGACGACGACCGCGCTCCAGCGCCAGACGCCGACCTTCTCGCCGAGCACCGGCGCGGCGAGGGCGGTGACCATCAACGGCGCCGCGAACATCACCGCGACCGTGTCGGCGAGATCGAGCTCGGAGAGCGCGGTGAAGAAGAAGAAGGTCGCGCCGAAGAGGAAGCTCGAGCGCAGGATCTGCAGCCCGAGCCGCTTCGTCCGCGCGACGCTGCGGATCCGCGGCGCGAAGACGAGCGCGACGATGGCGCATTGCGCCGCGTAGCGCGCCCAGGTGACCTGCGTCGAGGAGTAGCCGCGCTCCATCAGGAGCTTGGCGACGGTGTCCATGCTCGGAAAGAAGAAGGTCGCGAGCAGCATGAACGCGACGCCGGTCAGCGCGGAGCCGCGCGCGTCCGCCAAATTCGTCGTCATCAGAGGCGCCCTGTCCCGGATGCCGCGCGTCAGGACGGCTTGACGTCCTCCGGCGCGCGGGCTGCGCCGACGCCGATCAGAGCGTCGCGCGTCACCAACGCCGCGAGCTCGGCCTCGGACCAGTTCTCGGTTCCCTCCGGCCGGCGCGGCAAGACGATGTACCGCATGTCCGCGGTGCTGTCATGGACTTGCAGGCGCGTCTCGGGCGGCAGATCTAGTCCGAACTCCTTCAGAAGCGGCCGCGGCGCGCGGACGGCGCGCGTGCGGTAGGCGCGCTCCTTGTACCAGTCGGGCGGCGGGCCGATCAGGTTGCGCGGATAGCAGGAGCAGAGCGTGCAGACGACGAGGTTGTGGACCTCGTCGGTGTTCTCGACGACGACGAGCTTCATCGCCTCGACCTCGAAGCCCAGCTCGCGGCAGGCGGCCGAGCCGTCGGCGAGGAGCCGCGTCTTGAAGGCCGGATCGCTCCAGGCGCGGGCGACGACCGCGGCGCCGTTCGCCGGCGAGCGCCCGTCCATCCGCTCGATCTGCGCGGCGATCTCCTCAGGCGTCAGAACGCCCTTCTCGACGAGAAGCTCGCGGAGCGCGATCTCCATCGCCTGGTGGCGCGTCAAGGGCCGGTCGAGATCGGCGCGAAACGGATGGCCGGACGGGCTCGGCTCGGGATGGTCGTGCGGCATCGCTTACGCCTTTGCTTGGTCGATCAGCGCCGCGACGCGCGCGGCCTCGGCGGAGACGTCGCCGGAATAGTCGAAGAAAGGCTCGAGCCAGCTCTCGTAGATCTCGACGTCGATCGTGTCGCTTTCGCCGAAGCCGGCGCCCGCCTCGCCCGGCCAGACCTCGCCGAGCGCGAAGCGGACGCGGTAGAGCGGCAGTTTCGGCCCGTCCGAGCGGCCATAGGCGAGCTCTTGCGGATCATGGAAATGGCCGAGAACGCGCTCGACGACGCCGGAGCGGCCGCGAACGTACCAGGGCGTGCGCACATGGCCGATCGGCGCGCCCGATTTGACGCGCACGCGCTTGCCCATGGCGAAGCGCGGCGCCGGCGCCGACGCGTCCCAATAGGGCGGATGGAAGCTCGGCGGCGCCTCAGCCATCGGATCGCTCGCCGGACGCATCGGCCGGCGCGGCCGCCCGCCCGTAGCTCGCGCCGCGGGCGCGCACGGCCTCGGTCCGCTCTCGGAGCTCCTCGATGCTGAGCACGCCGGCGTCGACGAGGTTCTGCGCCACCGCCTGCGTCCAGCGCTCGTAGTAGCCGAGCGTCTCGAACGCCTCCTCGCCCATGTCCTCCAAGGCGCGCCTCAGCCCATCGACGCTGAAGACGCCCTTGCTCGTCAACAGCACCAGAAGCGCGTCGATCCGCTTCTCCCAGAGCGCATGGTCATGATCGTCGAGGAGGACGGCCTCGTCGCCGCGCAACGCGCGCAGCCGCTCGAGATCGCCGCCCATATCGTGCCATCGCCGCCCGGTCTCGAAATCGTCGCCCATCGCGAAATCGTCTCCGCCGCGCCTCGGCGGGCCGCCGAAGCCGTTCGAGACGAGAAGAACCGGATCCCCTCCACGGCGCAAGACCGCCGAGCCTCACGGCTCAGATCGGCGCGCCGCAGGCGCGGGCCGAGGCGTTGCCGATCTCTCGGTTCTCCTCCGGCCCGAGCCCGAAGACATGATCGATGAAGGAGATGCGGCTCGCAGCCTCGCCCGCGAAGCAGCCGCAATACTCTTGCTGCGTCCGCCCGGCGCTCTCCGCCTCGACCGCCATCCCCTCGTCCTCGACGCAGATCCCGAGAAACCTGTCCGCGAAGCCCGCATAACCGACATAGAGCGACACGACCATCACGCCGACAATGAAGAGCGCGCCGATCAGGATCGCGCGCTTGCTCATCCGCATGGCCGACCTTTCCCGGATCTTCCGCCCCGGCGCGCGGACGCTCGGGCGCTCCGCACCGCCTGAGGCGAGCGCCCGATCCGTCGGCGAGCCTGTCAAGCCGATCACGCGGCTCGACGGGCGAAGATCAGTTCTTCAAAGGGCCGACGACCATGATCATCTGGCGGCCCTCGACCTTCGGCATCGACTCGATCTTGCCGATGTCCTCGGTGTCCGCCTTGACGCGCTGCAGAAGGTCGCGCCCCAGATTCTGGTGCGCCATCTCGCGGCCGCGGAAGCGCAGTGTCACCTTGACCTTGTCGCCTTCCTCGAGAAAGCGGCGCATGTTGCGCAGCTTCACGTCGTAATCGTGGTCATCGATATTCGGTCTGAATTTGACCTCTTTGACCTCGATAACCCGCTGATTCTTTTTGGCCTCCGCCGCCTTTTTCTGCTGTTCGTATTTGAACTTGCCGAAATCCATGATCTTACAGACCGGCGGATTGGCGTTTGGCGAGATCTCGACAAGGTCGAGCCCGACCTCCAGCGCCATGTCATAGGCGTCGCGCGGGTCCATGACGCCGCGGTTCTCGCCTTCATGGTCGATGAGCCGGATTTCCGGCACGCGGATCATTCGGTTGACGCGCGGGCCCGTGTCTCGGGTCGGCGGCGCGTGATGCGGTCTACGAGCTATTGTTCTCTCCCTAACGGCGCCCGACATGGGCTTCCGAATCCAAGGCGCGACGAAATGTACCAGCGTCGCCCCTGACATTGAATAAATATCGCACCCGCGTCCCGGCGCAAGCGTCATGCGGCGGCGCGCTCCGCGGCGCCGACGCGCAGCGATCCGCGTGAGCGGCCCAGCAAGCGGCGATGGCGCGGATTAGGGCGCTGCGGCGCGCCGGAACCCGCGCCGCCGGCCGAGCGCCTGGCCGCAGGCGGCGATCGGACGCCGAGGGCGACGCCCGCGCCGAAAAAATTCGCGAAAAAAAATGCGACGACCCGCGATTTCCGAGCGGCGTTAGGAGCTCGTTAACGAATGACGGTTAATCAGGTCTCACGACGACGCCGCAGCCATCACGAATTGGCAAGACCAACTCGGGCGAAGCGTCGACATGCAGACGGTTTCAAGAATTCGACGGGCTCCTCCTCTCCCCTCCCCCTTCCCCCAAGAGGAGCGCGTCGAATACCGGCGGCCTCCGCGATGCGATCCCCTCCCTAGCGCATCGCGGAGCGCGCCACCGGACGAACCGAGATTTTCCCGACTTCATCGAAGCCGCCGCGACAGCCGCCGGACCGCGACGTCGACTGCGTCCTTTGACCGCTGGCGGCTGACGGCTCGAAGCCGACCGCCGCTGTTGCGAAACCGCGCCACGGCTCCTCCATGGTTGCGCCCGACATGGTCGCCGTCGCCTTCTCTCCGCCACGAGTAATCCTCTGTTAGGACTTTGCCGACATCTACGGACGCGAGCGAAGATCACGGATGCAACCGCGGCCGGTGGAGGCCGGCGCGGCAATCGAGGCGAAGAGCTGAGCCGATGTTCAAGCAGCGCAAGGCGAAAACTGTCCTCGGGCGACCAATGTCGGAGCTGCGCAGCGGCGTGACCGACCGCGCGCTCCTGGCGCTGTCCGTCGGCGCGCCGATCCTCGTTCTCTTCGTCCTTCTCGACCTCTTCGTCTGGGCGGCGGTCAAGGCCGCGTTCGGCGTCTGCTTCGGCGTCGCCTGCTTCATCTGAGCGCGGCGCTCGCGTCCCGAGGCCGGCGCCGCCCCAAAATCGCTCGATTGACGTGCTCAAGCCGCGATCCCTTCCGCAGCGGCGAGCCGAGCGATGACAGACGAGAGACTTCCGACCCGCGACGATCCGGACAACGATCCGCGCCTCTGGCTCGAGGAGGTCGACGGCGCCGAGGCGCTCGCCTGGGTCGAGGCCCGGAGCGCCGCGACGATGAGCGCCTTCGGCGACGCCGCCTTCGCCGCCGATCGCGACGCGCTGCTGGCGATCCTCGATCGGCCGGACCGCATTCCCTATCCGCGCCGGCGCGACGGGCTGCTCTTCAACTATTGGAAGGACGCCGACCATCCGCGCGGGGTCTGGCGGCGGACGACGCTCGAGAGCTTCCGGACGGCGGCGCCCGAATGGGAGATCCTGCTCGATCTCGACGCGCTCGCCGAGACGGAGGGCGAGGATTGGATCTGGGCCGGCCCGAGCACGGCGCCCGGCCAGTCGCGCGTTCTGATCTCGCTCTCGCGCGGCGGCGGCGACGCGGCGGTGACGCGCGAATACGACATCGCGACCAAGGACTTCGTCGCCGGCGGCTTCGAGCTGCCGGAGGCGAAGGGCGGCGCCGAGTGGCTCGATGAGGACACGCTCTTGCTCTCGTCGTCCTTCGGCGAGGGCATGGCGACGAAATCGGGCTATCCGCGCACGGCGCGGCTTTGGCGGCGCGGCGAGGCGGTCGAGGCGGCGCCGGTGCTCTTCGAGTCGGACGAGGCGAGCATGGCGGTCTTCGCCGGGCTCGACCGCACGCAGCCCGGCGAGACGCTCATGTTCTCGAACCAGATCAGCTTCTTCGAGGCGGCGCATCATGTCGGCGACCGGAGCGGTCCGACCGGCCGCCTCGACCTGCCGACCGACGCGTCGCCCTCGATCTACGGCGACTGGGTCGCCGCCACGCGGCGCACGGATTGGACGATCGACGGCCGGACCTACGCCGCCGGCGCGCTGCTCGCCTGTTCGCGCCGGGCGCTGCTCGATGGCGCGCCGAGCTATACGCCGTTGTTCGAGCCCGAACCGCGGCGCGTTCTCGACAGGTGCTTCTGGGTCCGCGGCAAGCTGGTCGTCTCGATCCTCGACGAGCTGAAGCCGGTCTTCGAGATCTGGACGCCGGATGCGGCCGGCTGGCGCCGCGCGCGGCTCGACGGCGTGCCCGACGCCGGCGTCGCCGAAATCGGGCGGCTCGACGAGGAGGCGGCGACGAGCGACGGCGCGCTGATGGCGCAATATCAGGATCCGGCGACGCCGCCGACGCTGCTCTTGATCGGGCCGAACGCGATCGCCGAGCGCGAGGAGGGCGGCGATCGCGTCGCGCTGGCGACGCCCGAGATCCTGAAGCGCGCGCCGAGCGTGTTCCGCGCCGACGGTCTCGCGACCACGCGGCATGAGGCGATCGCGGCGGACGGCGTCGCCGTTCCCTACACGGTGACCGGGCCCGAAGGCGCGTCCGGCGACGCGCCGGTCTATCTCACCGCCTATGGCGGCTTCGAGTTCCCGCTCTTGCCGCGCTATGACGGCGCGATCGGCAAGCTCTGGCTCGAGCGCGGCGGCGTCAGCGTCATCGGTCATATCCGCGGCGGCGGCGAATTCGGCCCGAACTGGCACGAGGCCGGCCGCCGCGCCGGCAAGCGCGTGAGCCATGACGATTTCGCCGCCGTCGCCGCAGATCTCGTCGCGCGCGGCGTCACCGTCCCGGGCCGGATCGCCGCCGAGGGCGGCTCGAATGGCGGGCTCCTGATCGCGAATATGCTGACCCGCTGGCCGGAGCGCTTCGGCGCGCTTTTCTGCACCGTGCCCTTGGTCGACATGCGCCGGTACACGAAGCTTCTCGCCGGCCCGAGCTGGGTCGACGAATACGGCGATCCGGACATGGTCGAGGATTGGGCGTTCCTGAAGGAAATGTCCGCCTATCACGCCGCCGAGCCCGGCCGCGCCTATCCGCCGATCCTGATCGCGACCACCCGCCGCGACGACCGCGTCCATCCCGGCCATGCGCGCAAATTCGCGGCGAAGCTGCAGGCGCTCGGCTACGACGCGCATTACTACGAGCCGGCGGCGGGCGGACATTCCTACGGCAAGGACAACAAGGAGCGGGCGGCGTTCGCGGCGCTCGGGCTGAGGTTCCTGCGCGCGAAGATCGGCTGGAGCGCCGAGTGACCCGCGCGCGACGCGCCGAGCGAAAGGATCCTGGGCGCGTCTCGGAACGTCGACATTTGCGGCCCTGGATCCCGGACAAGCCTTCGGTTTCCGGGATGACGCCGTCGCCAGGTCCTGAAGCGCGTTCGAACCCTTCGGAGCCGAAACGCTGGAGCCGAGCGGCGGCCGACCCGCGGGGTCGTCGCCAGCGGGCCGGAGGCCGGCAGGACGGCGGCTCGAGCCGACGATCAAGCCGGAGCAGGGCGGCGCCGATCCGCCGTCGAGCGCCGCCGACGGGCTCCCATCGAACTTCGCGTGCGAGATCCGATCGGTTCCCGCGACGCCGCTGGATTGATCAGTTCACACCTAGTCGCCCGACGCGGAGCGCTTCGGCGCGCGGCTGAGCTCGTTCGCCGCCTCCGTCGCCTTGCGCAGGAGCCGCAGGAGCTCCGCCGCCTCCGCCTCGCTCAGTCCGCCGAGCATGGCCGTCTGCGCCGCCGCCACCGCCGGCGCGATCCGGTCGAGCGTCGCCGCGCCTTCCTTCGTCACAGAGAGCGTGCGCGCGCGCCGGTCCCTGTCGCTGACCGATCGCCGCAACAGTCCCTTCTGCGCCAAGCGGTCGACGACGCCGCCGATCGTCGTCCGATCATAGGCGATGAGCCCGGCCAGCGTCGCCTGATCGACGCCCGGATGCGCGCGCGCCTTGGCGAGCGCGGCGTACTGGACCGGCGTCAGATCGCCGCCCGCCGCCCCGACCTCGGCGTGGAAGATCGCCACCGCGATCTGATGGAACCGGCGCACGAGATGGCCGGGCATGCCGTCGATATCGTCCATCCGCTCCTCCGCGCGCCGCGCCAATTGACAAGCATACTCATTATCAGCATACTGATTAAAAGTCGAGAGCGAACCGCATTCCGACATGCGCCGCAGCCAGGGAGACACGGCCATGCAATTTCATCTCAACGGGTTCCAGGCCGGCGATCCTGCGGTCTCGAAGCCGGCGGACGACGTCGAGAGCGGCGCCGGCGCGCTTCCGGAAGAGGTCGACGCGCTCATCGTCGGCTGCGGGCCGGCCGGACTCACGCTGGCGGCGCAGCTCTCCGCCTTCGGCGACATCGCCACGCGGATCGTCGAGCAGAAGACCGGCCCGCTCGAGCTCGGCCAAGCCGACGGCGTCGCCTGCCGGACGATGGAGATGTTCAACGCCTTCGGCTTCGCCGACAAGCTGATGAAGGAGGCCTATTGGGTCAACGAGACGACCTTCTGGCGGCCCGATCCGGCGCGGCCGGACCACATCGCGCGCAGCGGCCGGATCCAGGACGTCGAGGACGGGCTCTCCGAGTTTCCGCATGTCATCCTCAACCAGGCGCGCGTGCACGACTTCTATCTCGAGATCATGCGCAACGGGCCGCGGCGGCTCGAGCCGGATTACGGGCGGCGCGTCCTCGATCTCGCCGTCGACGCCGAGCTCAGCGGCGATCCGTCGGCCCATCCGGTGACCGTCCGCCTCGGCGGCGTCGGACCGGACGAGGGTCGCGTCGAGACGGTGCGGGCGCGCTACGTCGTCGGCTGCGACGGCGCGCGGAGCGCGGTGCGCAAGGCGATCGGCCGCGAGCTCCGCGGCGAATCCGCCAATCAGGCCTGGGGCGTGATGGACGTCCTCGCCGTCACCGACTTTCCGGATATTCGCCTGAAGACGGCGATCCACTCCGCCAATGAAGGCAACGCGATCATCATTCCGCGCGAGGGCGGCTATCTCGTCCGGCTCTATATCGAGCTCGACAAGCTCAATCCGGACGAGCGCGTCGCCAGCAAGAACATCACGCCGGACCACCTGATCGCGGCGGCGCGGCGCATCTTCCGCCCCTATGCGCTCGACGTCGAGGAGATCGCCTGGTGGTCGGTCTACGAGATCGGCCAGCGGCTCTGCGACAAGTTCGACGACGCGCCCGACGACCCGTCGGAGGCCCGCCCGCCGCGCGTCTTCATCGCCGGCGACGCCTGCCACACCCACAGCCCGAAGGCCGGCCAGGGCATGAACGTCTCCATGCGCGACGCGTTCAATCTCGGCTGGAAGCTCGCCGCCGTCCTGCAGGGCCGCGCCGATCCGGCGCTCCTGCGCAGCTATTCGGCCGAGCGCCAGGCGGTCGCCAAGGAGCTGATCGACTTCGACCGCGAGTTCGCGAAGATGTTCAGCGCCAAGCCGAAATCGGCCGAGGACGACGAGGACGGCGTCGACCCGGCCGAGTTTCAGCGCCATTTCGTCAAGAAGGGCCGCTTCACCGCCGGAACCGAGACGCGCTACGCGCCGTCGGTCATCACCGGCTCGCCCGAGCGCCAGCATCTCGCGACAGGCTTCGTCCTCGGAACGCGGTTTCATTCGGCGCCGGTCGTCCGCCTCGCCGACGCGAAGCCGATGCATCTCGGCCATGTCGTCGAGGCCGACGGCAGATGGCGCGTCTTCGCCTTCGCCGACGCCGACGGGCCGAGCTCGCCGCGCCTCGGCGCGCTCTGCGCCTTCCTCGAGCGCTCGCCGAACTCGCCGATCGTTCGCTACACGCCCGCGGGCGCGGATGTCGACGCGGTCATCGACGTCCGCGCGGTCTTCCAGCAGGGCCATCGCGACCTCGCCGTCGGCGACGCGCCGGCGCTGCTGCGGCCGAAAAAGGGCCGCTACGGCCTCGTCGACTACGAGAAGATGTTCTGCCCGGACCTCGAGCACGGCCCGGACGTCTTCGAGCTGCGCGGCGTCGACCGTCAGGGCGCGATCGTGGTCGTGCGGCCGGACCAGCATGTCGCCGACATGCTGCCGCTCGGCGCCCATGACGCGCTCGCGGCGTTCTTCGACGGCTTCATGCGCCGGCCGACATAGCGACCGCGTCGGCTACGAGACGGCGAACGCCGCGACGCGCTCGCCGCTCAGCTCTTCCATTTGATGGTGCAGCCCATCGACGCGATCTGCTCTTCGGGCCCGCGCCCGGTCTCGGCGACGCCCTTCATCGCCTCGAAGAGATCGCGCCTCAGATCCTCCGGACCCGGCGACGCGCGCGACGCGTCGAGCCGGCCGCGATATTGCAGCCCGAGCTCGGCGTCGAAGCCGAAGAAGTCCGGCGTGCAGACCGCCTCATAGGCGCGGGCGACCGACTGATCCTCGTCATAGAGATACGGAAAGACGAAACCATGCGCCTCGGCGAAGCGCTTCATGTTGTCGAAGCCGTCCTCTGGATAGGCGGCGGCGTCATTCGACGAGATCGCCACGGTCGAGACGCCGAGCGGCGCGAGGTCCTTCGCGTCTCGGACGAGCTTCGCGATCACCGCCTTCACATACGGGCAGTGATTGCAAATGAAGGCGACGAGCGTCCCTTTTTCGCCGCGGAGATCCTGGAGCCGGTGGGTCGCGCCGTCGACGCCTGGCAGCGTGAAGTCGGGCGCTTTCCAGCCGAAATCGCAAATAGGCGCTGTGGCGGGCATGGTCCGATACTCCTCTGTGGCGCGCCGAAGCCGGCGGCTCTGCATCTGATTTCGAAATCGCGCGGCGATTCGTCAACCGCGGGCGCGAAGCCGCCGGCTCACGGCGCGAGCTCGGCGAAGACGCCGCCGCAGAGGATCGGGCCGGCGGCGCTCGAAAGATCCACGCCGTGCTGCGCCGCATAGATGAACCGGATCGAATAGTCGGTCAGCGCGAGGATGTCGTCGCGATGCGCGGCGATCCAATCGCGGATCTCGGGCCCGTTCCCGCGAACGAGCGACTCGTTCGAAAGCACGTCGGCGACGCCTTCGTCGAACGCTTCCGCTTGGACGCGCTGAAGCTCCGGCCCGGCGACCGCGAGCCGCGCGTCGCGCCGCACCGCCTCCCAGGTCAAGGCCGCGTCTTGGGCGAGAAGATCGACGGACGGCCGGGTCGCGTTGACGAAACCGAACTGGAAGGCGGCGCGCCGCGCCCAGAGGCGCCGGTAGGCGTCGGATTCGACGTCCTCGGGGCCGAGCCGCTCGATCTCGCCGTCGATTCGCCAGAGGGCGCCGGCGGCGCGCGTCGCCGCGAGGAAATGCGCCTCGTCCGCCGTCAACGTCCATGACCTTGCGTCGAACTCGAGCGCCTTTCTCAGCACGCAGCGGTCATGCAGGGCGAGCGAGAGCTCGAACGCCGCGACGAAGGCCATCGCGTCCTCCATGCGCGCGCGGCTGGCGGGCAGGAATCGCGCCGTCCGCATCTGGCCGTCGGGCGCCCGGCCGGTCACGGCGAGGCCGACGCCGTCGCGCGCGACGGTCGCGCCGTCGAAGAAGGACACGATCGGCTGAATGATCGCCGGCCCATCGACATCCGCCCGGTCGATGACCATGCCCGGCCCGTCGTCATGGCGCCAAGCGACGACCTCGACCGCGCCGCCCGGCGCGACGGCGATGGCGATCTCCAGCGCCTCGACCCATGCTTGGCACCAGCCCGCTTCTTCGCAGGTCGCGGGGCTGGGCCACGGATAGCGCCGAAAGGCGAAGCTCAGCCGATCGCCGTCGACCGTCATCAGCACATAGGTCGGGATGGCGGCGTTGAGCGGCGACCGATCCTCCGAGGCGAGATCGATCGGTCCACCGAAGATGACGGTGTCGACGAGACCGTAGGAGCCGTCCGGCGGCGGATCGGCCTTGGTTTGCGCGGCGGCCGGCGCGATGGCGAGGCAAACCGCGAAAGCGCTCGAGATCAGCGCTAGAACGCCCGTCCTCACGGGCGCGGCCGCGCGCCCTCCGACGACACCTTGCATACGCGTCTCCTCCTCTTTCCGTTCGCGGCGACTTCTCACGAGGCCGCCTCGCTTCATGAGCCGTGAAGACGTCGCACCGCAAGCCCGCAACCGCCGACGCGCGCTTCAGGCCGCCGCCGGCGTCCGCACGATCGCGCGCTCATAGAGCCGCCAGGTGGCGTGACCGAGGATCGGCAGGATGAAGAACAGCCCGAGAAACGCCGGCGCGAGCGCGATCAGCATCAGGATCAGCACCGCGAGGCCCCAGAGGATCATCGGCCACGGGCTTCGCCGCACCGTCGTCACGCTGGTGACGAGGGCGGTGATGACGTCGACGTCGCGGTCGAGGAGGAGCGGCACGCTGATCACGGTGAGCGAGAAGAAGACGAGCGCGAGGAAGCCGCCGATCACCGTGCCCATGGCCAGGAACATCAAGCCGTCCTCGGTGGTGGTGACGAGCTCGAAGAGATTGGCGAAGGAGACGTTGGCGGTCGAGCCGATGAAGAGCGCCAGCATGATCCGGACCTGATAGGCCCAGATCCAGAAGACGAAGAGCATCACGAAGCCCATCCAGACGAGCTCGCGATCCTTTTGCCGGAAGATGACGCCGAGGACGGCGCGCCAACTGAGCTTCTCGCCGGAGGAGATCCGGCGGCTGACCTCGTAGAGCCCGACGGCGACGAAGGGCCCGACGAGCGGAAACGCGACGGCCAAGGGAATGATCGCCCAGGGCGAGTCCCAGACCCAGAGGAAGGCGAGGAGAAGGAGCCCGCCGAGGACATAGACGCCGCCGAAGAAGAGCCCGAAGAGCGGCGCGCGCTTGAAGTCGGCGACGCCCTCCCGGAACGCGGCCTTCACGTCCTGGAAGCTCACATGGCGAATGAGCGGCCCCTTCGGAAACCCGACGGGCGGCGTCGGCTCGGCGCTCGGCGCCCCGGAGGCGGTCATTGGGCGGATCCTCCCTAGAATTATTTGGCGTTGGGCAACGCCAAATAATTCTATTGCCGCAGCTCGGGCGCCACCGTGACCTACGTCAACTCCATCTCCAGGCGGACGTCGCCTCAGACAGACGCCACGCAGCCCGCGGCGGCTGGGGGACAAAATATCATCATTCCATACCCACACGATGCCGCCCTGGTCGAAGGAGCCGTAGAAGCTGGCATCATCAAAGTAGGTGCCCACGGCAATTACGATGCCCGCCACCCTGGTCAT
>CAZPTD010000035.1:0-230 GCA_964588915.1 uncultured Neomegalonema sp. | reverse complement strand
CCCCGGGGTCCCCCTCCTCTTCCCCCCGCCCCCCCCCCCGCGGCGTCTGTTATCGCCCACGTCCGCATCCGAAGCGCCGAGGCGGCCGCAATCGACGACGGTCGAAAGCTGCTCATCGCAGATCCGGCGGCGTCGCCTCCTCGGCCCGCGCCGCCACCGCCTCGGCGCGCGGCAGGACGTTCTGCCCCTGCTCGCCCAGGCGCCGGACCGACCCCGTGAGGTCCTCGCCC
>CAZPTD010000034.1:0-22576 GCA_964588915.1 uncultured Neomegalonema sp. | reverse complement strand
GCCCGTATAGCTCAGAGGTAGAGCACTCCCTTGGTAAGGGAGAGGCCGAAAGTTCGATTCTTTCTACGGGCACCATAACTCTGTATCAGCAACGAGCCGAAAGCATCGTCTCTGGCGGATCGCGGCGAAATGCGACCCCGTTCGAACCGAGCCAAGGCAGCCATCATCGTGGCGACCAGCTCGCCGGCTTGGGTCGCGGTGTCGATCCCGAGCGTGACGATCTGAAAGTCGACCTCCCGCGCGCGGAGATCCGCGACGCAGGTCAGCATGTCGACGGGCGAGCGGAAGGCGCGGTCGAGGTCCCAGACGACGAGCGTGTCGCCGGCGGCCAGTGTGGCCAGCACCTTGTCAAAGACGGGGCGCTGTCGCGATGCGGCGGACAACTTTTCGACGTGAAGTTGATCGCAAAGCGTTGCAAGGCCGTCTTCTTGCCGTGCCGTGTCCTGTTCTTCTGTAGAAACCCTGAGATAGCCGATTTTCACAGATCTATTTTGCCACACGCTTTTGCCTCAGTCGAGCGCCAGTGTTTTCAATCGGTTAGCTCGGCTGCCGGAGGTGAGGCGAAAGGGGTCCTATTTTGAGATTACCTTGACGACAGACAACTTAGCTCGCACTGTGGGGACACCAGGGGCAACCGGTACACCTGATGGATTGGGAGGAGCGAGGACGTGTCGGCAGCTGTCGTTAGGATCAACGTTACAGAATCTGTGAAGAACGAGTTTTTGAGTCAGTTCGCTGGGCAATCTGCGGCTGCAACCCAAAAGCTATTCGCGGCGAAGGTTGTTTCTGATGGCCTGAAGAAACTCGAAGCAAATGGGACACCGCCGGGATCGGAGCCACGGAACGTGCCAACCGCGCAAGGCGGCAATAAAGGAATTGAATTCAGTCGCGCCGATAACAGAGACCTAATCAATGCTGTGAAAAAATTCAGGCAGGAGTACAAATATCTTTCGCTCCCGGTTGCCTACAGAGCATGCCTTTACGCCGGACTTGATATCTCGCAGCCTTGGACTTAGTTCATCATTTCGTTAATAACTTCGCCGATTTCATCATAATTTTCCACCCAGATGAGCTGGATTCCCAAGCTTAACGCGTCGATCTCAAATACACTTTTTAAGTGTTTTATCTTGATTTCGGCGTCCTTTTTCTTTTCTGACGCATCCACTGCTGGAAGGCGGCGAAAAGCAAAGTGCTTAGGGTCTCCACGCTGTTGTCCAGCAGCATGATCTAGCAATCGCCGCATTCCTGGATCAGATAGGGAGAGACCAACAAAAATACATACTTGATCTAGAAAAGTTGAGAATTGTAAAATATTGCTTCTATTGTAATGATCGTAGTTTAAGGAGTGGTATTCGGATTCATCAAATATCAATCTCTGATCTCCAATGCTTGTGATGTCGAAGGGCAAAGAGCCGTGGCAGTGAAAAATCTCGACCCTTCGTCCTTCTTCTAAACGGGTCTCAAAATCTGTTGACTGGAAACTTATCCCAATCCCACGATCTACAATCCACTTTTCCAGGACTTGATCAAAATTGTACGTAAGTATTCGGCTTCGTGCGTCGCCGTTGTTGCACCTCTCGACGTACCTCAAGATTGACTTCATTGTCTTGTTTTTTTGATCACAATACTCCGAATAAAGAGAGTTGTGCACGAGCGTATTGAAAGCTCGACGCTCTGGAAAGCTTTGCCTTATATATCGAGCCAGAAAAAGTGGTTCAACATTGTTTGTGCCGAATATTTCTAAAAGCGACGTATCGGGGTGCATGCTGTCGACTATTCTCGACAGAAGAGCTGGCCAGCTTGGTATTCCGAATGGTTGGGAAATGCCAGAGCCAAGAACCAAAGTTGTATTCTTTGCTTTAAACGCTTTTTTCAAATTTTTTGAGATTTTATTGCTCATCTGCTTCTTCCAAGATCTGGCCGCAGCGTTCAACAAGGCAGGTCTCACCCTGGGGCATTATATTGTAATTTTTGGGTCCTTGTCGGCAAGATTTGCGATTTATCGGAAATATCGAGGCAGCAGCGGCAGCTTACAAGGATCTTGTGACTTCGACTATAGGAGGCCCGTGCACTTGATGGTCGCCAGCCCGGCGACGGCCATTCCGGGGCGCGCAATCGGCTCTGTTCACACGCAGCTCACACGCAGAGAGGATTTTCAGTGCAAATCTGCGACTCTCTGTGATCGCATAAAACACTAGTTGTCACGCTTTGGCGGTATCCAAGCGGCGTTTCGTGGCTTGTTGGACACCTTGGTAAGGGAGAGGCCGAAAGTTCGATTCTTTCTACGGGCGCCATTCTTTTCAATCGCTTCGCCTCGTCGCTCGGAGTATCAGCCGCCGCTTTCGCCGCCGCATCGAACTCGATAAACCGCTGCTCTTGGGGCCTCGATTTGGGCTGCGCCGCCGGCCGGGCTCTGTCGAGACGGCCGGCGCTCGCTCGCGCCTCCTGCTCCGGCGCGATCAGGTCTTCCGCGCCAGCACGCGCAGCCGCGACGCGAACTCGCCGCGGTCGACATAGCAGCCATGCAGACGCCGAAAGCCCGTGGACGGGTTGAACGCCTCCCGCCCGTGAAGCGCGCGGCGGTTGTCGAAGACCACCATCTCGCCGGCTCGGAGCCGAAGCGTCAGCCGGCGCGCCGGGTCGCGGGTCAGCGCCATGAATTTCCGATAGGCGCGGTAGTAGGCCGCCATGCGCTCCGCCGGCATGTCGAAGATCGCCGCGAGATGGGCGTTGTACCGGATCTCGCGCGTCCTTCCGGCCGGATCGCGCACGATCACCGGCGAATGCGTTCGAATGTCGGTCTCGTGATCGAAGAAGCGGAAGGGAATCGCCGTGGTCGCGAGCGCCTCGAACGCGTCCGGATCCTCCGCGCGGACGCGCTCGGCGAGGGCGAAGCCGTCGGCGAACACCGATCCGCCGCCCGCCGCCTCGTTCGCCAGGCAGTGCAGAAATTGGTAGCCGGGCGGAAGCTCCTGATTGGCGAGGTCGGTATGCAGCGGCAGCGCGTCGGCGGTGTAGGCGAGATTGTTCGGGTCGGCCTTCGACACGACCTCGAAGGTTTGGCCGAAATTGGTGCGGCGCAGGAAGCCGACGCGCTCGGCGACGGCGACGCCGGCGTCGATCTCGTCGGCAAGACCTTCGACGATCGACACGCCGAGCGCCGCCGTCTCGCGCAGCCAAGCGAGGAGCGCCGCGTCGCTCGCCAGGATCGCCGCGGCGTCGTGGCGGGGCAGCGTGTCGGGGCCCATCTGCTCGGGCCAGAGGACCGGATCGATGTCGGCCGGATCCTCGGCGCGTCGCCCGGGCTCGTAGGCCGCCAGCCAGTCGCCGGAAAAGCGGCTCCGATGCCCGTCGCGCCACGCGATCCGCAGCGTCGGACCCTCGAGCGCGGCGGCGTCGATGATCGGCGCGTCCTCGACCGACAGGAGGTCGAACACCCGCTCGCCGGTTTGCGCGTGGAAGCCGCTCGGGCAGTTGTCGCGCAGCCAGATGCTCGGCAACTCGGATCTGCGGCCGTCGGACCAAATAAGGGTGAGCGCGTCCCGCGCCACCGCAACGTCTGTTACGTTCATCAATGTCTCCTGAAGTCTCGGGAATGGCCTGCGGAACGGTCAGGACCGCGCGCCCTCCGCCGGGGGCGGCCACCATTCCTGGGGCTTGCCGTAGGGCGGCCCTTTGCAGCGCCCGAGCGCGCCTTTTCTTTCGGAAGACTTGATCACGGGTCGGTTCTCGATGGGTGGTTCGCTCGGAGTCGTAGCGAACGGCGCGAGCGCCGTCCACGTCGATCGGCGCCGCGACGTCGACATCAGCGCTCACGCGACGGGCGGGCGCGGTCGGCCCGCCAGCCGGTGATCGTCGCCGCCAACGCGTCGATGTCGGAGGGCGGCGCGTCGCCGCGCCAGGCGATGTGAAGATCGGGCCGGACGATGAGCAGGTCGCGGCCGTAGAGGGCGCGCAGCCGGTCGTCGGGCGGCGCGATCGTCCGCGCCGGGGCGCCGCGCTTGCGGATCGCGTCCACGAGCGCCGCCGCCGCGTCGGCGCGGGAGCGCAAGTCGAGCACCGCGTATTCGCGTCCCGGCAGATCGAGGATCGACCGGTCCGGCGCGATCCAGGCGTGCGGCAAGCGGACGCCGGTCCACGCCGTCGGATCGTAGGTCCGATAGAGCTGCTCGGGCCCGCCCGGCTCGTCCCAGATCACCGGGCTGCCGACATAGCGGTAGCCGAGCTCGGCGCCGATCATCTCGTTGGTCTTGCGCTGCTCGAACGCGGCGACGCGGACGAACTCCGCCCGCCGCGCCTGAGCGGCCGCGTCCTCGCCCTCGATCTCCGGGCTCCAGAGCCGCCGCCACTTCCGGCGTCCCGTCGAGGCGTAGCGCGACGCGCCGATATTGCGGTCGCCGACCTGCCGGCGCTCCACCTCGTAGGATCTCAGGAGCTCAGGCCCGCCCCAACCCTGGAGCACGGCCGCCAGCTTCCAGGAGAGGTCGATCGCGTCGCCGACGCCGGTGTTCATGCCGAGCCCGCCGGTCGGGATCACGAGATGCGCCGCGTCGCCGGCCAGGAACGCGCGGCCGTCCGAATAGCGGTCGGCGAGGAGCAGGTTCTGCTTCCACTCGCCGACATAGAGCGTCTCGTAGTCGATCGGCGCGCCGACGACCTTCTCGAACTGCCGCGCCATCGCGGCGTCGCTCTCGACGACGGCGTGCAGCGTCCAATGCCGCGTCGAGTCCTGCATGATGAGGAAGGAGTGGCTTTCGTCGGCGACGTGATAGTGGCGGCCGCGGCCCGGCCCGTCGCCGAGCGGCAGGCGACCGAAGAGGTCGTCGGAGCGGAAGAGCGCCTGGCGGAGCCTGAGGATGTCGCCCTCGCCGCGGAGGCCGATGTCGAGCGCGCGGCGCACGGCGCTGCCGCCGCCGTCGCAGCCCACGAGGTAGGCGGCGCGGATTTCGGTCTCGGCGCCGTCGCCGCTCCGCAGCCGCGCGGTCACGCCCTCGGCGTCCTGCTCCAGCGACAGGAACTCGACGCCGTAGCGCACGCTGACGGAGGGCAGGCGCTCGGCCGCCGCGCGCAGGAGCGGCTCGAGCGTGTATTGCGAGACGAGCTGATAGGGCTCGGCCGGCAGCGAGGCGTCCTCGGAGGCGGCGATCTCCGCGCGCGCGGCGTCGACCGAGGGATAGCCGAGATGGACGTATGGAGGCTCGGTGAGCGATTTCACGATGAAGACGTCCATCGGCGCGCCGGCGTCGAGCCCGGCGGCGCGGATCTCTTCGGCGAGGCCCATGCGCCGGAAGATCTCCATCGTGCGCGCGTTGCAGCGCTCCATCTTGGGCAGGAACTCGGGCTCCGGCTTCTTGTCGACCAGGACAGAGCGGACGCCCTGCTGGCCGAGATCGATCGCGAGCGTCAGGCCCACCGGCCCCGCGCCGACGACGAGCGCTTCGGTTTCTTCCATGACTTCCTTCCGCCATCCGTCGCTCGGCGGAGAAGCTAACGCGCTCGGGCCGGAGTCGCCAAGCCGCGTTGTTCCGATATGCGGAATAGCGTTCCCATCTGCTTGACACGTTCGCGGCGCGGCGCCTAGCGTTTTCGACGCCGGGACGCAGCGCGCCGCAGCGGCGCCGCGAACGCGGCGATCGGGAGGCGCGGCGAGTGGGAGGAGGGAGCGCCATGTCGGATATCGAGACGCTTCTGGCGGATCTCGTGACGGCGAGCCGGATCCTCGCGCATGAGGGCGTCTGCGACGCGTTCGGCCATGTCAGCGTCCGCCATCCCGAGAACCCGTCGCGCTTCTTCCTGGCGCGCGCCGTGGCGCCCGAACTGGTGACCCGCGACGACATCATGGAGTTCGAGCTCGACGGCGCGCCGGTCGGCGACGACCGCAAGCCGTTCCTCGAGCGCTTCATCCACGGCGCGCTCATGGAGGCGCGGCCGGACGTGAACTCGGTCGTCCACAGCCATTCGAGAGGCGTCATTCCCTTCGGCGTGACCGGAACGCCGCTTCGGCCTCTCTTGCACAGCTGCGGCGTGCTCGGACACGACATTCCGACATGGGACGCGAGCGTCGCCTTCGGCGACACCAACCTCCTGATCGCCAACGCCGCCATGGGGCGCGATTTCGCCGCGACGCTCGGGCAGGGGCGGGCGGCGCTGATGCGCGGGCACGGCTCGACCGTCGTCGGCCGCTCGATCCGCGAGGCGGTCTACACCGCGGTCTATCTCGAGGTGAACGCCCAGCTTCAGATCGCCTCGATGCAGCTCGGCGCGGTGACGTATCTCTCCGACGGCGAGATCACCTTGATCCAGTCGCGGCTCGCGGATGCGAAGCCGGGCGAGGGGTACGACCGCGCCTGGCGATACTGGGCGCGCCGCGCGGGCGCGGCGGCCGACGCGCCCGCGCCCTGACGCATGGCGCGCTGGACGACCGCGCGGGCTCGAGCCGTTTCGCGAGCCGGGCTTTGCGGCGTATCGGGGCGCGCTCGTCTCGACCGGCTTCGCCGTCCAGATCCGGACCGTGGCCGTCGGCTGGCGGGTCGACGACCTGACGCGCGATCCGCTCGATCTCGGCTTCGTCGGCCTGTCGCCGTTCCCGCCGGCGCTTCTGCTCGTGGTCGTCGCCGGGGCGACGGCCGACCGGTTTTCCCGCCGCGCGATCCTGTCGATCCGTCTGGGCGTCATGGCGCTCGCCGCCGCCGGCCTGATGGCGCTCGCGGCGTCCGGCGCGCCCGATGTGGCCTGCGTCTTCGCGCACCTCGCCCTCTTCGGCGCGGCGCGGGCGTTCCGCAGCCCGGCGCGGCAGTCGATCGTCCCGAGCCTCGCGCCGCCCGAGCGCCCGCCCGGCGCGGTGGCGCTCAATTCGAGCGCCGACCAATTCGCGACGATCCGCGGCCCGGTCGCCGCGGTCCCGATCGGCGACGCGGAGAAGGCAGATGACGGCCTACGCCGGGGAACTTCTCGCGACGCTGTCGGCGTTTTCGTTCGCGCTCTTCAACGTGACGATCACCTCGACCGCCAGCTCGCGCGGCGACAAGGGCGTTCTCTTCTCGGTGATCATGACGATCGCCTTCTCCTTCAGCCTGTTTCTCTTGCTCGAGGCCGGGCGCGCGCCGCTCGCGGCCGATTTCGCGACGTTCGAAGGGATGGGCCTTTTCGCGCTCGCCGGGGTCTGCGCGATGGCCTTCGGCCGGACGCTCGTCTTCACGTCGATCCGCCGCCTCGGCGCGACGCGGGCGTCGGCCGTCAAGCGCCTCAACCCGTTCTTCTCGGTGCTCCTCGCCGCCGTGTTTCTGTCGGAGCCCGTCACGCGCCTCGACGCCGCGGGGTTGGCCGCGATCGCTCTGGCTTTCGCCATTCTCGTCTCGGGCAGCCTCAGGCGCGCCGATCCCGCCGCGGGCGCGATCGGGCCGCTCGCCTACGGCTTCGGCGCCGCCGCCGCCTTCGCTTACGCGGTGGCGTATGTGTTCCGAAAGGCCGGGCTGGAGGTCCTGGACGCGCCGGCGCTCGGAACCTTCGTCAGCGCGCTGGCGGGCTTCGCGGCGTTCGCGATCCTGGCGCTGGCCTCGCCGCGCTACCGGCCGATGTTTCGGGGGGTGTTCCGCAATATCGATCGCCCGATCTTCTTGGCCGCGCTGCTTGTTTCGGTTGGACAACTTCTGATGTTCGCCGCTCTCGCCCATGCGCCGGTATCGACCGTGGTCATGATCGCGTCTTTAGAGATCTTCTTTTCGATCTTCTTGGCGTGGGTGGTTTTCGGCACCGAGCGACGACCTGGCCTAACAGTTCTTATTTCGGCGGCTCTCGCGTTTCTTGGCGTTCTTCTAGTCGCGGTGAAATAAGCTGCGAAGCCCGTCGTTCTTCTATGCAGGACGCGCTCACATTGACTGCCTGAAAGCTCCGGCATAGCGTTTTGAAGTCTCGCGAGGAGTTCGCGAGCAAGCGCCGAACGGGCGCGTCGTTTTGAGGCGGTCGGCTGAGACGTCGGCTCTGAGCGACGTGCAAAAAACAGGCGCGAAACGAAGAAGCTACGGCTTCGCTGTTCAGGGAGGAATGATGAGAAGAGCGTTCCTTAAGTCCGCGGCCGCCCTCGTGGCGGGCGTCGCGACGATGGGTCTCGGATCCAGCGCGCTGGCGCAGAGCGCCGCCGAATTCTACGAGGGCAACGTCATCAAGTGGATCGTCCCGTACGATCCGGGCGGTGGTTACGACGAGTACAGCCGGCTCCTTGCGCCCTATCTGGAGAAGTACACCGGGGCCCGGGTCGACATCGTCAACGTTCCGGGTTCGGGCGGCATGCGCGGCGCGGTCGAGATCTTCAACTCGCCGGCCGACGGCGCCTATATCGGCATCATCAACGGCTCGGCGATGGTCACCAACCAGCTCGCCGGGATCGAGGGCGCCGACTATCGGGTGTCCGAGTATCAGTATCTCGGCCGGATCGTCGCCGACCAGCGCGTGATGGTGGCGAGCGCGCTCTCCGGCATCGAGACCTTCGACGAGTTCATGAGCAACGGAACGACCGAGATCGTCGGCGCCACCGGCCTCGGCGGCTCGACCTATGTCGACGCGGTCATCACCGGCGACGTGCTGGGCATGGACCAGCGGGTCGTGCATGGCTTCGATCGCTCCGGCGACATTCGCACGGCGATGCTGCGCGGCGACGTCCAGGCGATGTGGGGCTCGCTCGGTTCGGCGATGCCCGGCATCGAGTCGGGCGACCACAAGGTGATCCTGCACGGCGAGCGGAACCCGACCGGCGTCCTCGAGGGCGTGCCCTCGATCTTCGACGTCGCGATGAGCCAAGAGGACGGCGAGCGCAAGGTGACGATCCTCGAAAGCTGGGAGGCGCTCTCCGCGGTCGGCCGTCCGGTCGCCGCGCCTCCGGGCGTGCCCGAGGATCGTATGGCCTTCCTGCGCGAGGCGTTCGCGCAAGCGATGAGCGACCCCGAGTTCATCGCCGCCGCCGCGGAGGCCGGGCGCGACCTCTCCTACGCCTCCGGCGAAGACATGGCGCGCCTCGCGGCGGCCGCGACCGAACTCGATCCGGACATCGAGGCGTTGTTCATCGCCGCCATCCGCGGCGAGCTTTGACGTCGGCGTAACGCGATCCGCCCGCCCGTCGCGACGCGCGGCGGGCGGGCGGCGCGTCTTGGGCAGGGCGGTATCGATCCATGTCAGTCATCGAAGGGATGATCAGCGGCTTCTCGCAGTCGATCAGCCTGGCCGTCTTTCCCTACCTCTTCGTCGGCGCGATCTTCGGTCTGGTGATTGGCGTCATCCCGGGGCTCTCCGGCCATTTCGCGATGGCGATGGCCGTCACCTTTCTCTACGAGATGGAGCCCGCCGCCGGAATCGCGTTCATCCTCGGGGCCCACGCCACGGTGGCGCAGGGCGGCGGACTGACCTCGATCCTGTTCTCGACGCCCGGGACCGGGCAGAACGCCGCGACGCTTCTCGACGGCCCGCCGATGCGCGACAAGGGCGAGGCCGGGATCGCGGTCGGCGCGGCGATGGCGTCGTGCTTTCTCGGCGCGACCTTCGGCGCCGTCGTGCTCGGCCTCTTGATCCCGGCGCTGCGCGAGGTCGTGCTGCTCTTCGGTCCGCCGGAGATCGTCGTTCTCGCGTTCCTGGCGCTCACCTTTGTCGCCGTTCTCGGCAAGGAGGACATGACGCGGAGCCTGATCGCCGCCTTGCTCGGCCTTCTCCTGGCGATGATCGGCGTCGACAACGTCACCAACACTCACCGCTTCACGCTCGGCCTGGAGCGCCTGACCGACGGGCTGCATCTCGTGCCGGTGATCCTCGGCCTGTTCGCGGTCGCCGAGATGATCGACCTTTGGGTGCGGGGCGGATCGCTCGCGCGCGGCGCGACGAAGACGCTGTCGGCTCGGGAGACGCAGAGGCAGATCTTCTCGGGCATCGGCACCGCCTTTCGCAACTGGTGGCTGGTGCTCAGATGCTCGGCCATCGGCACGACAATGGGTCTCATTCCCGGTCTCGGCTCAGCGCCGGCGTCCTTCGTCGCCTATGGCCACGCGAAGCAGTCCTCGAAGGACCGCGACACTTTCGGCGCCGGCAACGTCAAGGGCGTGATCGGGCCGGAAGCCGCGAACGACGCCGTCGAGGGCGGCGCGCTCGCCTCCACGATCGCCTTCGGCATTCCCGGATCGTCGTCGATGGCGATCCTGCTGTCCGGTCTCTTCATTCTCGGCCTCGACACCGGGCCGCAGATGCTCAACCAGAACGTCGACATCGTCTTCGTGATGATCTTCACGATCATCATCGGCAACCTGATCGGAACGGTTGTCGGCATGTTCCTCGTCAACCCGCTCTCGCGCGCGACCTTCGTCAAGGCGACGATCATGGTGCCGGTGTTGATGGCGTTCATCGTCACCGGCGCCTTCGCCGGCGAGCGCGCGATCTTCGACATCGGCGTGGCGGTGGCGTTCGGGATCCTCGGCTATCTGATGAAGATCCTGAACTATTCGCGCGCCGCGCTCCTGATCGGTTTCGTGCTCGGCTTCGCGGTGGAGAAGAATCTCTACCTCGCGCTCTTGCTCGATGGGCCGCTCTTCATCCTGCAGCCGCTTCCGCTGGGCTTGGCCATTCTGACGGCGGTCTTCCTGGCGTGGAACGTCCTGATCATCATCCGCGACAAACGGAGGGCGATCCCCCGTGAGCCAAGAGCCTGACGTCGAGAGCGCCGAGAGCCGGACCCAGACCGAGGCCGACGCCGAGATCGAGGCTGACGCCGACGCCGCGTCGCGCGAGAAGCTCGGCGGCCTCTACGCGCTCGAGATTTGCTTTCTGACGATCATCGGCGTCGTCGTCGCGCTCGCCTTCGTCGAGGCCCTCAGCTACGAATTGGTCTCGTCGCGGACGCCCTTCGTGATCATGGCGCCGCTCTTCGTCCTGATCGTGATCCACGCCTGCCGCTTGTGGCGGGTTCGGGCCGAATTCGACGTCGGCGCGCGCCTGCGGGCGGCGTTTTCCGGCCGCGCGCGCGAGTTCAACAAGGTGGTCGGGATCTCGGCCTGGATGGCCGCGCTGGTGTTGATGGTGTGGGCGCTCGGGCACTATGCCGGCATCTTCCTGTTCTGCGTCATCCTGATGCGGCTCCTGCGCCGCGAGCGCTGGGTCTTGACCCTGGGCGTCGCGGTCGTGACGACGCTGATCGTCTTCGGGCTCTTCGAATACGTCTTCAACATCGAGCTCTATCGCGGCTTGGTCGTCCGCTATTTCCTCGGCTTCCGGGACTTTTAGAGCGCAAGGCGACCGGAGTGACGCGAGGATCGGACAACTTGCGCGACAAACCGAAGAGCCGCAGCGTCGCGCCGGCCGGCGATCAGCCGCCTTCCGTTCCGCGCCGCGCCGCGGTCTCGCGCCCTTGGCGCGGATCGATCAGCACGTCGATCAGGAAGGGCCGGCCGCCGCGCAGCGCGTCGACGCCGCGGGCGACGGCCGCCTCGAGCGCCTTCGCCGTCGCGATCGGGCCTTCGGCGTCGACGCCTTGCGCCCGCGCGAGCCCGGCGATGTCCGGCGCCGGGTCGTCGAGCCGCTGACCGACCCAGGCGTTGGCCGGGTTGCGCCCGCGCCGCCGGGCCACGCTTTCCTGGTGCAGCTCGTCGTTGAAGTAGGAGCGGTTGTTGCCGACGACGATCAGGAGCGGCAGCCGGTACTTCGCCGCCGTCCAGAGCGCGGTGATCCCCATCAGCGCGTCGCCGTCGCCGAGCGTCGCGACGACGAGGCGGCCGGAGCCCTTGAGCGCCAGCGCCGCGCCGACGGCGAGGCCCGGACCGCTGCCGATCCCGCCGCCGCCGTCCTTGCCGAGGAAATCGAGCGGCGCGCGCTGCGGCCAGAGATCGTGCGGCCAGCTCCGGGCGAGGGCGGGAAAGGTGACTTGCGCCTCGCCGACCGCCGCCTTGAGCGCCGCCGCGACGTCGCGCATGGTGAGGCGCCCGGCGGATCCCGGCGCAGGCGGCGTCGCCGCCGGCAGCTCGGGCGAAGGCCGCTTCGGGCCGGGCAACGCGGCGAGCAGCGCTTCGGCGACCGGATCGGCCGGGCAATGGAGCTCGATATCGATCGGCGCGAGCCCGAAATGCTCCTGGCCCCAGCCGCGATGGAGCGCCGCGTCGTCGCCCGCATGGATGACGCGCGCCGCCACCGGCGCGTCGCCATAGGCTTGGCTGAGGACGCCGCCGAGATCGATCCAGCCGAGGCTGAGGATCACGTCCGCGCCGGCGAGGACCGCGCGCGCCGCCTCGGAGAGCTTGTTGATCGGCGGGCCGGCGTGGTTGGGGTGGTCGGACGGGACCATCGCGCCGGCCTTGAGGTCGGAGAGCATGGCGGCGCCGACGCGCTCGGCGAGGGCGACGCGCACGGCCATCGCGTCTTCGGTCCGCGCGCCGCGGCCGAACAGGATGACGGGGCGCCGCGCGTTCTCGAGCAGCGCGGCCGCCGCGGCGACGCGCGCCGGATCGGGCCGCGCCGGGGCGGGCGGCGCGTGCCGCGCCGGGTCGGGCCATCGGATCTCGCCCGCGATCGGGACCTCCTGCCAGGCGGCGTCGAGATTGACGTAGACCGGCGCTTGCGGCGCCGCGTTCGTCAGCTTCCAACCGCGCGCCATCGCCTCGACGGCCGCCGCCGCCGAGCCGGGTTGGTCGTCCCATTTGGTGAAATGACGGATCAGCGCGCCCTGATCCTGGGTCGTGTGCAGCCAGTCGATCCAGGGCCGCCGCTGGCTCGCGTCGACCGGTCCGGTGGCGCCGAGGATCAGCATCGGCGCGCGGTCGCCCCAGGCGTTGAAGATCGCCATCGAGGCGTGCAGCAGGCCGACATTCGAATGAAGCGCCACCGCCATCGCCCGTCCCGTGACCTTGGCGTAGCCATGGGCGATCGCCACCGCGTGCTCTTCATGCAGGCAGAGCAGCATTTCCGGCCGATCGTTGCCGAGATGGTTGACGAGGCTGTCATGGAGGCCGCGAAAGCTCGCGCCCGGGGTCAGCGCGATCCACGGGACGCCGAGGCGGCGGAGCATCTGCGCCGGCGCGTCCGAGCCCCAGCCGACCGCCTCGTCGACCGGGCCGTCCACGGGTTCGGCCTTCCAGTTCGCGCGGCTCTCGCCATCCCCGACCATCTCGACCTCTCCTTGGGCGTTTCGACCTCCAAAGCGTAGGAGCGGCGTCGAAGCGGTGTCAAAACGCGCTTGTCGAAAGCCGGCCGCGGCGTCGCGGTTGTTCTTCTATTCGGAATAACATTCCACTTTTGTTGACGCCGCCGCCCGCCCGCGACACGTTGTCCGCCAAAGAAACGACGAACTGGGAGGAGGCGCATGCCTCACGATCTCGACGGGGTCGTCCATTGGCACGAGCCGAAGCGGGGCGAACGCGCCGGCTTCGGCAAATTCGGCCAGCCGCTGTCCGACTACGACAAGTTCATGGAGTCCGAGGGCGTTCCGATCTTCCGCGGCATCGGCGTCCGGACCGTGCGCGACCTCGAGCTCGCGGATTGGCCGCGCATGGGCGGGCGCGGCAGCTACATTCAGCTGCACGGCACCGAAGGCAAATGGGGCCAATACGTCGTCGAGGTGCCGGGCGCCGGCGCGCTCAATGTCGAGCGGCATCTCTATGAAGAGATCTACCTCGTCGCCGAGGGGCGCGGCACCACCGAGGTCTGGGTCGAGGACGGCCCGCGCCACGTCTTCGAGTGGCAGAAGGGCTCGCTCTTCTCGATCCCGGTGAACGCCTATCATCGCATCGTCAACGCCACCGCCGAGCCGGCGCTGCTCATCGGCGGCACGACGCATCCGAACCTCCTCAATCTGATCGGCGACAACGACTTTCTCTTCAACTGCCCCTACGGCTTCACCAGCCGCTTCTCCGGCTCCGACGACTTCTACAAATACAAGGAAGATCTCGAGCCCGACCCGATCCGCGGCCTCGCCATGCGGCGGACGAACCTGGTGCCGGACGTGATCAACTGCGACCTGCCGCTCGACAATCGCCGCTCGCCCGGCTGGCGGCGGGTCGAGCCGTTCATGACCGGCAACAAGTTCTATCTCTGGCTCGGGCAGCACGAGACCGGCAAATACTCGAAGGGCCACGCCCACACCTCCGCCGCCGTGCTCATCTGCATCAAGGGCAAGGGCTACACCTACACCTGGCCCGAGCGCTGCGGCGTGAATCCGTGGAAGGACGGCCAGGGCGACCAGGTCGAGCGCGTCGACTACGAGCAGTTCGGCATGGTCACCGCGGCGCCGGGCGGCGATCGCTGGTATCACCAGCACTTCAACGCCTCGGCCGAGCCCTTCCGCCTCACCGCCTGGTTCGGGCCCCACCATCCGACGATCGTCACCGGCCTGCCGCCGGGCGCGAAGCAGATCGACTACACGGCGATGGACGTGACCGAAGGCGGCACCTCGATCCCCTATTGGATGGAGGATCCCAAGCTCCGCGCCGAGTTCGAGGCCCATATCGAGGGCAATGGCGGCCAGAGCCGTATGGATCCGGCGCTCTACGAGAAGCCGGCGGACGCCTGAAGTGCCGCTTCAGCCGGACGAGCTCGACCCGGGCGGCCGCATCCATTTCTCGGGCGCGGAGCGGTCGCTGATCGAGGAGGATCAGATCGAGCTGACGAGCGTCGGCGTCGATATCGGCTCGTCGACGTCGCATCTCCTGGTGTCGGCCATCACGCTCGAGCGCCTCGACACGCGCTATGTCGTGACGCGGCGTGAGGCGCGCTTCGAGTCCGACATTCTTCTGACGCCTTACGCCGAGGGCGACTTGATCGACGCCGACGCGCTCGACGCCTTCATCCGCCGGCAATACGCGGCGGCCGGCGTCGCGCCGAGCGACATCGACACCGGCGCGCTGATCCTGACCGGCGTCGCCGCGCGCCGCGCCAACGCCCGCGCGATCGGCGAGATCTTCGCCGCCGAGGCCGGCAAGTTCGTCGCGGTCAGCGCCGGCGACGCGCTCGAGACGCTGATGGCGGCGCACGGATCCGGCGCGGCGGCGCTCTCCGCGGCCTCCGGGCCGGTCCTCAACGTCGATGTCGGCGGCGGCACCACCAAGATCGCCGTCTGCCGGGACGGCGAGATCGTCGCGCGGACGGCGCTCGACGCCGGCGCCCGGCTCGTCGTTCTCGATCCGGATGGCCGGATCGCGCGCCTCGAGCCCTTCGGCGCCCGCCACATGGCGGCGGCCGGGATCGGCGCGGGGCTCGGCGACGCGCTCGGCGCCGACGATCGCCGGGCGGTCGCGCGCCAGATGGCCGAGACGATCATGACCGCGGTCAAGGGCGGCGACGCCGCCGGCTACATGCGCCTGGCGCCGCTCGGGCGCTCGGACGGGATCCGGCGCGTCGTCTTCTCCGGCGGCGTGTCCGAGTTCATCCGAGGGGCGGCCCGAGAGACCGGCGATCTCGGCCCGGAGCTGGCGCGCGCGCTCGCCCGCCTCGCCGAGGAGGAGGGGCTGGAGACCGCGCCCGCGCGGCAAGGCATCCGCGCCACCGTCGTCGGCGCCTCGCAATACACGGTGCAGGTCTCGGGCTCGACGATCTTCCTCGATCCCGAAGACGCGCTGCCCTTGCGCAATCTCCACGTGATCGCGCCGGCCCTCGCGCTCGGCGAGAGCGTCGACCCCGCCGCGGTCGCGGCCGCCATAGGCGAGGCGCTCGCCCGGCTCGATCTCTCTGACGGCCATGCGCCCGCGGCCGTGGCGCTGCGATGGTCGGGAACGGCGAGCTATGCGCGCTTGAGGGCGCTCGGCGAAGGGCTCGTCGCCGGGCTTCGTCCGGTGCTCGACGCGGGACATCCTCTGGTCATCGTGACTGACGGCGATGTCGGCGGCCTGATCGGCATGCAGTGCCGCAGCGCCGAAGACGTGCCGGGCGCCGTCATTTCAATTGACGGGATCGCGCTGACCGAGTTCGATTTCATCGACATTGGCGAAGTACTGCGTGCGACCGGCGCCGCGCCGGTCGTGGTCAAGTCGCTGTTGTTTCCGGCGGAGTAGCAATGCAGAACGACGAGATGACAGACGCGCCGCGCGCGGTTACGTCGATCTGGCCCGCCGTTGTTCTTCTGATCTTCGCGATCGGCGCGCTCGCCGTCTCCTGGGGCTATCCGCCCGCCGCCGCGCGTTTTCCGATCATGGTCGCCGTGGCGATGATCGTCTTGACGGTCCTCGACGTCTGGAGCCGGTCGAAGCTGCCCGGCGCGCGGACGGTCGTGGCGATCGGCGGCGCCGGTTTCGGCCGGCGCGAGATGACGCATGATCCGAGCGTCGCCAGCCAAGCTGAATGCGTCGGCTGGATCGCCGGCGCGTTCGCTCTCATGGCCGCGGCCGGGATTCTCGCCGCCTCGCCGATCTTCTGCGCCGCCTTCGTTCGGCTGCGCGGCAAACGAACGCTCGCCGTCTCGGCGGGCGTCGGCGTCGCCGTCTTGGGCTTCCAACTCGCCGTGTTCGAATGGGCGCTCGATTACACGCTTTACCGAGGTCTGTTCTTCGCGGAGGGCGGAGTCTCGGCATGGTGACGCCGCTTCCAACAACAAGGGAGGAAATCCAATGAAGAATTACATCGCGACCGGCCTTGTCGCCGCCGGTCTCATGGCCGGAGGAGCGGCGCTGGCGCAATATCCGAGCGACGAACCGATCACCTTCGTCATTCCCTACAGCCCCGGCGGCGGGTTCGACACCATCGTGCGCCAGTTCGCGCCGGCGATGGAGGAAGCGATGGGCGCGACCGTGGTGCCGGAGAACATCTCGGGCGCCGGCGGCGCGCGCGGCGGCCAGGCCGTGCACCGGGCCGATCCTGACGGCTACACCATCGGCATCTACAACATTCCGGGCTTGACGGTGAACGAGGTGATCGGCCGCGATCAGGGCTTCGCGCTCGACGACGTCACCTGGATCGCCAACCTGGCCGTGGCGCGCTACGGCCTCGCAGTCAAGGCCGACAGCCCGATCAACTCGGTCGAGGAGCTCTGCGCCACCGGCGAGCCGGTGAAGTTCTCGGACACCGGCGCCAACTCGACCGCTTCGGTCACGACGCGCATTTCGATGGCGATCCTCGAATGCGACATCGTCGACGTGACGGGCTACGCAGGATCGAACGACGCGATGATCGCCGTGATCTCCGGCGAGGTCGACGCGACGATCAAGCCGGTCTCGTCGCTCGCGCGCTATCTCGAGGGCGGCTCCGGCGATCTCAAGCTCATCCTGACCTTGACGGCGGACGAGTTCGTCGAGGGCGTGCCGTCGGCGACCGACATCGGGCATCCTGAGCTCGCGAACTTCACGCTCAATCGCGTGATCGGCGGGCCTCCGGGCATGCCGGACGACGTCGTCGCGGCGCTCGAGGAGGCGCTCCGCGCCGCCGGCGAGAGCGAGGCGGTCACGAGCTGGGCCGAAGGCGCCGGCGTCGATCTCGATTTCATGGGCGCGGAGGAGACCGCGGCGATGATGCAGGATCTGAAGACCTTCTACTCCGACTACGCCGATATTCTCGGCAACGCTCAGTAGCCTGAGCTGAGACGCGCGCCGCCCGCCGTCGGGCGGCGCCGCACCCTTCCGGAGAAGGCATGGGACTCGACGCGCTGTTTGGGGCGTTTGACGCCGTCTTTACCGGCGGCAGCCTCGTTTTTCTCGCCGCCGGCGTCCTGCTCGGCCTGACCTTCGGCGTCATTCCGGGGCTGGGCGGCACGACCGCGCTCGCCCTGATCATACCCGTGACCTACACGCTCGATCCGCTCGACGCGATGTATCTCGCGGGCGGCGTCATGGGCGCGACATCCTTCGGCGGATCGATCTCGGCGATCCTGCTCAATACGCCAGGGACGGCGCCCAACGCCGCGACCATGTTCGACGGCTATCCGCTGGCGCGGCAGGGAAAGGCGGGCCTCGCCATCGGCGCCGCCGCCACCGCCTCGGCCTTGGGCGGGCTGATCGGGCTCTTCACGCTGCTTCTCTTCATCCCGATCGCCCGCGAGGTGGTCCTGAGCTTCGGGTCCTCGGAGTTCTTCCTGCTCACTGTTCTCGGCCTCGCGGCCATCGCCGTGTCCGTGCGCGGCAAGCTGCTGCGCGGCCTTGTCGCCGCCTGCGTCGGCCTGCTCCTAGCGTACATCGGCGCCAATCAGTTCACCGGCGACACGCGGTTCACGGGCGGCGTCGACTACCTTTGGGACGGCATTCCGCTGGTGCCGGCGCTGACCGGGCTCTTCGCCATCAGCCAGATGATCGAGCTCGCGCTCAAGGGCGGCTCGGTCGCGGACGAGTCCGAGCGCGGCGAGCAGCGGAAGATGAAGATCGCCGGCGTCGGCGCGGGCGTTCTCTCCGTCTTCAAGCATTGGTCGGTGCTGCTGCGCGGGTCGCTCATCGGGACGGTGATCGGCGCCGTGCCCGGCCTCGGCGGCACCGTCGCCGCCTTCCTCAGCTACTCCTCCACGGCGCAGACCGCGAAGGACCGCGAAAGCTTCGGAACCGGCAACATCAAGGGCGTGATCGCGCCGGAGTCCGCCAACAACGCCAAGGACGGCGGCTCGCTCATTCCGACGGTCGCCTTCGGCATTCCCGGCAGCGCCGAGACGGCGGTCTTCCTCGCCATCCTGGTGCTGCACGGCATGGAGCCCGGGCCGGCGATCCTGCTCCAGCACGAGCGCGAGGTCTACGGTCTCATCGTGGCGCTCACGATCTCGGCCGTCGGCGCGTCGGTGATCGGGCTTCTGCTCTCCAGGATCCTGGTGCTGATCACGCGGATCGAGGTCAACATCGTCGTTCCGGTGGTCGTCACGCTCTCGCTGACCGGCGTCTACGTCCTCGAGGGCCGCATGGCCGACGTTCTGCTCACCGTCGTCATGGGCGTTCTCGGCTATCTGATGATCCGCTTCGACTATCCGCGGCTGACGCTGGTGATCGCCTTCGTGCTCGGCGAGACGGCGGAGCGGTCGTTTCACCAGATCAATCTGATCTCCGACGGCAACGTCGTCGACTACATGTTCGGCCGCACGGTGTCGATCATCCTGATCGCGGCGATCGTCGTCACCTTCCTGCTTCCCGCGATGCGCAGCCTCATGGCGCGCCGTCGGCGACCGAGGGCGGCCGAATGAGCGAGTTCGAGCGCTGGGAGACGCGCTTCTCCGTCGAGCACTACGTCTTCGGCACCGAGCCCAACGCGTTCCTGGCCCGCAATGCGGCTCGGATCGCGCCGGGCGGGCGCGTTCTCGCCATCGCCGCCGGCGAGGGGCGCAACGGCGTCTGGCTCGCCGAGCAGGGGTTTCGCGTTGTCGCGCAGGACTTCTCGCCGACCGCTCAGGCCAAGGCGCGCAAGCTCGCCGCCGAGCGGGGCGTGAGCCTGGAGTGGGAGCTGTCCGATCTCGCCGCGCGGGACTGGGCGCCCGACGCGTTCGACGCGGTGGTCGGCGTCTTTTTTCAGTTCCTGCCGCCTTCGGAGCGCGCGGCGATGTTCCGAGGAATCCGAAAGACCGTGCGGCCGGGCGGGATCGTGCTCATCGAGGGCTACGGGCCGAAGCAGCTCGACTACGGCACAGGCGGCCCGAAAGCGCTGGAGAACCTCTACACCGAGGAGCTGTTCCGCGAGGCCTTCGCCGATTTTGTCGAGGTCGAGACCGCCGCCTATGACGCCGAGATCTCGGAGGGCCCGGGTCATTCCGGCCTGTCGGCGCTCGTCGACATGGTGGCGCGAAAGTGACGGGCGAAGCGCGTTCGCGAGGCGCGGCCGGAGACGTCGGACGCCGGCCGGCGACGCCCGGCCCGCGTCAGTTCGTCGGCGCCTCGATCACCACGGCGCTGTCGTGAGGGACGACCTTATAGGTCCTGAGCTCTTCGACGCAGGGCGGGGCGACGATACTGCCGTCGCGAATGTCGAACTTGCCCTGGTGAAAGTCGCACTCGATCACATGGCCTTCGAGATACCCTTCGGAGAGCTCGCCGGGCCCGTGGGTGCAGGCGTTGTCGGTGACGTAGAACGCGCCGTCGACATGGTAGACGGCGAGCTCGAGGTCGCCGTGCTCGACTTTGACGACCTCGCCTTCGGCCACGTCGTCCTTCGGGCAAAGTTCGATCAGCTTCGCGGTTTCCGCCATGGATGTCCTCTCGCACGTCTTCGCGCAGACATAGCGCGGGCTCGGAGGGGCGAAACTCTCGAGAGGCGACCGTTCCGCATAGAGGAATGTTGTTCTGAAATGACCGCTCTGCTAGGCTGACGCCAGGAGGTTGCCGACATGGACGATAAGACGAGAGACGGGCTCGAAGGCGACGGGCCGGACGGAAGCGAGAAGCGCGAGGAGGCCGGCGCCGACGCCGGCCCGGCGGGCTACTATCACAGCCAGAAGGACCGGGTCTTCGTCCGCGCCATCCAGGGCGAGTACAACCTGACCAAAGAGCTCGAGCGCCTGCGCTCGATGCCGCGGGTCCGCAAGGCGCGCGAGCTCAAATTCGTCGATGGGCCGCAGGCCTATTCGCGGCACTATGTCGAGCCCAAGGACGGGATCAGCCAGCTCTTCCACATCCATCTCGAGGAGTACGGGCCGGGCGGCAAGAGCCAGAAGCACGGCCATGTCAACGAGGCGGCGTTCTACATCCTCGACGGCGAGGGCTACGAGGTTCACGACGAGCAGCGTTACGATTGGAAAGCGGGCGACGTCGCGATCGTTCACAACAACTGCGTTCACCAGCATTTCAACGCCTCGGACACCAAACCGGCGCGCGCGCTGGTGCTGAAGACCAAGCCGATGTTCGTGTTCATGAACATGCTCTTCCAGAAGACGGTCGTCCCGCGCGCGACCGAGCCGGCGCCCGGCGGCGAGGACTTCGCCGTCCGCGAGGAGGAGGAAGACCTCAACCACCCGAAGGAGGGCTACTGACATGGCGTGGGGGGAGACGAAGGTCTGGATCGACGGGACCGAGAACGCGCCGCTCTACCAGCATCTGCTCGACGACGCGGCGGCGCGGCCGGCGCGCGACGCCGAGCGCAAGAAGATCGTCCGCCCGCATGAAATGCCGTGGGAGATGTCGCGCCAGGGGCTCTTGAAGCACCTGATCAACGAGGCGATGAACACGCGGATGGAGACGGTCGACGCCTATATGCAGATCGTCCCGCCCGGCTCGAAGTCGGGCAAGCATCGGCATCTGGCCGAGGAGTGCCTCTACGTGCTCGAGGGCAGGGGCTACGACCTGCACCAGGACTGCGACGTCGAGATCACCGACGAGTATTTCTGGAAGCCGCAGGACAAGGTCTCGCGCTGGGAGTACGAGGCGGGCGACGTCGTCTACATCCCGCCCAACACCATCCACCAGCATTTCAACGCCGATCCCGACCGTCCGCTCAGGCTCATCTCCTGCATCAACCGGATCTTCAAGAACTCCGGCCTCAACGATCTGGAGCAGATCGAGGACGCGCCGGAATACGATCCCGAGATTACGCTGACGCCCGATGTGATCCGCGCGTTTCTGCGGAAGAAGGGCTGAGATCGGACTGACGCTGGCGCATGCTCGGCGCGTTCTTCGCTCTCGTTTCGGCCGCGTTCTTCGGCCTGAACAACGCCGCGCTCCGGCGCGGCGTGATCAAGGGGGCGGTGCTTCAGGCGATGGCGATCACGGTGCCCTTCGGCGTGCCGATATTCGTCGTCTTCGCGGCGTTCATGGGCGGGTTCGAGGCGATGGCGCGCTGGGACCTCGCCCCTTGGATCTGGATGGTCGCGGCCGGGATCGTCCATTTCGTGATCGGCCGCTACGGCAACTACAAGGCGACGCAGCTGCTCGGCGCGACGCTCTCGACGCCGATCCAGCAGGCGTCGATCCTCGTCGCGCTGGCGCTCGCCTTCGCCTTTCTCGGCGAGACCGTGAACGCGGTGAACGTCGCGGGCGTTCTGCTCGTCATGCTCGGGCCGATGATGCTGGTGCGCCGACGGAAGGCCGTCGCGGCGGCGGGGCGCGAGAAGGGCTTCGAGCCGCAATACCTGCCGGGCGCTCTTTGGGGCGCGGTTTGCGCGCTCGGCTACGGTCTCAGCCCGCTTTTCGTGGCGCTCGGCATCGGCGCCGGCGGGATCGCCGACAGCGTCGGCGGGCTCCTGGTGTCCTACACCGCCGCGGCGGCGGTCGTGCTCGCCTGGGTCGGCGCGCTCGGCTTCGGGCGGGTCCTCGAAGGGCTCGGCCGCGACAGCGCGCGCTGGTTCTTCGTGTCGGCGCTCTTCGTCGCGCTGTCGCAGCTCTTCCGCTACATGGCGCTCGCCATCGCGCCCGTCGCCGTGGTCGTGCCGATCCAGCGTCTGTCGGTGGTCTTCCGGCTGATCTTCAACGCGATCCTCAACCGCGATCACGAGGTGTTCGACCGTTGGATCGTCGTGTCGATCCTGCTTTCGGTCGTCGGCGCCGTCGCGCTCGCCGGCGATACGGCGATCTTGCTCGGCTGGCTCGGCCTCGGCGACGTCGGTTGGCTGGCGCGCCCGCTCATCTAAGCGCATTCGACCCATTCGGAGCCGAGACGCTTGAGCTGAGCGGCGACCGCCCCGGGGCGGGTCGGTCGCCAGCCGGCCGGAGGCCGGCAGGACTGCAGCTCGAGCCGA
>CAZPTD010000033.1:15356-22847 GCA_964588915.1 uncultured Neomegalonema sp. | reverse complement strand
GGGGGGGGGGGGGCGGGGCGGGGGGGGGCCGCGCGCCCCCCCCCCCCGCCCCCCCCCCCCGCGCCCGCTCGTCCCGGACGAACCGGACGTTCGTCCCGGACGAACGGGACGTTCGTCCGGGCACTTCGCCTCTCTTCGCCTCTTTTCGCCGGGCCGAGCGCCGCCTACAGGCAGGCGCCTTCGGTGACCACGACGACCTGATCCTCGGCGAGACCGGCGACCTGGATCGTCATTTCGATCGTCGCGCCGGCGCGCAGGAACGTGCGCGTCTCCGGCAGGGAGCAGATCATCGCCTGCACGCTCGCGCCGAGATTCTCCGCGTCGGACGCCAGGACGCCGCTGATCGACACGAGCACGGTCAGCGTCGAGCCCTCGGCGGCGGCGAAGTCCATCACCAAACCGTTCATCACCTCGAGCGGGCCGGTGCTCGCGACGAGCGCCGAGAGCGTCGCCTCGAGGCCGTCCTGCTGAATCATCGCCGCAAGCTCGGGGACGTCCGGCGGCGGCGGCGCGGTCCCGGCGGCCGCGCAGCTCTCCTTGCTGGCCGAAACCGTGATCTCGCGCCCTTGTTCGGGAATTTCGTACACGAAGACGAGCGTCGCCCCGCGCTCGATCGTCTCGACGAAGGCCGGATCGGCGCAGAGCGCGGGCAACTGCGCCGCCGCGGCGGAATCGATGGCGGCCGTCGCCTGTCCCGTGATCTGGACGCGGAAGCGCAGCGTCGTTCCCTCCGCCTCGGCGCCGAGCAACACGAACCCGCCGCCGAGATCGGTTCGCGGCGTGCGCGCGGCTTCGAGCTGCAGCTCCGCTTCGAGCTCAGCCGTGTCGTTCTGCGCCTGCGCCGGCGCGGCGGCGCAGAGCGCGAAGAGCGCCGCCGCCAGGAGCCGCGCGCCGTTCCGGATCAGGCCTCGGCGGCCCGTCGTCTGATCTCCAACCATCGATCGTCATTCCCTCGAGCGGCCTCGTCCGCGCCGGTCTTCTCCGAAGGCGGGGCGGTCGGCCGCTTGACGCGTCGCCCTTCGCACGCCGGGCGATGCTCGCCCGGACGTCGGGCGGCGTCAATCGTCGATCGGCGTCAATCGCGCGCGGAGTCCGGCCCCTCGCCGCCGAGGAGCGTCGCGAGCCCGCCGATGATCGCGCCGAAGGCCGCGCCTTCGAGGATGAACCAATAGGGCGAGGTCCAGACCGGCGAGTCCGAGCCGAGGGCGGCTCGGGCGATCGCCGCGAGCTCGTCATGGGCGAAGAGGACGAGGAGCAGGTTCATCCAGCCGCCGACGACCGGCCCGCGCACCCACCAGCGGATCGGCGTTCCGATGATCGGATGGCGCGAGAAGACGCCGACGGTCCCGATGAGCGTCCCGATCGTGGCGAACCACAACACGACGCCGATCTTGATTCGGACATCCGTCTCCGGCGCGAGGGCGATCAGAAGCGCGAGCGCGGCGAAGCCGACCGCGAGGCCGGCCAGTTGCCCGACCACGACCCGCACCGTGAGCGAGCCCTTGCGCCGCGACTCGTTGGACATGCCGATCATGCGCCCACGCCGCCTCCCGTCCCGCGGCGACCAGCGCCGAACATTGCGAGAGGAACCTCGTTCCGGGCGCGCCGATTGTCCTTGACGACGGTCAAACGCGCGCCGCGGCGGCGTCATGATCGAGGAGCGCTTGTCGATCGGCGCCGATCGGCTCCGGCGAGATCCGCTCAGGGGCAGTCGCCGGGTCCGAAAGAGACGGTCGTTTCGGCGCCCGTCGACGCGGTGTAGACATACTCCAACGTCGCGTCCTTCGAGATCATCAGGCGCGTGAAGCGCTCCGCGCACAGATCGGCGCGCAATCGGCCGCGATCGGCGACGACGCCCGCCGGCAGCCTGTAGTGGACGCGCAAGCGCCGGTCGCGCGCTTCGGCGCGAACGATCTCGACTCCGTTCGGGAGCCTTTCGGGCCGAGTCGCCGCCGCCTCGCGCGCGAAAAAACGCTCGACGCCCATGCGGTCGACTTCTCGCTCGACCCATTGCAGATACGCGTCCTCGTCATTCACGAACCGCGCCATGTCGGCGTCGATGCGGCGCTCCATTTGATCCGTGACCGCGCTTCCAGCGACCGCGAGAGCGATTCCGCCGATCACGCACGCGGCGACCACGCCGGCCGGGGTCGGCCGGCTCTCGCCTTGCGGGTCCGGCCTGCTGGGGCTGAAGAGAAGGACGAGATTGAGAAGCGGCGCGAGTCCGAGGAACGCCCAGCCGATGGAGGCGAAGCCGTCCCGTGCGCGCGCGACGCAGATGAGGCCGTAGACAAAGCCGCACACGGCGGCGATCGCGACGAAGGCGAGGAGATAGACCGATAGAGCGCCGGCGAGATGGGCGTCGAGCGCGGTGGTCGACAGAACCCCGAACGCCGCCGCCGCGCCGAAGTTCGCCGCGGAGAATGCGAGGAGGTAAGGCGCGCGGCGAATCCGGAGCGGGCTATCCCGCCGTTTGAGGACGGCGACGGCGAAGCCGAGCGCTACGATCACCCATGTCGCCGCGATGATTTCGCTTTCGCTCGCAGCGAGCAACCAGTCGACAAGCGCGTCCATCCGGATTCTCCCACGGACCTGTCGACAAGGTATCCAATTCGAACGCTCGGGCGCAATCCCGAATTTTCGCGGCGATCGGCGCTCGGCGCCGTGACGCTCGCCGAGTCGAGATTCGAAACGCGGATCTGGCAGAACTCCGCGACGCCGGCGCCGTCCGCCACGAGGTCGAGCGACGCCGGATCACGGCGAAAGCATGCGGTCTCGTTCGTCGCGCTTGGACGACGCAAGTCCCTCGACGGCGCCGACCGCGCCAGTCCGACGGCTCGGGCCCGGAGCGCGCGCACCGGGCGCGCCGCGTCAGAGGCAATCGGCCTCCGTCACATAGATGGTCTGGTCCTGATACGGCTCGGGCACGCGGATCACCGTCTCGAAGGTCGCGCCGGCGCGCGTCAGGGTCCTGAGGTCCGGCGCGGTGCAGACGAAGGCGCGGATCGTGCCGTCCATCTCCATCGACTCGCTCGCCAGAATCCCGCCCATCGACATCGTCATGCGGAAGGTGGTCCCGTCGGCCTCCGCGCCTTCGAGACGCATGTCGTACATGATCTGCGTCGGCTGGGCCTGCGAGGCCATCATGGCGAGCGTCGCCTCGAGCCCCTGGCCCTCGATCATCGAGGCGACGATCGGATCGTCCGGCGGCCCGCCCGCCGAGGCGGCGGCGGCGCAGTCGGCCTGCGAGGCGCGGATGGTCTCGGTCCGTCCGGTCGCCGGCAGGTCATAGACGACTTCGAGGGTCGCGCCGCGGTTGATGAGATCGCCCATATAGGGATCGTCGCACATCGCCCTGATCTGGCCCGCGAGGATCAGGTCGATCGCCTGGGCCGCCTGCCCGGTCAGGGTGAAGCGGATGCGGAGCGTCGCGCCCTCGGCCTCGGCGCCCTCCATGACGAAGCCGCCGCCGAGGTCCATGCGCGGCGAGAACGCCGCCTCTCGCTGCAGCTCGGCTTCGAGATCGGCGGCGCTCTCCTGCGCCGGCGCCGAACCGGCGGCGATCAGCATGCCGAGCGCGGCGAGCGGCGCGGCGAACCAACGAAGTCTCATCATCTCTTCCCCTCCTCGCCGCCGATCATCCGGCGGCCGTCATTCCCTGCGCGCGATCGTCTGATCGGTTCTGATGGAGCCAACCTCGCCCTTGTCGTCCCGGCCAAGCGCGACGCGCGCAGAGCCGGGATCCAGGGTCGAGGGGCCGAGCGTGCGACGAACCGGCCCTGGATCCCGGATCAGCCTGCGGCTTTCCGGGATGACAAAATCAGCGTTGCATCCACCTCAACAGATCTTGCCCTAGAGAGCGGAAGAGGCGCGGCCAGGCAACGATTTTCGAGCGACGGCGCAGCCGACGGCGTTGCGCGCGCCGTCGACTTCGCCGTTTTCTTTGCGCATCGCCGCCCCGGAGGGCAGGCTGTCGGCAAAGAACCAGACAGGGCGGAATCATGACCAGAGCGCTCCGCGACCAGAAGATCGTCTCGGCCGAGGAGGCGGCGCGGCTCGTCCAGAACGGCGACGCCGTCACCACCTCGGGCTTCGTCGGCATCGGCGTGCCCGACGCCCTGCTCGAGGCGATCGGCGCGCGGGCGCGCGAGACCGGCGAGCCGAAGGGCCTCACCCTCGTCTTCGCCGCCGGCCAGGGCGACGGCGCGACCCGCGGGCTCAACCGGCTCGCGGTCCCCGGCCTCCTCAAGCGCGTCGTCGGCGGCCATTGGGGTCTCATCCCGAAGGTCGCGCAGATGGCGCTCGCCGGCGAGATCGAGGCCTACAACCTGCCGCAGGGCTGCATCAGCCAGCTCTATCGCGACGCCGCCGCCGGCAAGCCCGGCATGCTGACGCGGATCGGCCTCGGCTCCTTCGTCGATCCCGAACTCGGCGGCGGCAAGATCAACGAGGCGACGACCGAGGACCTGGTCGAGCGCGTGACCATCGGCGGCGAAGAGCTGCTTTTCTACAAGGCGCCGAAGATCGACGTCGCGCTCATCCGCGCCACCACCGCCGACGAGCGCGGTTGCTTGACGATGGAGCGCGAAGCGCTCGTCCTCGACAATCTCGCCCAGGCGATGGCGGCGAAGAACAATGGCGGCGTCGTCATCGCCCAGGTCGAGCGCATCGCCGCGGCGCGGAGCTTGCCGCCGAGGAGCGTGATCGTGCCGGGCGCGCTCGTCGACGCCGTCGTCGTCGCCGAGCCGGAGCTGCATCTGCAGACCTACGCCACCGCCTACTCCGCCGCCTTCGCCGGCGTCACGCGCGCGCCGGCGAGCGCGTCGAAACCCTTCCCGCTCGACGAGCGCAAGCTCATCGCCCGGCGCGCCGCCTTCGAGCTGCCGATCAACGGCGTGGTCAATCTCGGCATCGGCATGCCCGAAGGCGTCGCCGCGGTCGCGCGCGAGGAGGGGCTCTTGGAGCACGTCACCTTGACCGCCGAGCCGGGCGTGGTCGGCGGCGAGCCGGCCTCCGGTCTCGATTTCGGCGCCGCGGTCAACACCGACGCGGTGATCCAGCAGGCGCAGCAATTCGACTTCTATGACGGCGGCGGGCTCGACCTCGCCTGCCTCGGCATGGCGCAGTTCGACGCGAGCGGCGCCGTCAACGTCTCGCGCTTCGGAAGCCGGCTCGCCGGCGCCGGCGGCTTCATCAACATCAGCCAGTCGGCCCGCGCCGTCGTCTTCTGCGGCGCGCTGACCTCGGGCGGCCTCGACATCGCGATCGAGGAGGGCGGGATCCGGATCGCGACGGAGGGGCGCGCGCAGAAGGGTCTCGAGGCGGTCGAGCAGATCACCTTCTCCGGCGCGCGGGCGGCGGCGGCGAAGAAGCCGGTGCTCTACGTCACCGAGCGCTGCGTCTTCGAGCTGACGGAAGAGGGCGTGCGTCTCGCCGAGATCGCGCCGGGCGTCGATCTGGAGGCGGACGTGCTGGCGCGGATGGCGTTCCGGCCGATCATCGACGCGCCGACGCGGATGGACGCGCGCATCTACCGCGACGCGCCGATGGGCCTCAAGAAGGATCTGCTGCGCCTCGACCTCGCCGATCGCATCGCGCTCGACGAGGCGCGCGGAACCCTCTTTCTCAACTTCGCCAAGATGCGGCTGCGCGACGAGGACGACGTCGCCAAGGTGCGCGCGCGGGTCGAAGAGGTGTGCTTGCCGCTCGACCATCGCGTCGACGCGGTCGCGAACTATGACGGCGCGCGGATCGACGAGGAGATCGAGGACGCCTGGTGGGCGATGGTGCGCGAGATGGAGGAGCGGTTCTACGCGCGCGTTGCGCGCTATTCCGGCGCGGCGTTCATGCGGATGAAGATCGCCAAGGGCGCCGCCGCGGCGGGCGTGAAGCCGCATCTCTTCGAGACCGCGGCGGCGGCGGAGGGGTTTCTCGCCGCGAAGAACGCGTGAGCGCAAGTCGGCGAGCGCCGAGCGGATCACGCCGATGGGGCTTCGCAGACGCGCTCGAGACGCCTAAATCGTGAGGCGAAGCCCCGGAGCGGGCGAGGCCTCGGCCAACGCGGCGAGCGCGCCGAAAGAGAGGAAGAAGGCGCTGTGGCGGACGATCCTTATGAGACGCTCGGCGTCGGGAAGTCGGCGACGGACGCCGAGATCAAGAAGGCCTATCGCAAGCTCATCAAGACCGCTCATCCCGATCTCAACCCGGGCGACGCCGCGGCCGAGAAGCGCTTCAAGAAGATTTCGGCCGCCTACGCGCTCTTGAGCGATCCGGAGAAGCGCGCCCGCTTCGACCGCGGCGAGATCGACGCTTCGGGCGCCGAGAAGCCGCATCCCGGCTACTACCGCGACTACGCCGGCGCCGCCGGCGGCGGCCGTTACCGCAGCTCCGCCGGCTACGAGGATTTCGCCGACATGTCCGATCTTTTCGCCGAGATGTTCGGCCGCCGCGCCGCAGCCGGCGCCGATGGTCGCGGCGGCGCGAGTTTCCGCGCGAGCGGCGCCGACGCGCGCTACCACTTCGACGTCGATTTTCTCGACGCCGTCAACGGCGCGAAAAAGCGGATCACGCTGCCCGACGGAAGCAATCTTGATCTCGCGATCCCGCCCGGCCTCGCCGACGGCGAGACGCTGCGCCTCAAGGGCAAGGGAAGCGCCGGCTTCGGCGGCGGACCGGCCGGCGACGCGCTGATCGAGATCTCGGTGCGGCCGCATCCGGTCTTCGAGCGGGTCGAGGACGACATCGTCCTGACTCTGCCGATCACCATCGAGGAGGCGGTTCTCGGGGCCAAGGTCGAGGCGCCGACCGTCTCCGGCAAGGTGCGGGTCGCGATCCCGAAATACGCCTCGAGCGGCGACGCGCTGCGCCTGAAGGGCAAGGGCGTCGCGCGCAAGGGGCGTCCGCCCGGCGATCAGAGGATCATCCTCAAGATCGTCGCGCCGGACGAGCCGGATCCGGAGCTGGAGGCGCTGCTCGAGAAGCGGCGCGAGAAGAGCCGGCAGGACCCGAGGGCGAAGATCATGAAGAGCGCGTCATGAAGCTGACCGAGTCGCAAGTCGTGGAGCAGGTGGACGAGGTTTCCGTCCGTCGCCTGAGAATTTGGGTGCGCGAAGGCTGGATCGCGCCGGCCGAGGGCGAGACGGGGCCGATCTTCGACGCGCTCGACGTCGCGCGCGTCCGTCTCGTCTGTCAGCTGAAGAACGAGCTCGAGCTCCATGACGACGCGGTGCCGGTCGTCCTTTCCTTGATCGATCAGGTCCATGGCCTGCGCAACGAGTTGAAGGCGTTGGCCGAGGCCGTCGACCAGCTTCCCGAGGACGCCAGGCGGCGCGTGCGCGACGCCTTTTGCGGGCCGGCGAAGAGCTGAGCGCGCGAGGCGCCGCGAAGAGAGGCGACAGCCTCGATGAGCAGGCGCGGGACACGGGGGGGTTTGAGCCAACAAGAGGCGGGCGCGGGCGGCCACTCGGCGGTCCCGGGCGCGAGTCAGTGGAT
>CAZPTD010000033.1:0-15346 GCA_964588915.1 uncultured Neomegalonema sp. | reverse complement strand
GAAGAGAGGCGACAGCCTCGATGAGCAGGCGCGCTCCTCGGGGCTTTTCGCCCCTCGTCGCGACGCGCCTGCGTCAGCGCGCGCCTAAAAACGCCGGGATGAGCGCCGGCGCCAGGCTCGCCGCCGTCGCGAGCGCGGCGTCGTCATAGGCGCCCTCCGCGTCGAGGGCCGCCATCGTCCCGAGCGTGACGCCGTCATAGCGGATCGGGACATTGATCACCGAGCCGAGGCCGAGGCGCGCGATCAGCGCATGGTCCGGAAACGCCCACGCCATGTCTTCCGGCCCGTCGCCGCGCCAAGGCCGGCCGCGGACGAGCACATGGTCGCCCCACGGCGTCGGGCCCATGCGCTTGCGCCCGCCGACCGGATAGGCGTCCGGGTCGGAGCTGTAGACGCGCTCCACCTCCGCGCCGCCGGGCGCGACGACGAGGAGCGTGAAGAGCTTGTGGCCGATCGCGTCCCGCAGCGCCGCGTCGAGGGCGCGATAGGTCGCGTCCGGCTGCCCGGGCGCGGCGAGGCCGGCGAGCAGCTCCTCGAGCGCCGTCATCGCGCGAGCGCGTCCTTGACGAAGCGGCCGCGGGCCATGATGGCCGGCAGCCGGTCGCCCTGGCCGCCGAGGAGCGCGAGATCGGAAAGAGGATCGCCGTCGACGACGACGAGATCCGCATGCGCGCCCGGCGCGACCGCGCCGATCTCGCCCTCCATCTTCAGGAGCTTGGCCGCGACATGCGTCGCCGCGCCGATCACCTCCTCGGCCGGCAGGACCTGGCCGCGGATCGTGAACTCCTCGGACTGACGCCGATGCATCGCGCCGAGAAGATCGGTGCCGAACGCCATCTCGACGCCGGCTTCGCGCAGAATCGAGAGCGACTCGAGCCCGCGCAGCCGCACGTCGTCGATCTTGTCGATCGATTCCTGCGGCAGCCCGAGGCCGGGCCCGTCCTCTTTCAAGGCGGTGTAGGTGATCAAGGTCGGCACGACGATCGCGCCTTTCTCGGCGACGAGACGCGCGGTCGCCGGCTCGATCAGATTGGCGTGCTCCACCGAGCGCACGCCGAGCTCGACGGCGCGGCGGATGGCGACGTCCGTATAGAGATGCCCGGCGACATAGGTCTGCGCCGCCTCGGCCTCCTCGACCGCGGCCGCGATCTCCTCGGCGCTGAAGCCGAAGAAGGCGATCGGATCGGTCGGCGAGGAGACGCCGCCATTGGCCATCAGCTTGATGTAGTCGGCGCCGCCCTTGATCTCCTCGCGGCAGGCGCGGCGCATCTCGGCGACGCCGTCGACGATCCGGCCGAGCGAGCCGAGCCTGTCGGCGTAGTGGTCGGCCGGCCGCCGGTCGAAGCGGCCGCGATAGTCGGTGTGGCCGCCGGTCTGACTGAGCGCCTTGCCGCAGATGTTGAGCCGCGGCCCTTCCACGAGCCCGCGCTCGACCGCGAGCACGAGGCCGACATCCGCGCCGCCGAGATCGCGCACGGTCGTGAAGCCGCGCATCAGCATGCCGCGCATGATCCGCGCCGCCTCGAGCGCGACGAGCGCGTTCGGCAGCTCGGCGTTGGCGCCGAGATCGGGCGTCGTCGCGATCACATGGACATGCGCGTCGATCAGCCCCGGCAGGAGCGTCTTGCCGGAAAGATCGACGACGCGGGCGTCCGCCGGCGCGGAGACGGCGGCGCCGACCTCTCGGACGCGCCCGTCGGCGACCAGGACCGAGCAGGGATCGAGCGGCCGGTCGGCGCGCCCGTCGACGATGCGGGCGTTGGTGAACAGCGTGGCGTCTTGCATCGGCGCGGTCCTTCCTAGTCTCGGCGCCGAGACAGCGCTGTCGCCCAGAGGCTCGGCCAAACCAGCCGTCGCCGCAAGATGCTTCGGTCGGCGAAGAGCCGTTGTTCGCGACGCCGCGCGCTGCAGCGTCTTCCGCCCCATCTCGATCAGAAAACGGTCGCGGCCTCTTCTCTTCTCGCGCCGTTTATCGGATCGTCACCGCGTTCCCGCCAGATCTCCGCCTAACGACAATCCGCTTCGGTGGTCACGATCGGCTGCGACAGGTGCGAGCCGTTCACGATGACCAAGATCACGAATTCGGCGCCGGCCCGAAGCAGCGTGCGAAGCTCGGGCGTGGCGCATAGAAACGGAAAGCTCCGCTCCACCTCGAGCGTCTGGAGAAACTCGGCGCCGAGTTCCGCGTCCGGAAGGTCGTATCGGAACAACATCCAGAGGCTGTTTTCATAGGAGCCGAACACCCTCAGCATCACTCCTTCGCCAAGGCGGAGATCCCGTCCATAGGTCGGCGTAACGAGCCGCAACGTTTCTTAGAGGCCCATACTTTCGACAAGCGCGGCCATCCCCGGATCGGGATCGGGATCCGGGGCGGCCCGTTCGCAGATCTCGGCGGCGACGCCCTTCGTCGCGGTCTCGCCATGTTCCTCGACGACGAACACGAACTCGAAGGCGGCGCCGCGATCGATCAGCGGGCGGAGAACGGGGTCGTCGCAGACGGAGAAGATGTCAGGATCGCTTTGGCGCGCGACAAAACCGACAACCTCCGGCGGGACGGACACGAAGACGCGCAGCGTCGCGCCATCAGCTTCGGCGCCGGTGAACACGAAGTCTGGCGTAAGTTCGGCGCGCGGCAAATTCGCGGCGATCGAGCGCAGATCCTCCTCCAGCGCGGCGTCTTGCGACCGCGCGGCGCCGCCCGTCAGCGTCAGACCGAGGGCCAAACCGAGCGCTGTAGGTAAGAATCGCGTCATGAGCCCGCCCCGTCCCGATGTCTCTCGCGCAACGGAGCACGAATGAGGAGCGGGCGCAATCCCGATAGCTCGAAGGTCCGATCGTCGCGTCGCGGCCGCCGCGTCTAGCCGAGCTCCGTCCGAACCTTGATCTCGCCCTCCAACGTCCGGTGCACCGGGCATTTGTCGGCGATCTCCAGGAGCTTGGCCCGCTCCTCCTCCGAGAGATCGCCTTCGAGACGGATCGTGCGCCGGAACTCGTCGATCTTGCCGGTCTCGGTCTCGCAATCGGCGCAGTCCTTGGCGTGGACCTTGTCATGCGCGACGTCGACGACGACGCGGTCGAGCGCGATTCCCTTACGGCGCGCGTACATCCGGATCGTCATCGAGGTGCAGGCGGCGAGGCCGGCCGAGACGAGACCGTAGGGCGTCGGCCCGAGATCCGATCCGCCGACCGATTGCGGCTCGTCCGCCAGGAGATGATGCCCGCCGGCGTGCAGATCCTGCAGGAAGCCCTCCGGATCGAGCTCGGCCGAGCGGACGAGACCCTCGCCGGCCTCGCCCGGATGCGCTTCCGGCGCCAGCGTCACGTAGCGCGAGGCCCAGGACGCGATGACGGCGGCGGCGTAGGCCGCGTCCGCCTCCGACGAGACCAGATGGTCGGCGCCGTCCAGGGTGACGAAGCTCTTCGGATGCTTGGCCGCCATGAAGATCTTGGTCGCGTTGTCGATGCCGACGATCTCGTCCCGCGGCGCGTGAAGGATGAGGAGCGCGCGCTTCAGCTCGGCGAGCGTCTTCTCGAGCGACGTCGCCTCGGCGACGTCGATAAACTCCTTGCCGATCCGGAATTTGCGGCCGACCAGCGTCACCTCGGCCGATCCTTCCGAGCGGATCTTCTCGAGATCGCCGCCGAAGATATGGAGCACATGGGCCGGATCCGCCGGCGCGCCGATCACCGCGACCGCCTTCGCCTCCGGGATCTCCGCCGCCGCCGCGATCGCCGCCGCGCCGCCGAGCGAATGGCCGATCACGAGCTGCGGCGCCGCGCGCTCGGCGCGCAGATGATCGGCGGCCCTCACGAGATCGCGGACGTTCGAGGCGAAGGAGGTGTTGGCGAACTCGCCCTTCGAATGACCGAGGCCGGTGAAGTCGAAGCGGAGCACGCCGACGCCGCTCTCGGTCAGCCGCTGCGAGATCCGCCGCGCCGCGGCGATGTCCTTGCCGCAGGTGAAGCAATGGGCGAAGAGCGCATAGGCGCGCGCGCCGAACTCCGGCAGATCGAGCCGCGCCGCCAAGGCGTCGCCGGCGTGGCCCTCGAAAGTCGCTCGTATCGTCCGCATCGCGCGCGCTCCTTCGCCTGTCTTCGCGGCTCCGCTCGCCGCGCCGCCAGAAGCAATGGGCGCCGGCGCGCGCGCCCGCAAGCGCGTTCACACGCAGTTGCGCGCACGCCGCCGGCCCGGCGCCGTTCCGTGAACGGTCGGAGGCGTCTCGTTCGGCGCGGACCCTGTCAGCGTGGTCTCGGCCAGCGCGCCACCGCGAGTTGCGCCAGAGCCCGGCCGCGCTCGCGGATCTGCTTCGGGCCCCATTCCTTGCGCCAGCGCTTGTCGCTCAACAGCAGCTCGTTGAGCGTGACGCCCGCGTCCTGGTCGATCAGCGACCGCTTCTTAGACCAAGGCGCCTGGCCCATCTGCTTGTTGAGCGCGTCGTCGATCAATGTGAGGTTGCCGATGGTCTCGAGAAGATCGGCGTCGTTCCGCGAGATCTCCGGCCAATGGTCGCGGCCGTGGAGCGGAAAGAGATGCTCGACGGTCTTGCTCTGCCGGCGCCAGGGCGTCGGCTCCGACGGGTCGGCGCCGCGGGCGACGGCGTCGATCGCCGAATAGACCGCGCGGAAGACGGCCTTGCGGTCGCGCGCCTGGTGGCTCGAATTGCGGTTGGCGAGCTTCTTGGTGGCGAAGGCGCGCTTGAACGCGCCGTCGCGCGGCCAGAAGGCGCCCTTCTGCGCCGATCTCAGCCGTCGCGCGACCTCGCGGACGCAGCTTTTTCCGTTCTGGGCGGCGCTCGGGCCGATCACGCTCGCGAGGCGGGCGTAGACCTCGTAGTCCTTGCCCGTTCCCTGGACGCAGAAGAAGCGGCGCACGGCGACGGATTCGAGCAGCGCGAGCACGTCTTCGGTCGCTTGCGCGTCGCGCCAGAGATGCATCCGCATCGCGACGAGCGCCGGCTCCGCCGCGAAACGGGCGAAGCGCCGGAGCGCCTCGATCCGCGCCCGATGCGGTCCGGGATCGAGATGCCCGGCGATCTCCGCGAAGGCGCGCGCGCCCGAGCATAGCGACTCGATCTCGGCCGGCGCGCCGACCTCGGCCGCGCTCGCGATCTCGTGCATCCGGTCGAGCGTCTCGTTCATGCTGACGCTGCGGCGCTCGCGCACGCTGAGATAGGCGCGCAGGAACCAGTCCTGGGTCGGCCGCTTCTCGCGGCCGCGCCGCTCGACCGCGGCCCAAAACCGCGTGTTGCGCGCGTCGTCGAAGATCCGCCAATGCGCGCGGTAGAGCGCCTCCAGCGCCGGCCGCTCGAGCCCGGCGAGCTCGGCCGCCTTGAAGAGCTTGTTCTTGACGAGATCGAGGGCGGAAAGCGGCTCGCCGAGATTGTTGAGGCGCTCGAAGACGTCGAAGGCGCTGATGTCGCCGTCGAGCGTGATCAGCACGACTTGCGACTTCTCGAGCAGCGCGTCGGCCAGCCGCTCGAGCTCCGCCCGCTGGGCGGCGGCGGCGCCGCGGCCGCGCAGCGAACTCTGGCTCTCGCGCGCCGCGGCGAGGCGGCGCTCGACGAGATCGAAGAAATGCCGGAGCGCGACCCGGAGCCGCGCCGCGCCGGCGCCGCTCGCGTCGTCCCAGAGCCACTCGGCGTCGGCCTCGCGCGGGTCCGGCGTCTCGCTCTCTTCGGCGTCGTTGTCCTCGGCGTCCTCCGCGTCGATCCGCTCGCCGCGATCGAACGCCTCGAAGGGATCGCGCTCGTCCTCCGCGTCGTCGTCGAAGTCCTCTGCGTCCTCGACGCCCGCGCCGCCCGCGTCGCCTTGATGCGCGTCGTCGGCCATCAAGTCGTCGAGCCGCGTCGCTTCGTCGACGCTCATCGCCGGCCGCGGCGTCAGCCCGATCGTGCGCAGCGCCGCCATCTGGTCGGCGTAGCTGGCGCGGCCGGCGATGAAGCGCGGCCGTCCCTCGGCGTCGAAAAGAAGGGCGTCGAGCCGCTCCGCCAGCGCGCCGGCGCCGATCCGGCGGGCGTGCAGGCTGAGCGCCTTGAGCGCCATCATCGCCGTCAAGAGCCGTTGCTGGCCGTCGAGCACCTCCAGCCGCCGCAGAGCGTCGTCCGGGCCGTCGCGGGCGGACGCGTCGGCGTCGGCGCGGCAGACGACGGCGCCGAGGAAATTGAGACGGCGGCCGGACTTGGCGGCGTCCGCGTCCGCGGCGGCCGTCCATTGCGCCCAGAACGGCGCCCAGTTGCGCGCCGCGCTCCAGCGATACGGACGCTGATGAAACGGCGCGGCGAAACCGCGCCTGTCGCCGAACAGGCTTCCGAGAGCGGCGACGTCCGCTCTCATGCGGGCGAGGTCCCGGAAACCGACATCGTCTGGCGGCCGGCGCGCCGAGCGCGGCGGATCGCGTGGAAGGCGGCGCCGCGCCCGCGGCTCTGAGCGTGTTTATTAGACATTTGACAAAAGAATGCGCAACTCTCGGCGGCGATCAACCTTATTCGGCGACTTATTCCCAATTCCGCCCACGACCAGCCCGTTCGCCTCGGGAAGCGCCGCCGTCGATCGGCGCGCGCCCGGCTCGCTCGACCGGCGGCCGGCGCTCATGACGAAAAGACGGACGCATCCGCGCGGCTTTCGCCGGAGAACCGCCCGAGGTCGCGCGCGCGCCGGCGGACGGCCGACACGACGCGCGCCGCGGCCGCGGACGAAACGCCGCGAGTGTTGCAAAAGATCACGCTTCGGCCGTTCCGGACGCGGCGCACGCGGAGCGGGACGTTGCGTTTCGTCGTTGACGGTCTCACCATATCGCCGTCGGCGAAGCGTCGTCCTCGGCCGTCAGCGGCCGCGGTCGACGAGCGCGCCGATCTTGAAGCGCCGCGGCGCCTTGTCGGGCGCGACCGGTTCGCGAGGCGAAGTTGGTCGATGCAGGTGTTAAGGCGCTTAACCGCTTCAAAGCGTTGTGGTGTTCGCGATTCGCGATTGAGTTAAGCGGCCGCTGATGGACAGCGATCTGGAATGTTGTCAAGCTGAATCTCGGCGAAGCTCGGGTCGAGACGGCGCTGATCGACGTTTTCGACGCCGAAATTGGGGCATTTCAGCCGCTTTGATCGAATTTTACGGAGACCGCCGCGCCTTTACCGCTTTCAAAGCTTGCAATCCTAGACTGATCGTGGCTCCTCAAGGGAGCCTATTGCGGCGATGCATAGGGAGTTGGGGATGACCAAAATGATCCGTGTGGCGGCTGTCGCCGTCCTCGCTACCGCGCCGATTGCTTCGGCGAACAACAGCACTCTGATGCCGGGTCAGAGCTTTGCTGACACTTTCACTATTCAGAGCTGGCTCGACACCGAGCTTCCGGGCGGCTCGTATGTCGACGAGTTGGCGATCGCTTATCAGGAGCGCGCCGACTACGAAGCGGCCTACTCCGCGGGCGGCGACACCAACTGGTACGACGCGACGGCCTTCGCGGCCAAGTCGCGCGAAGCGGCCTCGGGCGTCGAAGTCCAGCCGTGGGATCCGTCGGTTCTCGGCGTCGACGATCCGACCGTCCGCGTCGCTTACGAGGCGACCATCCGTCGTTCGGAGACGTACCGCGAAGTCGCGCCGGCCGCTTGCGCCCAGCTCGTCGCGCTCTACGACCACTTCCTCGAGCAGTACGACGAAGCCGACGGCTCCGCCGGCCTGCCGCCGCATTCGGTCACCGCGCCGGAAGACGTGCTGACGGCTTGGGTCGGCGCCTACAAGGCGTGCTACGAGCCGACCTCGATCTACGGCTTCCGCGTCGACCATTGCGAAAACACCGACGGCTTCATCCCGGATGAGCCGGCCGGCTACGGCAACGAGCGTTCGCGCGCCGAAGCCCTCGCCGCGTCGCTCGGCGATGACGAGGCCTCGGGCCTGCTGACCCTCATCGACGCCGTGATCCTCGTCGAAGGCCATGCGTCGACGACGGCCTCGCGCCGCTACAACCGCGGCCTTTCGGAGTGCCGCGCCGGCTTCATCCGCGACCTTCTCATCGTCGCGGGCGTCAGCGAAGAGCGGATCGACACGATCGGCCTCGGCGAGCTGAAGCTCGAAGTCCCGACCCGTGACGAGGTCGAGGAGTATCGCAACCGCCGCGTCGTTGTCATCGAGAAGTAATCGATCGACGCCGACCGACAGGTCGTAACGACTTAGACGCTCCCCGGAGTTCGCTCCGGGGAGCGTTTTTTTTGCCGGCGCGCAAGCCAAGCGGGTCGGCGCTCTCGCCGCCGCCGCCGGATCGGCGCGCCGCCAGCGCGCTCCGCCGAAGACCGCTCCTCGCGGATCACGGCCCCGGTCGAAGGCCGCCTCTCTCCGTTTTCAGCGCTTGATGTCGAAGCGTCTTCATGTCGAAGCGTCTTCGCGCCGGCGCCGGCGCCGGCGCGGGCGCGGCGGCCGTTGCGCGCGTTGGCGTCTTCCCACGGTGAAACATTTCGCGCGCTGAACGGCGGCGCCAAACAGAAATAGGTGCAGGTTTTCAACATATCGGGCGCAAAACAGCAGCTCCACGCGTTGCGGCTGTGCGCCATCTGCAAAGGTTGAAATAGAGTATCCGCATAGGGATGCAGCAAGCCGCCCTGACGGCTGCGGACTAAGAGGATGCTCACATGAAACACGCCATCGCCATGGCCGCGATCGCCGCGGTCGGACTTTCGGGCGGCGCCGCTTTCGCGCAAAACGCCGACGACGAGTGCTTCGACAAAGGCGACCTGACCTACTTCGATTGCCCGGTCGAGGAAGAGCCGGTGGTCGTCGAAGAAGAAGAGATGATGTTCGTCGAGGACGAGAGCGGCTACTACGCTGGCTTCCGCGGCGGCGTTGCTTTCCTTGACGATACGAGCTTTGAATTCGCCGGCCTCGAAATCGTTCAGGATTACAACACCGGCATCGTCGTGTCGGCGATGCTCGGCTACAACTACGCCGATGCGATCGCGCCTGGCGTCTCGCTGCGTCCTGAACTCGAGATCGGGTATCTTTGGGCCGATGTCGACGTTCACGACATCGAGTTCCAAGAGGTTCCGAATGACGGTTCCGACGGCGACACGTCGGTTCTGTTCGGTTTTCTCAACCTCTTCGCCGACATCGAGATCACGGCCGACATCGATCTGATCGTCGGCGGTGGCGTGGGCATCGGCAACGTCGACTTTGACGATCATGGCGTCGACGCGACCGGCGTCATCATGGACGACGACGATTGGGGCTTCGGCTACAATGTCGGCGCCGGCGTCGGCGTTGCGCTGGACGAAGACGTCACCCTCGAGGGCATGTACCGCTTCATGAGCTTCGACGCGGATCTCGAGGCGGTGGACGGCACCGAAAGCGACGTCGACGTCGATGCGCACACCGTGACGCTCGGCCTGCGCTTCGATTTCTGATCTGAGGTTTGGGCCGTCTCCGAGACGGCGCGACCGAGATTGACCGCGGCCCTCGGGCCGCGGTTTTCTTTTGCGCGGATCTGCGCCGGGCGCGCCTCGAGCGGCCGGCCGCCCTTCCGCCCCATTCCGGCGCGCCGCCGCCCTATCTGGAACCCACATGGCGCGTCTTGAAACGGCGCCGCGTCGCGCCTGCGCCTTGGCGAGGCAGCCCGGCGAAGAACCGCCGGCCGCCGCCGCCGAAACACCCGATTTTCGAGCGCCTTCGAGCGATCTTCCACGCCGCCGCCTCCTTCGGCGGAAGTCGGAACAATTGACCCGTTAATGGTCAATTTTGGACCTTTTTTTGCAGCTTCCCAGCATCCTTCGAGCGCAGCGGCGAGGGGACGCCGTTGGCGAGGGTGGGGAAGAGAAACATGCGGAAAATTGCGCGGATGTGCGCCCTGTTCGCTCTTGCGGGCGTCTCGGCCGCCTGTTCGTCGACCATGCGCGCGGAGCAGCCGCCGATCGAGACGGCGGTCGCCACTTTGAACGCGCCGGAGCCGGCGACGCCGGCGCCGGATTGGCGCCCGCATTTCGACGACGTCTCGAAGGGCGCGATCCGCGTCGACCTCAGCGAGCGGACCTTGACCTATTGGGCGCCCGGCGGCCGGGAGACGCGCGTCTTCACCATCGCCGTGCCGCGCTCGCCCGGCTTCCAGCGCACCGGGATGACCGAGATCGTCCGCCGCCGCGAAGGGCCGGACTGGGCGCCGACGCCGTCCATGCTCGAGCGCAATCCGGATCTGCCGACCTACGTGCCGCCCGGCCCGAACAATCCGCTCGGCGAATACGCGCTCTATCTCGGCTGGCGCTATTACGCGATCCACGGCACCAACGATCAGAGCAGCATCGGCACCCGCGCGACCTCGGGCTGCTTCCGCCTGGCCGCCGACGACATCGAATGGCTGTTCCAGAACGCCGAGATCGGCGCGCCGGTCCTGGTCGAGGGCGAAGTCGTCGGTCCGCGCGGCCGTCTGCAGACGCCGCCGGCGCCGCAACCGACGCAGTTCGGGATCGACGAGAGCAATCTCGCCGCCGCGCTCTTCAGCGAATAGGCGGCCCGCTGCGCCGAGAGCGGCGCGTCCGGCGCTCCGGACGCCGCCGGCCTCGGCGGCGAACGAGAGACTCCGCGCGGCGCGCCTTTCGAACCTGCGAAGAATTGATTTCTCGATTCCGACTGCCTGGTCGTTTCTACTCATCGTTGGAACGCGCCGATGGCGACGGCGCGGCGACGCGAATTTCGGGGGAGAGGACGATGCGGAACGTGGCGCGGATTTGCGTGGCGCTGGGCCTTTTGAGCGTGGCGGCGGCCTGTTCGCCGGCGATGCGCGCCGGGGAGGCGCGGCTCGAACCGACGGTGGTGGCGACGACCGCGCCGGAGCCGGCGCCGCGCGCGCCCGATTGGCGGCCGCATTTCCAGGACATCTCCGACGGCGGCGTCCGCATCGATTTGACCGCGCGGACGCTGACCTACTGGGCGCCGGGCGGCGAGGAGGCGCGGACCTTCTCCATCGCCGTGCCGCGCTCGCCCGAGTTCCAGCGCACCGGCCGCACCACCATCGTCCGTCGCCGCGAAGGCCCGGACTGGACCCCGACGCCCGCGATGTTGCGGCGCGATCCGAGCCTGCCGACCTACGTGCCGCCCGGCCCGAACAATCCGCTCGGCGAATACGCGCTCTATCTCGGCTGGCGGTACTACGCCATTCACGGCACCAACGATCAGGCCAGCGTCGGCACGCGCGCGAGCTCGGGCTGCATTCGGCTGGCGAAGGACGACATCGAATGGCTGTTCGAGAACGCCGAGATCGGCACGCCCGTCCTCGTTGACGGCGTCGTCACCGGGCCGCGAGGCCGTCTGCCGGACGCGCCGACGCCTAGACGGATGCGATCCGGCGTCGCCGACAGCGCCGCGCGCGCCGCCGTTTCCGAAGGGTGAGGCCGTCGCTTCAGCGATCGACGAGTCGTTTCAGCGCCTCGACATCGCCGTTCGAGCGGACAAGCGCCTCGCGGCGCTCCTCGAGCCGCTCGGCGGCGGCGCCGCGCTGTTCGGCGAGGGCGGCCAGCCGGTCGCGGGACGCGCTCCGCCAGGTCTCGAACTGCGCATAGTCGGCGAGTTCCTCGAGATCGAGATGCGCCGCCGCCGTCCGGATCGACGCTTCGACCGCCGCGATCTCGGCGTCGATCCGATCGCATTCCGCCCGCGCCTCGGCGTAGCGCGCCATATCGGCCCGCTTGCGCGCGCCGAGCGCCGGGCCGAGCCGCGTGAGGCGCCGCTTCTCTTGCTCCGTCAGCCGACTCATGCCGTGCGCATCTCCTTATAAGCGCGCCGTTCGGACCGCGCGCCCGCCTACGATCCGGCGCCGCGCCGCCGCATCGCGTCGGCGAAGCGGATCGCCACGGCGACGGCCTGATAGTGCTCGGGTTCGATCTCGTCGCCGATCTCGACCGCCGCATAGAGCGCGCGCGCCGTCGGCGGATCGGAATGGATCGGCACGCCGTTCTCCTCGGCGATCTCGCGGATCCGCGCCGCCATGAGATCGACGCCTTTCGAGACGCAGATCGGCGCGGCGCCCGGCTGGCGGCTCCATTTCAGCGCCACCGCGTAGTGCGTCGGGTTGACGATGACGACGTCGGCGCTCGGCACGTCCTCGAGCGAACGGTTGCCGGCGATGTCGCGGGCGCGCGCGCGCCGCGCCGACTTCATGTGCGGATCGCCCTCGGTGTCCTTCATCTCGTCTTTGACTTCCTGGAGCGACATTCTCAGCTTCTTGCGGTGCTGGTGCTGCTGCCAGAAGTAGTCGACGAAGGCGATGGCGCCGACGATGAGCACGCTGGCGATGAGCAAGGTCACGGCCTCGTCGGCGAGCAGCCCGACCATCTGCCGCGCGTCGAGCGTGATCAGACCTTCGAAGCCGTCATGGCGATAGGCGATGATGAGCGCGAGCACCACGCCGATCGAGAGCAGCTTCACGATCGATTTCAGGAACTCGAACAGGCCGCTCGGGCCGAATTTCTGCGCCGCGTTCTTGATCGGGTTGAGGCGCGAGAGCTTCGGCGTCAGCTTCTTCGGCGCGAAGACGACCGCCTTTTGCACGACGACCGCCAGGATCGAGCCGAAGAGCGGCGCGAGCAGGAACGGCGCCGCGGCGAAGAGCGACGACATGATGAGATCGAACGCCACGCCGCGGCCGCCCGGCCCGAGCAGCACGCCGACCATGACGTCGGGCTGCGCGATGAAGGCGAAGATCGGCTCGGCGACGCCGAGCGCGACCGCGCCGCCGGTGAGCAGCACCGCGAGCAGGAGCCCGAGATAGCCCGCCGCCGTCTGGAGATCCGCGCTCTTGGCGACGTCGCCGTCGCGCCGCGCCCGCTGCAATCGCTGCGGCGTCGGATCTAAGGTTTTTTCCTGACCGTCGTTCTGACCTTGCGCCATCGCTCAGACCTCAGGGATCGACGTTGAGAGGATCGGCGAGCACGGCGTCGAAGAGGTCGTGCCAGTAGTAGAGGACGCCGCCGATGGTCGTCGACAGCAGGAACAGGCCGAAGAGGATGATCGCCGGCATGCCGACGAAGGCGACCATCATCTGCGGCATGGCGCGGTTGATGAAGCCGAGCGCCACATTGTAGATGAACGACGCGACGATGAAGGGCAGCGCCAGCGACACGGCGAGGCTGAAGGCCGAGCCGACGCGCGCCGTCGCCCACTCCGCGACGTCGCCCGAGAGCGGAAAGACGCCGAGCGGCAGCGCCTCGTAGCTCGACACGATGAGCGCCGTCGCCTTCACATGCAGCCCGAGCGTGAGCGCCAGCGCGATCGCGCCCATGCTGAGCAAGGTCGCGATCGTCGGTTCGGGCTCGGCCGAGACGCCGCCGAAGAGCTGCGAGAGCGACATGTTTTGCGCCGCGATCATGCCGGCGGTCTGCAGCGCGAAGATGAGAAGCCGCGTCGCGAAGCCGAGAAGGAGGCCGATCGTCGCCTCCGCGACCAGGGCGAGCCCGACGCTGCCGACGCTCGGCCGGAGCGCGGCGCCCGCTTCGGCGACGAGCGGCGTCACCATCGGCCAGGCCGCGACGGCGAAGGCGAGGGCGCCGACGAGCTTGATGCGCGCCGGGATCTGCCGCTCGCCGAAGCCGGGCAGCATGAAGAGGATGGCCGTGATGCGGACGAAGACCGCGGCGGCGACGAGGATCGCGTTCTCGACGCCGTCGAGCGCCGTCTGCAGCGCCGCCAATATGTCGATCTGGGCCGCCTCCATGGCCTCAGCCCCTCCCGCGCCGACGCGACGCGGGTCTCCCGGAGCCGTTGCGCCGCGGCGAGCGGAGCCGATGGCGGCGCGAGACGAGCGCGAAGACGTCGCCTGCCTCTCCCCGAGGGAGAGGGACCGAGGCGGAGGGGATGGAAGCCGGACAGGAGCGCGTCATCACGCCACTCCGAGCACCGCCGGCCGCACATTGGCGCCGATCTCCTCGAAGGAGAGCACCGGATTGCCGACGCCCTTCGCCGAGAGCACCTCGCGCAGGAAGCGGCGGCGCTTGGTCGTGGTCACGATCGCCGGATAGCGGCCGTCCGAGGCCGCGGCGTTGACCCGCTCCTTGATCGCGCCGGCGAGCCGGTTGAAGTCCGCCGGCGGCAGCGCCACGTCCGCGCTCGTCTCGTCGCCGCGCTGATGCTGGGCGAAGAGGTCCTCCCATTCCGGCGCGAGCTGGATGAGCGGCAGCGCGCCGTCCGGCTCGACCAGCTTCGAGACCAGGATGAAGCCGATCCGCTGGCGCACATACTCGGCGATGAGCTCGGGCCCGGTGAGATGGCCTTTGGCCTCCGAGATCGCCTCGAGGATGAGCGGCAAGTTGCGGATCGGCACGCGCTCCTCGAGGAGTACGCGCAGCACCGACTGCAGGAGATCGAGCGGGATCTTGTCTGGCACGAACTCGGCCAGGAGCTGCTTGTTCGAGGCGGCGCGGGCGGCGTCGGTCTGATTGACGAACTCGTCGAGCAGCTTCTTGAGCGCCCGCCGCGTGAACAGCCGGCCGAGATTGCGCTGCACCGTCTCGAGCAGATGCGTCGCCACCACCTCGACCGGCGTGATCACCGGCAGGCCGAGCACCTCCGCCTCGCCCTGATCGCTCTGATCGATCCAGCGCGCCGGCGCGCCGTAGACCGGCTCCTTGACCTCCTCGCCGGCGACCTTGAGCTTGACGCCCTCGTTGAGCAAGGTCAGGACCTTGCCCGGCCGCAGCTTGTCGGCGGCGCATTGCACGCCCTGGATGCGGATCGCGTAGCCGTTTTGGCCGACGCTGTGGCTGTCGGTCAGGCGAATCTCCGGCATGATGAAGCCGTATTCGGTGGCGATGTGCCGGCGCATATTGGCGATGCGTCCCGCGAGTCCGGTCGCCGGATCCATCGCGATCGAGATAAGATCCGGCGCGAACTCGACATGGATCTCGTCGACGTCGATGAGATCGCCGAGCTTCGTCGGCTCGCTCGCCGCCTTCGTCGCCTCCTCGGCCGCCTTCGACTCCTCCTCCTGTTTCTCCGCCGCCTTCTTGCGCAGCGACCAGACTCCGGCGCCGATCAATCCCGCCGCGCCGGCGACGAACGGAAGGAACGGCAAGCCCGGCGCGAAACCGAAAAGACCCATCAGACCGCCGACGGTGATCAGCGCCGCCGGATGCGCGCCGAGCTGGCCGACGAGCGCCTTGTCGGCCGCGCCGAAGACGCCGCCCTTGGAGAGCAGAAGAGCGGCGGCGATCGAGATGATCACCGACGGGATCTGGTTCACGAGGCCGTCGCCGACGGTCAGGATCGAATAGGTCTCGATCGCCTCGCCGAAGCTGAGCCCGTGGCTGACCATCCCCATCGCGACGCCCATGACGAGGTTGAGCAGCGTGATCAGAAGGCCCGCGACCGCGTCGCCCTTGACGAA
>CAZPTD010000032.1:0-22862 GCA_964588915.1 uncultured Neomegalonema sp. | reverse complement strand
GGTGTCGTACCAGACCGCCTGGCTGAAGGCGAACCATCCGGTCGAGTTCATGGCGGCGGTGATGAACCTCGACATCCAATACACCGACAAGCTGGCGGTCTATCGCCAGGAGCTCGAGCGGATGGAGATCGAGCTTCTGCCGCCGGACGTGAACGCGTCCGAGGATTGGTTCACGGTCGAGCACGGCGCCGATGGCGGCTTGCGGATCCGCTACGCGCTCGGCGCGCTCAAGAATGTCGGCGGCGAGGCGATGCGGCGGATCGCCGAGGAGCGCAAGGCGAACGGGCCGTTCGCGGATCTCTTCGACGTCGCGCGGCGGGTGGATCTCAAGATGCTGGGCAAGCGGGCGCTCGAGATGATGGCGCGCGCCGGCGCCTTCGACAGCCTCGAGAGCCGGCGGCGCAAGGTCTTCGAGAGCGTCGAGACGCTGGTCGGCTATTCGGCGGCCGAGATGGACCAGGCGCGCTCAGAGCAGAATTCGCTCTTCGACGTCGGCGGCGTCGAGGCGCCGCCGCCGAAGCTCTGGTCGGGCGTCGACTGGACGCCGACCGAGCGGCTCGAAGAGGAGGCGGCGGCGATCGGCTTCTACTTCTCCGGCCATCCGCTCGACGAGTATCTCGGCGCTCTGAAGCGCAAACGGGTGATGACCTATCGCGAGATCGCCGCGAGCGCCGGGCGCGGCTATACGGGCCGGGTCGCCGGCGTCGTCGTCTCGAAGCGCGAGCGCAAGAGCGCCAAGGGCAATCCCTTCGCCTTCGTCGCGCTCTCCGATCCGACCGGGCTCTACGAGGCCGTCGTCTTCTCGGAGACGCTCGGAGCCTGCCGCGACATGCTCGAGCCCGGCCAGGCGGTCGTGCTCGCGGTCGAGGCCGAGCGCGACGGCGACCAGGTGAAGATGCGCATCGAGGGCGTCGAGCCGATCGACAAGGCGGTGGCCGGCGCGGCGGCGCGCGGGCTCCGGGTGTTCGTCGCCGATATCGACGGCGTCGAGCAGTGCCAGGCGCAGCTTGCGGCCTGCGCCGCCGAGCCGCGCCCGGCGGTGAACGGCGCGGCGCCGCGCGGCTGCGGGCCGATCAACCTCATCCTCGCGCCGGACGACGCGGCGATCGAGGCGGAGCTCGCGCTGCCGGGCTTCTATCCGGTCAATCCGAGCATCCTTGGCGCGCTCAAAGCGGCGCCGAAGATCCTGCGGGTCGAGGAGTTCTGACTAAGATCGCCTACGGTCTTCGGGCGTTCACTCCGGCGGCTCGAGTCCCTCGGGCCAAGGGCCGGACAGCAGAGATTCGCCGCGCGCGTCGCCGACGCGGGTCGGCGCGCTTCGGACGGCTGGGCCGCACCCGTCGCGATATCGGGCGCTCGAGTCGCGCGACCGCACGATCTCTCCGCGCGGTCTCGGGCCGGCGGCCAGCACGTAAGGGTAGGCGACCGGCCGATCTTCGGCGTCGGCGCCCCTTGCCTCGTTCGCGGCGGCAGGCTCGGCCCCGCATTCCGGATCGACGACGCCGACGAGCGTGTGGTGATGCCAGTAGCCGAGCGCCTCTTCGTAGTAGATCCGACGCACGAGGACTGACCCGGTCGCGTTCTCGGTGAGACCCGCCCAAGCCAGCAGCAGCGACTCGGTCTCGAAGTCGACCTGCGCCAGGAGTCGCGCCAGCGTCGCCTCCGACACCGCGTCCGACAGCCAGGTCTCCCGAACCTCTTCCGCGCTGCGCAGCACCATCCACCCGCGGCGCGCCGGCCCGTTGAGGCCGACATGCAGGGGCCGGGCGCCCGGATAAGTTTCCGGCGACGATGCTTCGAGAATATTGCGTCGAAGGGGCGGCGTCGGAAAGTCCGCGAGGATCCGCGCCTCGCTCGCCGCCAGCGCCTCTCGCAGCGCTTCGTCGCGCTCGTAGTGATCTGTGCCGGGCTCCAGAGCGAAGCCTCGCGTCTCTCGCAGACGACGCGCGTTGTTCTCGACATAGGCCAGGCCGTCGCGCAGCGTTCGGTACTCGATGTCGGCGAGCAGCGCCGCGCGCCGGCGCAGCTCATGCAGCGCCGACGCTTGCAGATCCCGGATCGCAAGACCGTAGAGCAGATGCCGGTCGCTTTCGAGAAACCGCCAGCCGGGATCGTAGTCCGGTCCGAATTCCGGGTCCCAGCTCTCGAGCGCCTCGAAGAAGGCCGCCGCCATCTCTGGATCGCTCGCGACGGCGCGCGGGACGGCGGCGACATAGCGCGTCGCGAGCCGCTCGCGCAACGCCGCGACCGCGTCCTGGTCTGACGCCGTGGCCGGCTCGAACAGCGCGATGTCGATTGCGCCGCGGAAGTTCGCGACGACGATCAGCGCGCGGGCCTGGACGTCTTCTTGCGCCGCTGCGCAGGCGTCGGCGGCGGCGAGCAGAGCCGGCGCGTTCGCGGTGTCCATCGCCGCCCAGCCTGCCGCGCAGAGGCTCTCGGGCGTCCGGTCCTGCGCCGATCCGTCGCCGCCGATTGCGCAAATCCAGAGCGCCGCGACCAGCAGGCGTCCGCGTTGCATGGGTCGTCTCATGTCGCCGTCTCGAATCCTCTCGCCGCGATCCCGATATTGGCGGCGCCGAGTTCGGCGTTTTGGAGGCCGATGGCGGCGCCCGCATCGCCGTCGGGCGTTGTCGAGACGGCGGTCCGGCTGATCGTCGGAGCGCGTGCGACGCCGCGTCGAACGGCCGCGCGTTCGAGGCGCGCTTTCGAACTTTTGTTGCGGACGCGCGGCGCTCGTTCAACGCTCGTTGACCGAGCATCGAGATCATGTGCGTCGGCGCTGAACTCGAAAGCCTCAACGACTCAGATCGTTAAGCCATGCCCGAAGCTGTCGGCCGCGATCATCGCATATCTTCGGCGCATGGGGCCGTTTCGGAATAGCGCCTGCCGAACTTCGACGCGACTTGCCGACAGGGAAATCGTCGGCAGTATGCGCGCGCATCATCGAGCCGTCATTTTCGGGGGTAGGCAAGCATGCGTGGAGTCTGGCTGGCGCTAGTACTTGCGGTTGCAGGTTGGGGAGCGCACGCGCGAGAATTGATCATCTACACCGATCGTCAAGAGAGCTTGATCGTCTTCATCGCCGCCGCCTTTGAGGTCGAATCGGGCGTCGAGACGACCGTCGTCTATAACGACGTCTCGCAGATCGCGTCGTTGCGGCATGAAGGGCGGTCCTTGCCCTTCGACGTCGTCATGACCAAGGACGCCGGGACGCTGTTGCCGCTCCTCTATAGCGGCGCGCTGGCGCCGATTCGTTCTGAGGTCGTCCTCGACCGCGTTCGGCCGGAATTCCGCGACCCGCATGGTCGGTGGATTGGGCTCAGCCGTCGGACGCGCGCATTTCACGTATCCGCGGATCGCGTCGAGCCGGGCGCCATTCGAACCTATGAGGATCTCACCGACGAAAGATGGCGGGGCCGGATCTGCTCGCGCCCGCTCGATCACAGTTACAACGTCCAGCTGATTTCCGCGCTGATCGCGAATTACGGCGAGGACCATGCGCGCGAATGGTTGGCGGCGGTCCGCGAGAACCTCGTCGGCGAGCCCGGAGGTAGCGACCGAGACCAGATCCGGCTCGTCGCTGACGGCGCCTGCGACGTGGCGCTCGGCAACGACTACTATCGAGGGATCCTCGAGCGCGCCTCGGACGGCGACGACGTGCTTGCGCGCACGCGGCTCGTGATCCCGACCTTCGAGGACGGCGGCGGCTTCGCGATGCTGACGGCCGCGGCGATCTCCAGGGGCTCGGAGCGTCAGGCGGAGGGCGAGGCCTTCATCGAGTTCATGCTCTCCGAGCGCGGACAGCGCATGCTGATGAGCATCGCCTACGAGCGTCCGGTCGTCGCCGACGTCCCGCTTGACGGCGACGTCGCGGAGTGGGGCGACATCCCGGCGCCGTCGCGTCCGGTCTTCGAGCATATCGCCCTGCGGGGCGACGCGCTCGCCGTCGCGCGCGAGGGCGCCGTTCTGCAGGCGGCCGAGGACTGAGGGCGCCGCGCCGCAGGCCGCGGCGAGCGCGACCTATGTCGTCCTCGCCTCGGACAAGCGCGAGCTCGGCGAAACGCGCGCCTTGCGGCGCCGTCGCAGCGCCCGTCGGCCTGCCTCAATCCTACCCCACAATTTGCTTGCATGCGCCACAAGATCATGGCTTGTTTCCCTCAGCTGCAACAACCGAAAGGAGGTGATCCAATGACGAGTGAGTGTGTTCGCGACGGTGAACTGGGCGTCATGGGTCTCGTGGATGGCGTGGCTCGTGCAACGATCGGGGCGCTGATCCGCGAATAACCTCCCGCCGGGCGTTGGCTGAGTAGTCCGGTCATCTGAAACAGCCTCGAGAGACGCGTCTCTCCTGCGCGCCGGTCCGAAAGGGCCGGCGCGTTTGCGTTTGGGGCGCGGCCCGATCCGCGCTACGCGCCGCATGGCGCCGCGCTATCTCGCGCGGCCGGGCCTGGTCGCCCTCCTTTTCATCGATCTCGCCCCGCGCCGCGGCGTGCTCTTCCGCCCCGAGGCGGCGTCGACGCCTTCCTTCGTCCCGGCCGACGCCGAACTCGCTTTCGAGCTTCCGGGCGGCTCCGCGGTCATCGCGGAGCGCCGCCGGCTCAGGCCTCCTCGAAGACGCCCTGGAACTGAAGCTTGAAGAGCGAAGCGTAGACGCCGCCCTCGGCGAGCAGCGCCGCATGCGGCCCGACCTCGACGACGCGGCCGCGGTCGAGCACCACGATCTTGTCCGCGTCCATGATCGTCGAGAGCCGATGCGCGATCACCACCGTCGTCCGGCCGACCGCCAGCCGGTCGAGCGCGTCCTTGACCACGGTTTCGGCTTCCGCGTCGAGCGCGCTCGTCGCTTCGTCGAGCAGGAGGATCGGCGCGTCGCGCAGGAACGCTCGGGCGATCGAGAGGCGCTGGCGCTGGCCGCCGGACAGCCTGTCGCCGCGATCGCCGATCACGGTCTCGTAGCCCTCCGGCATCTCCGAGATGAAGTCGTGCGCGCCGGCCGATCGCGCCGCCGCCACGATCTCCTCGCGGTTCGGCTCGCGCCCGGCGCCGTAGCGGCCGAGCGCGATGTTGGTCGCGACGGTGTCGTTGAAGAGGATCGCCTCCTGAGTGACGATCGCGACGCCGCGTCGAAGGCTCGCCAAGCTCATGTCGCGGAGGTCGCGGCCGTTGAGCAGGACGCGCCCCTCGGTCGGGTCGTAGAGGCGCGGGATCAGGTTGAACACCGTCGACTTGCCGGCGCCGGAGCGGCCGACGAGCGCGACGCGCGCGCCGGCCTCGATCTCGAAGCTGACGCCGTCGAGCGCTTTGGCGCCGTCGCCATAGGAGAAGGACACGGCGTCGAAGCGGATCTGCGCGCGGTCGTAGCCGTAGGCCGTCGCGTCCGGCGCGTCGACGACGCGCGGCGCCTCGTCGAGCACCTCGAACACGCGCTGAGCGGCGGCGACGGCGTTCTGGATGTTGATCGTCACGTTGCCGATGGCGCGCAGCGGCTGCGCCGCGAGGAAGAACGCGGTGATGAAGCCGGCGAAATCGCCGATCGTGTTGGCTCCGCTCTCGATCCGCCATCCGACGAAGAACAGAATGCCGACCACGGCCACACCGGCGAGGATCTCCATGATCGGGTCGAGCAGCGCGGCGTGGTCGGCGGCGCGCACCTGCAGATTGCGGAGCCGGCCGAACTTGCCGTGGCTGCGGTCTTTGAGCCTGCGTTCGAGCTGGAACGTCTTGGCGATGCGCGCCGAGGAGAGGCTCTCCTGAAGCTCGGCGTTGATCGCGCCGACCTCTTCCTGGGTCTGGCGGCCGAGCTTGCGCACGACGCGGCTGATCGAGCGCACCGGCAGGATCGCGATCGGAAAGACGACCATCGCGATCAGGCTGAGCTGCCAATCGATGAAGAACATCGAGCCGATGACCGCCACGACCATCAGCGAGTCGCGGACGCCGTTGTTGATGACGCGGGTCAAACCGTTCTTGACGACGTCGACGTCGGAGGTGATGCGCACCGTCCGCTGGGCGACGGGCTCGCGGCCGTGCCAGGCGATGTCCGCCTCGACCATATGGTCGTAGACGTCGCGCTTCATGTCGTTCGAGACGTTGGCGAAGATGCGGTTGTTGAGCCGCCGATGCGCGAGCAGCGATCCGGCCTTGACGAAGGCGAGGGCGAGGGCGCCGACGAGAATCCAGCGGAGGACCGACGGATCGCTTTCGATATTGTCGACGATATGGGCGACGACCGGGGCGTAGGCGCCATTCGCGGCCGAGTAAATAATGATGAAGAAGAAATTGAGCAGGATCAGTTTCGAATACTTCTTGATCCAACCATGCCAAAGCCGCCGGCCGATTTCGGAAAGCTTCAGCGGCGTCTTCGCCTCAGCGCGCATCGTTCGAACCTCTTCGCCGTCTCAGCCGCGCTTTATGCGCGCGCACGGCGAAGAACCGCAAGCGGTTGCGGCGATCCGGCGCGACCGCCAGGCGGAAAGTATCCGAGGCGCAGCGGCGCGTTCAATTTCGAGACGGCTTCACATCCGCGTTGCCGAATCCCATCAGCCTCTGACCGCCGTCGACCGCGATCGTCTGACCGGTCACCTGCGCCGCCGAAGCGAGGTAGCGGACCGCGCCGACGATGTCCTCGGCGCCGAGCCCGGCGCCCATCGGCGTCAGCGCCTGGCGGTCGGCGAACTCCTGGTCGGTCTGGCCCCAGCTCGGCAGCGCGAGCCCCGGCGCGACGGCGTTGACGCGGATCTTCGGCGCGAGCTCGTAGGCGGCGAGGCGCGTCGCCGTCTCCAGCGCGCCCTTGGCGCAGAAATAGCTGAAGAATTCGGGCGAAGGCGTGAGAATCTGCACGTCGAGCATGTTGACGATCGCGCCGGAGGCGAGCCCGGCGGCGTCGAACTGGCGCGCGAAGGCCTGCATCAGCGTCACCGGCGCGGCGAGGTTGACGTCCGTGAGCTTGCGCCAGCTCTCCTCGGTGATCGTCGCGAGCGTGTCGCTGTCGTAATAGGAGGCCGAATTGACGAGGAGCGACAGCGGCCCGAGCGCCGTCGCGGCCGCGTCGACGAGCGCGCCGGCCTCGAACGGATCGGAAAGGTCGCGTCCGATGGCCGCCGCCTTTCCGCCCGCCGCCTCGATCGCCTCGACGACCTTCTCGGCCGGCGCGCGCGACGTGTTGTAGTGAACGGCGACCGCATAGCCGTCCTCGGCGAGCGCGAGCGCGATCGCCTTGCCGAGGCGCTGCCCGGCGCCGGTGACGAGGGCGGCTCTGTTGTCCGAGTTCATGGCGGATCCAGTCTACGGCAGGTCAAGTCTGATGTCCTGCGTGTCGAGCACCGGCTGCACGCGCGCCGCCTCGTGGCTGCGGACGAGATTGACCTTGGAGAGCATCGCCAAGGTCGCGAAGCAGGTCTCGGCCGAGCGCACCTCGTCGCCGAACATCGCCACCGGCGAGGCCATCGTCACGCAGACCGGCCAGCCGAGCGCGCGGAAACGGAAGGCCTGGAGCGTGTTCTCGATCTGATGACGGATGCGCCGCGGCCCGTCCGGCAACGCGTGGTAGTAGCCGACGCCCATGCCCGGATCGACCCAGATCCGCTCGACGCCGGCGCGCGTCGCGACGTCCACCGCGCCGCGGAGATAGTCGAGCTGCGCCTCGACGAGCTCGTCGCGCGAGGGCGGCGCGACGTCCGAGCGGCCGTGCTCGCCCGGCGTGTAGCAGAGGATGACGCCGGCCTCGGCCTTCGCGATCATCCGGTAGAACGCCGGATCGTCGTTGCGGCCGGTGAGGTTGACGACGCCGGCGCCGGCGCCGAGCGCCGCCTCGGCGACCTCGGGCAGATAAGTGTCGACCGAGACCAGCACCTTCTCGGCCGCGAGCCGCTCCACGATCGGCAGGAGCAGCGACTTTTGGCCGTTCTCATCCACACGCGCCGTTCCGACGCCGGTCGATTCCGCGCCGATATCGATGATCCGGCAGCCGTCGAGCGTCATCTTCTTCGCCCGCCGGAGCGCCTGATCGAGGCTGAGCGCGACGCTCTCGCGATAGGAGCTGTCGCGGCTCAAATTGATGACGCCCATCTGATAGACGCGGTCGTCAAAGTCGAGCTCGAAGCGCGGGAAGGAGAAGCGCCGGATCGGCGCGGCGATCGCGTCGCGGTGAGCCTGCCAAAGCGGCAGCAGAAAATCCGGTGAAATCATGCGCTTCTCCAATCATCGGCGATGCGGACGACGTCGCCTTCGTCCGCCGGGTCAAGCGCGGCGAGGAGCTCGGCGACCGACGCGCCGAGGGCGGGATGGGTCAAGGCCGGCGCGATGTCGGCGAGCGGCGCCAGGACGAACCGGCGCTTGGAGAGCCGCGGATGCGGTAAGATAAGCCGATCCGAGCGCACGACCTGCGCGCCGTAGAACAAGATGTCGAGATCGAGCGTCCGCGGGGCCCAGCGCGCCTCGCGCGTCCTCTGATGCGCCGCCTCGACGGATTGCAGGAGATCGAGCAGCGCCAAGGGCGCGAGCGTCGTCTCGAGCGCGGCGGCGGCGTTGAGGAACCGGTCCTGCCCGCCGGGACCGCCGACAGGCGCGGTCTCGTAAAGGGCGGAGACCGCGGTCGCCCGAACGCCGGGCGCCTGATCGAGCGCATCGAGCGCCGACCGGAGCGTCGACAGCTTATCGCCGACATTCGCGCCGAGCGCGATATGCGTCGTCGTCGCCTCCGCCGTCATTCGATCGCCCGGAGCGGCCGGTCGCCCTGCGCGCCCTCGATCGTGACGCCGACGCCCGCCGCCTGGGCGTAGATGTCCGCTTTCAGGACGCGCACGCGCGCGCGCGCGACGCGGCCGTCCTCGAGCGCCTTCTCGAGCAGCCGCTCCGCGAGCGTCTCGACGAGCGCGATATGCTCGCCGGCCTTCGAGAGCGCGATCGCGAGATCGGCGACCGGCGCGTAGGAGACGTAGTCGCCCTGGCGCCGAACCGCGGGATCGACCGCCATGTCGACGTCGATGACCACCGTTTGCGGCCGGTGCTTCTCGAACTCGAAGACGCCGATGACGAAGGGCAGCGTCAGGCCGTGGATATGCACGATGTCGTAGCGCGGCTCCGCGGCGCCCGATCGCGCCGTGATGTCCGGCAGGAGATACGGATCCATTCTCGCCTCCACGCGTCCCAGCTTCGCCGAAGACATAGTGTGGCGGTTTCGAAATTCGCCACATTTATCCGCGAGCGCCGGAGCGCATTTCGAAACCGAAACCATACGAGCGACTTATTGCTTCCAGTGTCCTTTAAGGATCTGAAACTGGCAACGCCCTCGGCCGCGATGATGAAGCGAATTTCGGATCGAGGACGCTATCGTCTGATCGGTTCTGATGGAGCCGACCTCGCCCTTGTCGTCCCGGCAAGCGCGACGCGCGCAGAGCCGGGATCCCGGGCCGAGGGGCCGAGCGTGCGGCGAACCGGCCCTGGATCCCGGATAAGCCTTCGGCTTTCCGGGATGACGGCGTCATCGGCGTTGCGTCCACCTAAACAGATCCTGCGCTAGCGCATCGTGCGGCGAAGACCCAAGCGTGTCGATCGTCGCGGGCGCGCGTCCGCTCAGTCCAGGACGTAGAGGCGCAAAGCCTCGGCCGCCTCCTGGGCGTAGAACGCGCCGACGCGGAGACCTTCCTGTTCGACGCCGTCATGATAGCGCGTCATGGCGACTTCCGGTCCGTCGAGCTCGGCGAAACGCTCTTCGAGGCGATAGGACCAGCACGTCGTCTCGAACGCCGCCCAGGCCTCTTGCGCAAGCGCTTGAAGCTGGCTTTCGAGGTCGGGCCGAAGACGATGGTCGCCGAGCCCGACATCGGCGCGGCGCGTCGCGGGCGCGTAGAACCGCATGTCGTCGCGCCGCACGGACGGGCCGCCGAGGCAAACGCGGTCGTCGGCGACGAAATACCGGAACAGCTGCTCTTGCTTGACGAAGCCGAACTCGGCGTCCGCGATCAGCCAGTAGCCGATCCCTTCCGTCAAGCTGTCGTCCGCCATCAGGCGGAGGCTCGGCGCGCGCAGGATGAAGCGGCAGCTCATCTCGCTCGGACGCGGCTCGAGGCACCAGACCTGGCCGGCCTCGATCCGGTCGAGAAAGGCGCGCCCCGGGAACGGCGTCGATCCGGAGCCGGCGGCGTCCTGCGCCGCGGCGCGGGCGCAAGCGAGCGCGAAAGCGCAGAGGAGCGCGGCGCCGAGGGCGCGTGGGAATGCCGTCATCTTCTATCTCCCCAAGGCGAGCAGGCGCGGTCTATGCGGGATTTTGGGCCGCAGCGAGGCGGAAGCGCGCGCCAGGGCCGCTGCGGAGGATCGAGCCGATGATCGCCGCCTCGGGCGCGGTCTCTCGGAGCGCGGCGAGCGCGGCGTCGGCGCGCTCGGCGGGCAGCGCCGCCAATAGGCCGCCGGCGGTTTGCGGATCGACGAGGAGATCGACGCGCGCCGGATCCGCGCCCGACGCGTCGAGATCGCCGAGGAGCGCGGCGTTGGCCGGGTGGAGGCTGCTCCGGACGCCGGACGCAACCAGCTCGGGCGCCATCTCGAGGAACGGGACGGCGTCGAGCGCGATCTCGGCGCCGAGATCGGCGCAAAGCATCCGCGCGAGATGGCCGAGAAGGCCGAAGCCGGTGACGTCGGTCATCGCCCGCGCGCCGGACGCCATCAACGCCTCGGCCGCCGGTCCGTTCGATTGGCGCATGCGGCGAACGGCGCCGGCGACCGCTCGGCCGGGCGCGGCCTGGCGCATCTCCGCGGCGAGGAGGACGCCGACGCCGAGCGGCTTGGTGAGCAGAAGGGCGTCGCCGGGCTCGGCGCCCGAGAGCTGCGCGACCGCCGCCGGCGCGACGCGGCCGAGCGCGACGACGCCGAGCGAGAGCTCCGGGCCTTCGGCGGTGTGGCCGCCGACGAGCTCCGCGCCGGCCTCGGCGAGCGCGCGGCGGACGCCGGCGAGCGTCTCGGCGGCGAGCCGGGCCTGCATAGGCGGCGTCGCCGGCGGCAAGGTGATCGAGAGGAGCGCCGCCTCCGGCCTGCCGCCCATCGCCGCGACGTCGCCGAGGCTATGGACGGTCGCGATCTCGGCGAAGAGCGCGACATCCTCGGTGAAGGCGCGGAGCTGATCGATCGTCGCCGCCTGATAGGCGCCGTCCGGCAGGGCGAGGAGCGCCGCGTCGTCGCCCGGGCCGCGGAACGCGCGCCCGCCGGGCTTCGGCGCGCCGAGCGTCGCCAGCGCCGCCTCCAGGGCGTCCGCGCCGATCTTGGCGCCGCAGCCGGCGCAGAGCGGATCGCGCGGGCCGGCCGCGCCGGCGGCCGCCTCCTTCGGCGGCGGATCGGCCGCCATCGGCTTCGGATCGAATTGGCGCATGAAGCGGCGGTCGATCCGGTCCTTGAGCCGCCAGATCCGCGCGCTCTCGATCAGGAGCCCGCCTTTCTCGGCGATCGCGGCGGCCGAGCCGAGCGAGACGAGCTTCAGATAGTCGCGCTGCGGACGATAGGTCCGGTAGCGTGCCGTCGCCTCGGGTCCGCCGGCGATGAGCGCCTCGCGCAGGTTGCGCGCGAGCGTCGGCGCTTGGCGCACGGCGAAGACGCCGGCCTTGGGCCGCTGCGCGAAGCCCATCGAGGCGATGTCGCCGGCCGCGAAGACGTCCCAGAAGCCTTCCGCCGCCAACGTCGGCCCGACGCGGACGAAGCCGGCCTTGTCGAGCGGCAGCCCGGTGCCGGCGAGCCAGGCGGCGGGCCGCGCGCCGGCGGCGGAGAGGACGAGATCCGCCTCTTCGCGGCGTCCGTCGGCGGCGATCGCCGCGCCGTCCTCGACCGCGACCACGTCGAAACCCTGGCGGATCTCGACGCCGGCCGGCGGCGCGCGGTCGAGGATCCGCCGCCAGAGGCGCGGCGCGACGCCGTCCGGCGCGTCGCCGTCCTGCGTCAGCATCACGACGCGTCGCTCCGGCCGGCCGCGGAGGCGCCAGGCGATCGCGAAGGCGAGCTCGACGCCGCCGAGCCCGCCGCCGATGACGACCGCGCGCGGCTGCGCCCGGCCGGCCTCGACCCTTTCGAGGAACGCGGCGTAGGCGGGCAGGAAGCGTCCGAAGGGCTTGACCGGTTCGAAGCCGCCGCCCGCGACGCCGAGCGGCTCCGAGGACGAGCCGATGTCGAGCGAGAGCACGTCGTAGGCGAGGGCGCCGCGCTCTTCGAGCGTGACCGTCTTCGTCGCGAGATCGAGCCCGACGGCCCGGTCGAGGATCAGCCGCGCGCCGGCGCGCCGCGCGAGTCGCACGAGGTCGATCTCGTGCTCCTCCGGCGCATAGCGCCCGGCGACGACGCCCGGCAGCATGCCGGTATAGGGCGTCGTCGGGTCGGGCGAGACCAATGTCAGCCGCGCGCCGGCGAGCGGCCGCATCGACCAGGCGGCGAGCGCGAGCGCATGCGCGTGGCCGCCGCCGACGAGCACGAGATCCTGCGCCAAGGGCGCGTTCGACCGATTCACCGCGCCGACTTTCCCGTTGCCTCGAAATGAAACACTATAGCATGACGTCCCGTCGCTCGGCCCGCGCCCGGCGGTTATCGATTTCGGCCCGCCGAAAGAAGCCCGACATGGCGCTCGCCCTCGTCCCGGCCCAGCGCCGCGCGATCCGCGCGCCTCGCCGCTGACTTGCGCGCGCGGCGTCGCCGCCCGTGGCGATCGCGGCGAACGCATCCTCGCTGACGCCGATCTCGACATAGCGCGCGGCGAGATCGTCACCATCGTCGGCCCGAAGGGCGGCGGCAAGACGACGCTGACCCGCTGCTTGATCGGCGCGCGGCCGACGCGGCGCTCGCGATCGCGCTCGTCGCCGTCGGCCTCGGCGCGCCGGAGCTCGAGGTCTATCTCTTCACCGGCGACGTGCTCGCCGTCGCCGAGGGCGCGCTTTTTCTGCTGCTCGGCGCCGCTTCGCTGAGCGCAGCCTCAGCCGGGCTTCACGGCGATGACGAAGCTCGCCATGCGCTTGCCCGGCCGCCAGACGTCCTTGATCTCGAAGCCCGCCGCTCGGATCGCCTCGACGAGCTCCGCCTCGCGGAAGAAGCTGAGCGGCGGAAACAGGCCGAGCCCGCGCGCGATCGGCGCGACGTAGCGCAGCCAGCCCATCCCGTCGCCGAGGCACATCGTGCTCGAGACGAAGACGCCGCCCGGCCGCAGCAGCCGATGACAGGCGGCGATCGCGCCTTTCCAGTCGTCCACGAGATGCAGGAGGCTCATCGCCAGCACGGCGTCAGTGCGCGCGGCGCCCTCGAAGCGCTCGACGCTCGCCTGCGCGAACCGGACGTTCTCGACGCCGGCCTTCGACGCCTTCTCGCGCGCGATGGCGAGCATCTCCTCCGAGAGATCGGTCGCGAGCGCGCTCTTGACGTTCGGCGCGAGCGCGAGCGCGGTCGAGCCGGAGCCGCAGCCGAACTCCAGGAGCTCAGTCTCAGGGGTCAGATAGGCGCGGATGCGCTTCAGCTTCTCCTGATAGATTTCGGGATGCGCGACCGGTTTTCTGGCGTAGCGCCGGGCCATCCGGTCCCAGAAGCGCGCGCGGCGGTCCTCTCCGGCGCTCGGCGCCTGCGTCGATGCGGCGACGGTCATGCGGATCTTCCTTCATGCTCGGTGGGTCGATGTTCTCGCCGACGACTTAAGGGTTGCGATCGTGAGCGAGAACTCGCCAGTTCTCTCTATCGTCTGATCGGTTCCGATGGAGCCGACCTCGCCCTTGTCATCCCGGATAAGCGCGAAGCGCGCAGAGCCGGGATCCAGGGCCAAAAGGGGCCGAGCCTGCGGCGAACCGGCCCTGGATCCCGGATAAGCCTGCGGCTTTCCGGGATGACGGCGTCATCCCGGGATGACGGCGCCATCGGCGTCGCATCCGCCTAAACAGATCCTGCCCTAGTATCAATAAGTGGCACGTGTGGTCTCGGTTTCGAAACTCGCTCCGGCGCTTGCGGATAGATGCGGCGAATTTCGAAGCGACCACCCTAGCGCGAAAGCGCCGCATAGGCGTCGAGCGCCGCCTCGGCCTGATCGGCCGCGGCTTCGAGCGCGGCGGCGTCGACGCGCTCCAGCCGGATCCTTGCGAGGACCGGCCGCGCGCGGCGGCGCGGCGATTTGGCGTAGGCCGGGTCGTAATGCGTCTCGACGAGATCGCGGACGAGGTCGGCGACGGCGCCCTTCGCGGCCATGCGCCGCCAGGCGGCGAGACGCTCTCGCCCGTGCCGCGCCGGCAGACGCGCCAGGAGCCGGTCGAGCCGCTCGGGATCGTCGGCGATCTCGGCGTAGTCTTCCATGAGATGCGCCGCCCGCGCCTCGATCGGCGCTTCGATCACGATCGCCGGCGCCGCGGTCATCGCCTTCCAGAGCGCCGGCGGCGCCGTCCGCGCGCCGATCCGGCTCGCCTCCGCCTCGATGGCGACGACGCCCGCGCTCCGACGGATCGCGTCGAAGATCCGGCTCTCGAACAGCTTCTGGCTCGGCTGCTCCTCGCCGGGCTCGGCGCCGAAGACGGAGCCCTTATGCGCCGCCAGCCCTTCGAGATCGAGCGTCGCCCGCCCGCGCTCGGCCAGCTTCCTGAGGAGCGCGGTCTTGCCGGCGCCGGTGCCGCCGTCGATGAGGACCGCGCGAAAGCCGGACGCCTCGGCGTAGAGCGCGTCGGCGACCTGCCGGCGGTAGCCGCGATAGCCGCCCTCGAGCGTGACCGCCGGCCAGCCGATCCGCCGCATCACGAGCGCCATCGCGCCCGAGCGCTGCCCGCCGCGCCAGCAGAGGACGAGCGGCCGCCAGCCGCCCGGCTTGTCGCGGAGCGCCGTCTCGAGGTGGCGCGCGATGTTGCGGCTGACATAGGCCGCGCCGATCCTGCGCGCGCGAAACTTGCTCTCCTGGACGTAGATCGTCCCGACTTCGGCCCGCTCGTCGTTGTCGAGCACGGCCAAGTTGACCGCGCCCGGGATATGGTCTTCGGCGAATTCGGCCGGGCTCCTCACGTCGATCACGGCGTCGAAGCGATCGCCGTCGAGGGCGGCGAAGAGGTCGGAGGCGGCCAGTCGGTCTGCGGCGGCGTCGGCGGGTCGGTCGGGCATCTCGTCTGCGTCAAGGGGCGGCGCCCGCGGGCGTCGGGGGTGCGGCGCAGGTTCACTTCAGCGCGCATCTGTGTCAGATAGGCGCGGCAGGGCGTTCTGCGAAAGAGCGAGGACGGCGAGGGGCGTGGCGTGGGTGTGCTCGTAACAGGCGGCGCCGGATATATCGGCGGCCATATGACGCTCGATCTTCTCGCCGCGGGCGAGGAGGTCGTCGTGCTCGACAATCTCGTCACCGGCGTCCGCTCGGCGCTGCGGCCCGAGGCGGCGTTCGTCGAGGGCGACGTCGGCGACGGCGCGCTGGTCGAGGAGCTGCTCCGCAGCCGCAAGATCGACGCGATCCTGCATTTCGCCGGCTCCGTCGTGGTGCCGGAGAGCCACGCCGATCCGGTCAAATACTATCGGAACAACACCGCGAACAGCCTGACGCTCTTCGCCGCCGCGATCCGCGCCGGCGTGCGTCACGTCATCTTCTCCTCGACCGCCGCCGTCTACGGAATCGCCGAGCGCATCCCGGCGCAGGAAGGCGATCCCTTGCGCCCGATCTCGCCTTACGGAACCTCGAAGCTGATGACCGAGCTCATGCTGCGCGATCTCGCCGCCGCGCATGACCTCTCCTATGTCGCGCTTCGCTATTTCAACGTCGCCGGCGCCGATCCCGAGGGACGCATCGGCCAATCGACGCCGGGCGCGACGCATCTCATCAAGGTGGCGGCGCAGGCGGCGCTCGGGCTTCGGCCGGAGCTCGAGGTTTTCGGCGACGATTACGACACGCGCGACGGCACCGGCGAGCGCGACTATATCCACGTCGCCGATCTCGTCCGCGCCCATCGCGCGGCGCTCGACTATCTCAGGGCGGGCGGCGCCTCGGACGTCTTCAATTGCGGCTACGGGCGCGGCGCCACCGTCCTCGAGGTGATCGAGACGGTGAAGCGCGTCTCCAACCGGCCTTTGCCCTATCGTTTCGGACAGCGCCGGCCGGGCGATCCGGCGGCGCTGACGGCGGACAACGCCAAGATCCTCGGCGCGCTCGATTGGCGGCCGGAGCTCGACGATCTCGAGACGATCGTTCGGCACGCCTACGCCTGGGAGGCGCGCCTCGCCGGCCAGGGCTGAGCCGCCGCGTCAAGGATGCTCGATGCACTGCAGCACGTCGGCGAGGTCGGCGACCCGGCGCGCGACCTCGTTCTGGCTCGGGCTCGCATCGGCCGGGATCATCGCGAGATAGCAGGAGCCGCGGCGCTCGGTCGGCGCGGCGATCACCGCGAGATCGCTGGCGTAAGGCTCGGGCCGCTCGTCGAAATAATAGTAGCGAACGATGATCGCCCGGAGCCCGCGGTCGCCCGGGCCGTAGCGCCACTCCACGGTCTCGCCGAGCTCGTTGAAGGCGTTGATGGTGAAGAACGCGTCGTTGCGCCGGCCGACATCGACGTCGTAGCGCAGATCGCCGGTCGAGACGAAGAGCGGCCAGCCCTCATGTCCTTCGCATTGAAAGACGGCGCCGATCTCGGCGCGTTCGAGCGCGTCGCACGCCGAGAGATCGAGCGTGGTGTACGCGCTCCGGCCCTCTTCGGCGAGCGCGCCGCCGCCGCCGCCGATCGCGGCGAGGGCGGCGACGAAGGCGAGGCGGCGCGGATGGCGGGCGGCGTCGGCGAGGCGATGTTTCATGGCGAGGCGTTCCTTTCGTCGTCGTTCGGATGGGCGTCGAGCCGTTCGGCGCGCCGCCGATGCGCCGGCGGAGATCGCGGCGGCGATATGGACAGCGGGCGCCGGGGCGCTTAAGCCGGGGCGGTTTCTCGATCGGAGCTCCGCGGCCGTCATGACCACCAAGGATATCGTATATATCGCGCTCTTCGCCGCGCTAACGGCGGCGCTCGGGCTGTTTCCGCCGCTCAACGTGCCGGTGCTCGGCGTGCCGATCACGGCGCAGACCTTGGGCGTGATGATCGCCGGCGGCGTTCTCGGCGCGGTGCGCGGCGGCCTCTCGCAGGGGCTCTTCGTGCTCCTCGTCGCGGCCGGCCTGCCGCTGCTCTCGGGCGGTCGCGGCGGCCTCGGCGTCTTCGCCGGGCCGAGCGGCGGTTTCCTGATCGGCTTCGTTCTCGGCGCTTTCGTCACCGGCCTCATCGTCGAGCGGCTCTGGCGGCGCCTGACCCATGTCTCGGCCTTCATCGCCTCGGCGATCGGCGGCGTCCTCGCCGTCTATCTCGTCGGGATTCCCTACATGTCGCTCGTCGCCGACTTCGATTTCGAGACCGCGCTCACCGGCTCGGCGGCCTTCGCGCCGGGCGACCTCGTCAAGGCCGCGCTCGCCGCCGCCGTCATCATGGCCGTTCGGCGGGCCTATCCGTTGATCGCGCCGCCGGGCGCCGGGCGCGAGAGCGATGCCGCGGTTCAGCCTGCAGTCCGTCGACGTTGAGCTCGACGGCCGCGTCGTTCTCGGCGAGCTGACCGTCGACGTCGCGGAGCGGCGCGTCGGCGTGATCGGCGCCAACGGCTCCGGCAAGAGCACGTTCCTGAGGCTCCTGAACGGGCTCCAGCGCGCGACGCGCGGGCGCGTCGCCGTGGACGGCGTGGACGTCGCCGAGGATCCGAAGGCGGCGCGGCGCAAGGTCGGGTTCCTGTTTCAGAACCCGGAGCATCAGATCGTCTATCCGACCGTCGCCGAGGATCTCGCCTTCGGGCTCAAGAACCAGCGGCTCGGGCGGTCGGAGACGGCGGAGCGCGTCGCGGCCGGGCTCGCGCGCTTCGGCCTGGAAAGCTTCGCCGAGCGCTCCGTCCATCGGCTCTCGGGCGGCGAGAAGCAGATGATCGCGCTGATCGGCGTCCTCGTCATGCGACCGGAGGCGATCCTGATGGACGAGCCGACGACCCTGCTCGACCGGCGCAACAAGCGCCGGATCATGGCGGCGATCGCGGCCGTCGAGGAGCAGATCGTGCTGGCGAGCCACGACCTCGATCTGCTCGCCGGTTTCGACCGCGTGCTCCTCTTCGATGAAGGCCGGCTCGTCTTCGACGGCGCGCCGGACGCGGCGATCGACGCCTATCTGCGCCTCGCGCCATGACGGATCTCTATCTCGACCGCGCCTCTCGGGTTCATCGCGCGCCGGCCGGGCTGAAGCTGCTCGCGCTCGCCGCCGCCGGCGCCGGGCTCTTCTTCCTCTCGCGCTGGCCGCTCCTTCTCGCCGCGCTCGGCGCCGCGCTCGGCTTGGCGGCGCTCGCCCGGATCCCGGCCCGCGCGCTCTGGGCGCAGCTGCGGCCGCTGCTCCTGTTCGTCGCGATCATCGTCGCCGCTCAAGTCCTCTTCGCCGACGTCGCCGTCGCCGCGGCCGTCGGGCTCCGCCTCCTCGCGCTCCTCGTTCTCGCGATCGTGGCGACGCTGACGACGCGGCCCTCGGAGATCGTCGCGGCGATCGAGCGCGCGCTCTCGCCCTTCCGGCGCTGGATCGCGGTCGAGAAGGTCGGCCTCGCCATCGCGCTCGCGCTGCGCTTTATTCCGGTTCTGGCGCGGATGGCCGCCGAGACGCGGGAGGCGCAATGGGCGCGCGGACAGGAACGCAACATCATCGCGCTGGCGACGCCGCTGATCGTGCAGACCCTGAAGATGGCGGACGAGATCGCGGAGGCGCTCGACGCGCGCGGCTTCGACTCGGCGCCGCAAGAGGACCGTCGCCCGGGCCGATCCTAGAGCGGATCCGCGCCGCCGATCCGGATCGGATCGCGCTCTCCTGCGCCGGCGCCGTTGCGCGCTACCGCGATCTTCTGGCGCGGGTCGAGGCGACGACGGCGCTCGTCGCGACGCGCGACCGGGTCGCGATCGATCGAGACGCGCCCGTCGCCGCCGTCGAGCGCGTCCTCGCCGCGTTGAGCGCCGGCCGACCGATCGTCGTCTACGATCCGACCTGGCCGCCGGCGCGTCGCCATGCGGCGCAAAAGGCGCTGCCGCCCGACCTCTCGGACGTCGCGGCGCGCGCGGGCCTCTTCTATGTCGGCTACACTTCCGGCTCGAGCGGGCCGCCGAAGCCGTTTGCGCGGAGCGAGGCCTCCTGGGCGCGGAGCTTCGAGGTCGATCGCGCGGTTTTCGGGCTCGCCGCGACGGACGTCGTCGCGGCGGCGAGCCCGATCCGTCATTCCCTCGGGCTCTACGGCGTCCTCTCGAGCCTCGCCGCCGGCGCCGAGGCGCTCTTGGCGAACCCGTCGCCGAGCCCGCGCGCGTTCCTGGAGCTCATGCGCCGCCGCCGCGCGACGATCCTGACGGCGACGCCGGCGCAGATCCTGCTCCTCGCCCGCGCCGCGTCCGCCGCGCCGGTCCCGAGCCTGCGCCTCATCCTCTCGGGCGGCGCGGCGCTTCAGCCGGCGCAGGAGGAAGAGATCGCCGCCGCCTTCCCGAGCGCGGCGATCGCGCCCTATTACGGCGCCTCGGAGCTCTCCTATGTCGCGATGCGCCGCCCGGGCGAAGCGGCGCCCGCGGGCTCGGTCGGCCGTCCGGCGCCGGGCGTGAGCGTCGCGATCCTCGACGCCGACGGCGCGCCTCGGCCGGCCGGCTCGACCGGGCGGATCACGGTCGAGAGTCCGTTCGCCGCCGCCGGCTATCTCGGTCCGGACGGGCTGACGCCCTTGCCGCTTCTCGGAGCCGGCGTCTTCCTCGGCGATCTCGGCCGTCTCGACGCCGACGGGTTCCTCTTCATCGACGGCCGCGCCGACCGGATGATCGTCGTCTCGGGCCGCAACGTCGCGCCGGAGCGGGTCGAGGCGGCGCTCGAGGCGCATCCGGCGGTCGCGGCGGCGGCGGTCTTCGGCCTGCCCGACGGCGTCCGCGGCGCGCGGCTCGTCGCCGTTCTCTCCGTCGAAGGCGAGGCGCCGGCGGCGGCCGACCTCGCCGAGCATTGCCGCGCGCGCCTCGGCGCCGCCGAGACGCCGTCGCGCTATCTCCTCGCGCGCGACTGGCCGCGCCTCGCCAGCGGCAAGACGGACTTCGCAGGGCTCGAGGCGCGGCTCGCCGTGGGCGCGCTGGAGCGGCTGGCGTGAGGCCGGTCTATGTCGTCGGCGCGATGCGGACGATGGTCGCGCCTCGGGGCGGCGCCTTCGCGGATATCGAGGCTTGGGAGCTCGGCGCGGCGGCGATCCGCGCGGCGCGCGAGAGCGCCGGCGCGGCGGCCGAGGCGGTCGACGGCGTGATCATGGGCAATGCGCTCTATGGCGGCGGCGACCCGGCGCGGATGGCGGCGCTCGGCGCCGGGCTGCCCGACGCCGTTCCGGCGCTCACCGTCGACACGCAATGCTGCTCCGGGCTCGACGCGGTCGCACTGGCGGCGGACCGGATCGCCGCCGGCGGCGCGGATCTGATCGTCGCCGGCGGGCTCGAGAGCTACAGCCGCGCGCCGATCCGGATGCGGCGGCCGAGGCCGGGCGAAGACGGCGCGCCGGTGGCCTATGACCGTCCGCCCTTCGCGCCCGATCCGGCCTCTGATCCGGATCCGGCGGACGCGATCGCGGCGCTGGCCGAGGCGGAAGGCTACTCCGACGAGCTGCAGCGTTGCGTCGCGCGCGAGAGCCACGCCAAAGCCCGCGACGCGACGGCGTTTCTTCTCGAAGAGATTGCGCCGGTTCCGGGCGCGGCGCCGGCGCGCGGCCGATACGCCGATCCGTTCACCCGCGACTTGACCGAGGCGATCTGCCGGCGCGCCAAGGAGGCGGCGACGACGGCCGTGGAGGCGGACGCCGCCGCTGCGCTCGTTCTGTCGTCGCGTCCGCCGAAGGAGCGCCCGGCGGTCTGCGTGTCGGGCGCGGCGCAAGCGGGCGCGGATCCGCGATCGCCGGCCGAGGGGGCCGTTCGCGCGGCGGAGCGGCTGCTCGCCCGGCTCGGTCTCGGCGTTCGGGATTTCGCGGTGGTCGAGCTGATGGAGGCGTTCGCCGCGCAGGCGATCTATTGCGCCGACGCGCTCGGCGTCCCGGCCGATCGGATCAATCTCGGCGGCGGCGCGCTCGCGCGCGGCCATCCGATCGGCGCGTCCGGCGCCATCCTCGCCGTCCGCCTCTTCCACGAGCTCCGCCGCCTGGGGCCGGGCGCGGCCTGCCTCGCGACGATCGCGGCGGTCGGCGGCCTCGGCTCGGCGCTGGCGCTCGAGAGCAAGGACGCGCCGTGATTTGCGTCGAGCGGCCGATCGATCTCGCCGCGCATCTCGGCGAAGCGGCGACCTCGCCCGAGAGCGTGACGCTCGACAGGGCGCTCTTGGAGGCGTTTATCGCGGTCTCGGGCGACGATCAGGCCATCCATCGCGGTCCCGGGGCGATCGTCCCGGGCAATCTGCTGCTCGCGCTCGTCCCGAGGCTTCTCAAGAGCGCCGTCGAGGTCCGCCGCTTCGACAGCGCGATGACGGCGCGGATCGACCGCGTCGCCTTTCGTCGCCCGGCGCGGCTCGGCGAGACGCTGCGGCTAGAGGCGCGCCTTCGCCGGGTCGCGCGACTGCGTCCCGAGGGCGAGAGCGAGCGCGTCGCCGTCGCCGTCGACTGCGCGCTGCTCACGGACGGCGCGATCGCGACCTTGCGCGTGACGGACGTCTACTCATCGCTCTGACCGGCGCGCGATCCTGTCGCCGCCGCGCCATTCGAGCTCGGCGAAGAGGCCGATCGGCGCCGTGCTCCAGAGGCTGGAGCTCGGCAGCCCGGCGCGGTTGAGCGCGTCCGAGAGCCATTGGTTGCAGGTGAAGAAGAGGTGATAGCCCGGCTCGGCGGCGAAGAACTGGCTCGTCCCGTAGAGGCCCGGGCCGAGCGGCTCCAAGGGCGCGCTGAGGGTTTCGGCGATCGCGTCGCGGAGCGCGGCGCGGCCTTCGGCGTCGAGCTCGATCCGCAGCATCGGCGCGCCTTGGAAGACGCCGTCGGGCGCCGGATGGAAGCCGACGACATGGAGAACGGAGTCGGTCGGCCAGAGCGCCGCCCTCGCGGCGAGGTCGATCGTGAGGTCGTCGACCGTCTCGACGACGCGATAGACGTCCCGGTCGCCCCAGCCGATCTCGACATAGCGCGGCGCGACCCGCGTGTGCTCGTCGAAGAAGTCGAGGAAGGGCAGGCCGTCGAGATCTTCACGCCTCAGGATCAGGCCGACATGCCAGCCATGGTCGACGAGCCAGATCGGCGCGAGATCCTGCGCTCCGATCTTCCGCGCCGGCGCCTCGGGCAGGAGCGCCCAGAGCAACGCCAAGAGGACGGCGGCCCGGATCGCCCTGCGCCGCGTCACGCGTCGGGCTCGCCGTCGTCCTTGCGTTCGGCGTCGTCGCGGCGATGGCCGTCGAGACGCCGCTCCGCCTGCTCGCGTTCGGCGCGCGTCCCTTCTCGCTCCGCTTTCGACGCGCCGAAGCGGGCGGCGTTGGCGTCCGCCTGCGTTTTCGCCGCGGCGCGCGCCTTGGCTTTGCGCGCCCGGCGCAGATTGACGATCTTCGCCATCGGGTCGCCTTTCGCGAAGAGACGCGGAGCGCGTCGATGAGCGGGCCGGCTCCTCGCGGCTCTGCGCCGCTCGTCGCGGCTAGTCCTTCGGCCCGAGCATCAGCTCCGGCCGCACGATCTCGTCGAAGCGCTGTTCCGTGACGAAACCGAGCTTCACCGCCTCCTCGCGCAAGGTCGTGCCGTTCTTATGCGCGGTCTTCGCCACCGTCGTCGCGTTGTCGTAGCCGATCTCGGGCGCGAGCGCGGTGACCAGCATCAGGCTCTTATGCAGGAGCTCGTCGATCCGCGTCCGGTTCGCCTCGAGACCGACGACGCAATTGTCCGCGAACGCCGCCGCC
>CAZPTD010000031.1:0-23202 GCA_964588915.1 uncultured Neomegalonema sp. | reverse complement strand
GGATCGTCGAGAAGTCGAAACCGATCCCGCCGCCCTGCTGCATGGTGAGCGCGGCCTCCTTCAACATGTCGAAGATGCCGGCCATGTCGTCCGGAATATTTCCCATGACGAAGCAGTTGAAGAGCGTCACCTTGCGGTCGGCGCCGGCGCCGGCGAGGATCCGGCCGGCGGGCAGGAACTTGAAGCCCTCGAGCGCGTCGAAAAAGCGCGCCTCCCAATCGGCGCGGACGTCCTTCTTCTCCGCCGCGGCGACGGCGCGCGCGACGCGTCGCCAGGTGTCGACGACGGCGGCGTCCTCGGCGTTGGGCCCGCGCGACGCCTCGCCGGGCGCGCGCTTCAGCCGATACTTCATATCCCAGATCTGCTCGGAGATCGGCGCGTCGAAGCTCGTCATCCTATCACACCCCCGGCTCGCCCATGGGTTCGCGCCTCGGCGTCACGATCGGGCGGTCCTGCCCCCGCTTCGGATCACGCCGACCGCGAGCGTCATAATCGCGCCTACGGCGACCCCGACGATCGCGCAGGACGCGACCGGCGGCCAAATGATGACGCCGGTCGTCTGGTTCATCTCGAGCTGCGCCCCGCAGCTCTTGAGCAGCAGGTAGCTCGCCGGCACGGCGACCACGGCCGAGACCAACGGCGCGCCCATAACGCCGAGCCGCGTCCGCGGCCAGGCGAGGTTCAGGAGCGCCGAGCTGATCATCGCGATGACGACCGTCAGGCCGGCGGCGATCGCCGCCAGCTGCAGCGTCACCTCGAAGCAGGCGTCGAGAAGGCTGCCTCTCTCAACAACTAGTGCGCCGAGCATGTCTGGACTCTATATTATGATCGCCTATACCGTCCGACAAGGGTATACTCCATTTCGGTGGAGGATTGGATGACGACATCGAGGATCGGGCGCGGCGCGGAGGCGGCCGCGCTGTCGACGCAGCCCGGCGACGGGCCCGGACGCCTCAATCTCGTGAAGCTCTGCGTCGGCGCCGAGAGCGTCGAGGATCTCGCGGATTGGCAAGCGCGGCGCCTCGCCGATCGCGCCGCTTCCGGGCTGCCGCCGAGGCTCGCGCATCGGACGCGGATGGCGCCGAAGCGCGCCGACGCGCTCCTGGCGGGCGGTTCGCTCTATTGGGTGATCAAAGGCCGTATTCTCGTCCGGCAGCGCCTGCTCGCGATCGAGCCGGCCGAGGGCGTCAAGGCGGTCGATCTCGTGCTCGGCCCTGAGCTCGTGTCGACCGCGGCGCAGCCGCGGCGGCCCTTCCAGGGCTGGCGCTACCTGCCGCAAGCGGACGCGCCGGCCGATCTGTCGCGCAGCGGCTATGGCGGGCGCGGCGCTGACGACGAGCTGCCGTCGGGCCTGCGCGAGGCCGTCGCCGACTACGGCGTTCTCTGAGCTCTTCCGTCTTTACGCCGCCGACGCGCCGTTGTCGAAACGCTCCACACGGAGCCAGCGCGCCTCCGCGGCGATCCGACTGAGCAGGGCGAGCACGCGCGCCTCCTGATCGGCCAAGCGTCCCTCGAAGCGGAAACAGCAGCGCCAAAGGCCGCAAGAGCGGTTGACCGGCATCAGTGTTGTCAGCCGGTGGCGCTCCAGCGCGCAAATCGGCGCCATCGCGCTCTCGAGCGTCGCGGCGTCGCCGTTCCAGACGATCCAAACGGCGAGATCGACGGTGCGCGCCGGCTGGTCGCGCGGCTCCGAGGCGAGGGGCGCCGCGTCGGCCTCGAGGCGTTCTTCCGCACATCCGACCGCGGCGCGCTGGGGCCAGATCCTCGTCAGGTCGATCCGCATGTCCCTCTCCTGCTGTTTGCAGATCTCGTTATGAACGGCGGGCCCGGGTTGAACCGACGCTCCGCAACTCGATCTCGCGGATCGCAGGGTCGCCCGCGCCGGTCTCGGGCTTCGGATAGGCGAACGCGCCGTCCCTGTGCGCTATGGGGCCGGGAAGGACAAGGGACGGCGCGTTCCGCGGCGGCTTGCTGAACGGGACGCCAGCCGCCGCGATCTCGTGAAGGATGCGCGCTCAGGCGCCTAAGCCGCCGCGCGGTCGAACGTTCCGAATTCGAGCCGGCGCACGGCGTCCTTCAGCGCCAAGCGCCGACGCTTCATCTCCTGAAGCCGCAGCCCGCACGGCGCGGGACGAGTCATCTCGGCGAGGATCTCGGCGTTGACGCGCTCTTTCTTGACGAGCATGGCGGCGAGGCGGGCGGCGATCTTTCCGCGCGTCTTTCCGCGGTTCACGCGACGCTCCTCGCATTCGCGACGTCGTTCGAACGTTCGACCGGCGGGCGCGCGCTCAGGTCTTCCGGGGCGGCGAGATCATTCGGCATCTTCGTCTCCTCAGTTCGATGAAATGCATGTGGGCGCCGACTTGAAAGACTGAAGCGCAATTCGACATCCAGCGTGATCGGAAAAACCTATCATGCCGGAGGGGGGGCGCCGTGGAGCTCGGCGAGGTCACTTTGAAGCAGCTGCGCGGCCTGCTCATGGTCGCGCAGACGAAGAGCTTTCGACGGGCGGCGGAGCGTCTCGGCACGACGCAGCCGTCGCTCAGCGCGCAGATCCAGGCGCTCGAGACGGCTCTCGATCTGCGCCTGGTCGAGCGCAGCCGCTCGGGCGCGCTCTTGACGCCCGCCGGGCGCGAGATCGCCGAGCGCGCGCAGAACGTCGTCGACGCGGCGACGGCGCTGCGCGACTACGCCGCCAGTCTTCATCCGGCGATGGCCGGCTCGATCAAGCTCGGCGTCACGCCGACGATCGGTCCTTATCTGTTGCCGTCGGTCGTCGCGGCGTTGCGGCGCGACCATCCCGAGCTCACGCTCTACATCCGCGAGGCGCCGCCGGCGGCGTTGGCCGACGAGCTCGCGAGCGGCGCGCATGACGTCGTCTTGACGCAGCTGCCGCTGCGCCGCGCGGATCTCGCCGTGGAGGAGCTCTTCCGCGAGCGCCTGTTTCTCGTCGTGGCCGCCGATCACGCGCTGAGCGCCAAGCCGGAAATCACGCCGTCGGATCTCGCGGAACTCGAGGTGCTCTCGCTCGATCCGCGCTTTCTCCTGCACGCTCAGGTCGCGGATCTCTGCGAGACGTTCGGCGCCCGCTCGGCGCGCAACTACGAAGGGGCCAGCCTCGACGCGCTGCGGCTCATGACCGGCATGGGCGTCGGCGTCACGTTTTTGCCGGCTCTCTATGTTCGATCGGAGATCCGCCCGGGCAGCGAGGTGGTCGCGCGGGCGATTCGCGGGCGATCGATCTCGCGGCCGATCGGGATCGCGTGGCGTCGGACGGCCGAGAAGGTGTCGGCCTTTCGTCGGCTCGCGAACGTGATGCGCGACGTCTTCAAGGAGCTTGATCGGGAGGTCGGCGCGCGCGCGATCTCTTGAGCGGGAGGGGCGATGATCAGCAGACGGCGTTTTTTGCAGGGCGTGGCGGCGATGGTCGCGAGCGGAACGGCGCTCGGCGGCTACGCGGTCGGCCTCGAGCCGTTCCGGCTGGTCACGACGCGCTACCGGCTGACGCCGCCGGGCTGGCCGGACGGTCTGCGCCTCAGGATCGCGGCTCTCGCGGACATCCACGCCTGCCGGCCCTGGATGCCGCCGGAACGGATCGCCTCGATCGTCGAAGCGACGAACGCGCTCGCGCCGGACCTGGTCGTCCTGCTCGGCGACTATGTCCGAACGATTTGGCGGTTCTCGCGCGAGGTGCGCGCGGAGGAGTGGGCGGCGCCGCTCGGCCGGCTCGCCGCGCCGCTCGGCGTTCATGCGGTGATCGGCAACCACGACTGGTGGGAGGACGCGCGCGCCCAGGACCGCGGCGTCGGGCCGACCTTCGCCGAGACGGCGCTGCGCGACGCCGGGATCGCGGTCTACGAGAACGACGCGGTGCGGTTGGCGAAGGACGGGGCGCCGTTCTGGCTGCTCGGCCTCGGCGATCAGGTCGCGCTCCGACCGCGGCGGCGGCCCGACCGTCGCGGCTGGCGCGGCGTCGACGATCTGCCGGGAACGCTCGCCCAGATTTCGGACGACGCGCCGGCGATCCTGCTCGCCCACGAGCCCGACATCTTCGCGCGCGCGCCGGCGCGGGTCGCGCTCACCCTCGCCGGCCACACCCATGGCGGCCAGGTTCGACTCTTCGGCTGGTCGCCGATCGTGCCGTCGGAATTCCGCAACCGCTACGCCTACGGCCATATCGTCGAGCGCGACGCCGCCCGCCCGGACCGTCACCTGATCGTCTCCGGCGGGCTCGGCTGCACGGGTCTGCCGGTGCGCCTCGGCGTGCCGCCGGAGATCGTTCTCGTCGATCTCGGCGGCGCATGAGCGCGATCCGGCGCGCCGGTCGGGCGGGTCAGTCCTCCTCGAAGACGCCGGTCGGCTTGCCGTCGATGCTGCGCGCGTTCTTCCTGCGCCAGTAATCCTCGACGCCTTCCGGGCCCATCTTCTCGAAGAACGGCGCGAGCTCGGCCGTCCCGCGATCCTCGACGAACCGCATGACCGGCACGCCCGTGCCGCAGGAGGTCTGCACGCTGTCGATGGCGAGATCGAAGATTTGCCGACTGCCGGCGATCTCGGGAAACTCGGCGATCGCCTCCGCCCATCCGGCGTCGCGCGGATGCAGCGTCTCGGCCCGGCCGTAGACGCGCAGGATCATCGCGTCGCCGTCGAAGGTGCAGAACATCAGCGTCATGCGGCTCGATTCGCGGAGATGCGCCGCCGTCTCGTTGCCGCTGCCGCTCAGATTGAGCCAGAGGATGCGCCGATCGTCCTTGATCCTGAGCGTGTCCATGCCCTTGGGCGAGACGTTCACGCGACCTTCCGGCGCGGCGGTCGCGACGAAAAACATCGGTTGCCGCTCGATGAACGCGCGCAACGTTCCATTCAGTTTCTCGCTCGTCGGCATCGCGGTGATCCTCTGCTCCTCGGTCCTCGGAACATTGAGCGAACATGCGCGGTGTGTCAACCGCCCTCGTCGGCGTTGGCGACCGCGTCGGCGGCAGGGTCGCGGCGGTCTCTCGGACCCGACGGGCCTCGGCTTCACGGGCGTTTCGCCGGTTGCCGAACGCGCGCCGGGCGTGCGAGGTCTTTGTCGGATCCTGCCGCGCGAGAGAAGACGCCATGCCCCGAAAGACGCCCGCCGACGCGCCGAAGGGCGAGCTGACCACGCGCACGCTCGCGATGCCCGCCGACGCGAACCCGTCCGGCGACATCTTCGGCGGCTACGTGCTCAGCCAGATGGACATCGCCGGCGGGATCGCCGCCGGCCAGCGCGCCAAAGGGCGCGTCGCGACCGTCGCCGTCGAGGCGATGACGTTCCTCAAGCCGGTGCGCGTCGGCGACATCCTCTGCGTCTACGCCGACGTCGCGCGCGTCGGCCGGACGTCGATCGCGATCGCGCTCGAGGCCTGGGTGCTGCGCGAGCGGCTCGGCGAGCGCGTCAAGGTGACCGAAGGGCTCTTCACCTTCGTCGCCATCGACGCCGACGGCGCGCCGCGGCCGGTCGATCCGTGACCGCGGCGCAGGTGAACGAGCCAGAGGAGACGCGCGTCGATCCGATCCCGAGAGGCGCCATGCGCAGGGGCGGGAGGCGCGCCCGTCCGCCGCTCGGGCGGTCTCGACGAAAGACAAGGGCCGCCGCTTCCTGTCAGCGCGCGCTGTCCCGTTCCGCTTTCGCCGAGCGGCATGGCGTCCGTCCAGCGCGCGTCCGGGATCGATGAGGAGGAGAGTCCCGGGAGATCGCGCACACCAAGAGAGAGCGAGAGGTTGGTTCTGGTCGGACCGAAGGATCAGGCTCGCGTCGCGCCTCCTCTGACTCGGCTGCAGCGACCAAGAACATAAAGGGAACACTTGGCCGCGTCAAGCGTCGCCGCGCGCCTCAGCGATACTCGGCCGCAGTGATGAACTCGGAGAAGGACTCGCACCAGATCACGATCGTCGAGTAGTCGGCAGGGTCGACGCCCGGCGGCAGCTCGGCGACGAAGCCGTCGAAGCTCTTCACGTCGCCCACCAGAGCCGCCTGGTCCTTGATCGCGAGGAACTCCTCCTCGGTCTCGACGAACGTGTTGGTCAGATAGATCTTGTAGTCCGGCCCGGGCGCGAGCGCGCCGCGATGGGCGATCCGCGTCTGCGAGATCATCACCTCGCCCTCGCCCCAATGCAGAAAGTCGCTGCCCGCGAGATCGCGCGTGAAGGTTCCGGAGAACAGCGCCTCGGCCTCGACGGCGGAGAGCGCCGCGCCGTCCGGCCCGTCGGGCGCCGTCAGGATCGGCAGCGCGTAGACGCCCGCCGCGAAACCGATCGCGAGAACGCCGAGATGCGTTCCCGACAGAACAATCCATTTCCACATGGCCGCATTCCTTTCCTCCGCAACAGGCCGCCTCCGCGGCGCCGGCGAGGACATACGCGCGCCGCCGGCGCGGCGAAAGGCCCGTTCACGCCGCTTTTCGCGCGATGTGAGCGCGAGGTCGACGCGTCGGCGTCTATCCGGCCGCGGAGACGATCTCGGCGTAGATCTCGAGGTTGTTGACCGCGACCGCCGCCGTCAGCAGCGTGACCAGCGACATGGCGATGAGCGTCGGCCGGTTGGGAAACCAGAGAACCGCGCCGGCGAGAAGAACATGCGCCGCCATCTTGGCCGCGATCCACCAGACGCCGAGGCCTTCCTGCGCGGCGCGGATGACCGGGTTGATCTCGATCGCGCCGCCGGTGCGCAGCGCGAGCTCGGTGGTGAAGGCGTCGAAGCCGCCGACGAGAACGAGCGCCGCCGCGAGAAGCCGCGCCCAGAACAGGCGGCCGGGATGCGACCGGGCGCGGCGCGCCTCGCAGCGGATCGAGGCCATCAGCGGGATGTTGAGCGCGTTGGCCATGCTTGCTCCCTGCCAAACTGGTCGGGTGGCAGCGAGCAAGCTTCGGGCCGGATCAGAGTGAATCTCAATCCGCCGGTTCGACCCAGCCGCCGAGCTCGCGCTTGGCGATCGCGGCCAGCGCCTCGATATGCGCGGCGTCGTCGTTGAGACACGGAATGTAGTCGAAGCGCTCGCCGCCGGCCTCGACGAACGCGTCCTTGATCTCCTCGTTGATCTCTTCGAGCGTCTCGACGCAGTCCGAGGAGAAGCCCGGCGCGAGCACCGCGATCCGCTTGACGCCGTCTCGGGCGAGCGCCGCGACATGCTCGACGGTGTAGGGCTGGAGCCACTCTTCCGGGCCGAAGCGCGACTGGAAGGTCGTGTGCAGCTTCTCGGCCGGCCAGCCAAGCCGCTCGCGCAGCAGACGCGAGGTCTTGTGGCAGGTGCAGTGATAGGGATCGCCCTTCTCGAAATAGCTCTTCGGAATGCCGTGATAGGAGGCGACGAAGACCTCGGGCCGCTCCTCGGACGCGATCTCGGCGGTTGCGCGCTCGATCGACTGCGCCAGCGCTTCGATGTAGAGCGGATGGTCGTGATAGGCCGGCACGGTGCGAAACGCCGGCTGCCAGCGCATCCGCATCAGCGCGCGGAAGGCCTGGTCGTTCGCCGTCGCCGTCGTCGCCGCGGCGTATTGCGGATAGAGCGGGAAGAACACGATCCGCTCGCAGCCCTCGTCCTTCAGCTTCTCGATCACGCTCGGCGTCGACGGGTTGCCGTAGCGCATGCAGAAATCGACCACGACCTGGTCGCCATAGGCGGCGCGCATCCGCTCGGCGAGCTTCCGCGTCTGCGCCTTGGTGATGGTGAGGAGCGGGCTCTCGTCCGCCTCTCTGTTCCAGATGCCGTCGTAGTTCTTGCCGCTCGAGAAGGGCCGCTTCGTCAGCACGATGAGCTGAAGGATCGGCTGCCAGAGCCAGCTCGGCCATTCGATGACGCGCTTGTCGGAGAGGAACTCGTTGAGATAGCGCCGCATCGGCCAGTAGCCGGTTGCGTCCGGCGTGCCGAGATTGGCGATCAGAAGCCCGACCTTCGCCGGCTTGACCGGCGGATGATTCGCGGGCGCATGGGCGAGCCGTCCCTCGCGCTGAGTATCGAACATGCGCTCTCATTCCTTTTCACGGCGGCGCGCGCCGCTCTGCTCGCGACGCGTTGCCTCGGCGCATATGTAGCGCGAGAAATCGCTGCGGTCAGGTTGCGATCCGCGACGGAATCGTCGCATTGGCGCTCGAATGGTTGGAGCGTCGCGTTCGCGCTTGGTGGTCCGATGAGCTTTCTCTTCCGCGTCGTCTACGCCGCCCACGCCTCCGGCACGCATCACAAGCTCGTTCTGCGCGCGCTCGAGGGCATGCGCGCCGCCGACGCCGAGGGCTGGCGGCGGCTGTTCCTGAGCCGCGTCAAGCTCGTGCTCGAGGGCTCGAAGGAGCCCGATCGGAGCTTCCGAGACTTTCAGAACCACGTGCTCCATCCAGGCGTCGGGCCCGATCGCGCCGATTGGGGCGGCGCTCCGGAGGCGGCCGAGAAGTGGTTCGCGCGGATGGTCGACATGCTCGAGCGCCGGCGCTGGGACGACGCCGTCTTCGCCGCCGGCGTCCTCAGCCATTACGTCTCCGATCCGATGATGCCGCTCCATACCGGCTCCTCGGACGCCGAAACCAAGGTCCATCGCGGAACGGAATGGACGATCTCCCGCGATTTCGAGGCGATCTGGGCCGAGGGCGCGCCGGAAGGATCGCTCGACGGCTCGTCCGAGGACGCGCCGGCGCCGGTCGCCGCGGAGCGCGACGACTGGCTCGGGCGGCTCGTGACCGACGCGGCCAAGGAGGCGCATCTCGCCTATGACGATCTCGTCGAGGCCTATGATCTCGAGCAAGGCGCGCGGCGCGCCGAGAACGGCCTGACCGAGCGCGGCCGGGCGATCGCGGCGCGCCAGCTTCGCCGGGCGACGGCGGCGATCGCGCATGTCTTCGACCGCGCCGTGACCGAGGCGGGCATGTCGCCGCCGAAGGTCGACCTCACGGTGAGGACGGTGATCGCGACGCTCGGCGTTCCGGCCGCTTGGGTCGCGAAGAAGCTCGCCGACGCCTGGGAGGGCGCGGCGGTGCGCCGGATCGCGGCCGAGATCGCGCGGACGGGCGCGCTCGAGCGGAACGTTCCGCGGGAATGCCGGGTCGTGCGCAAAGCGCGGGCGGAGCTCGAGGCGTCCGGCGGCCCGGCGCCGCGGCGCGCGCCCTTCCGCCGGGCGCGGCTCGAGCGCGGCTCGCCCGTGGTCGACGCGCCGTCGATCGGGCCGAAGACGGCGGACCGGCTGAAGAAGCTCGGCGTCGAGACGGTCGGCGATCTCCTCGGCGCCGACCCGAAGAGCGTCGCCGACGGGCTCGGCGACAGCCGGATCACCGCGCCGACGGTCGCGGCCTGGCGCGATCAGGCCGGGCTCCTGGTGCGGATGCCGCGGCTGCGGCGCGCCGAGGCGGTGCTGCTCGTCGCCTGCGGCTATCGCGACGTCGCGTCGGTCGCGTCGGCGGATGCGGTCAGACTCCGCGATCAGCTCCTCTCCGCGGCGCAGCGGCCGGAGCTCCGGCGCGTGCTGCGCTCGGCGATCGCGCCGGACATCGCCGAGATCCGCCGCACGATCGCCGCGGCGCGGGAGATCCAGGCGGGGCTGTGACCGATCGCGACGAAGGGCGAAGAGCCCTGAGGAGCGGGCCCGCTCATCGAGGCTTTTCGCCTCTCTTCGCGACGCCCGCCGGCAGCTTCTCCTCGACCGTTCCGAGCGCGTCGGCGAGCCGCGTCGTCGCCGAGCCGGGTCGGAGCGGCTTGGGCTGGCTCTCCGCCGGCGCCCAGCCCGTGAGATAGACGAGCTCCGCCGTCGCCCGAAGCTTGCCGTCGGCGCGCGCAAAGCGCTCGGCGTAGCGCGCGCCGGCCTCGGCGAAGAGCCGCGCCGGCGAGAAGACCCGGCTCCGCTCGACGAGCGCGTTCGCCTCGCCCATGGCGCGGATGTCCGAGAGCAGCGCCGAGAAGCTCGGCTGCCAGATCTCCAGGCGGTCGGCGTCGGCGACCGGCAGCGCGTAGCCCGCCCGCTGCAAGAGCGCGCCCCACTCGCGCAGCTCCGCCATCGGCGCGACCCGCGGGCTGAGGCCGCCGCGCACGGCGATCTCGGCCTCGGCGAGGCAGGCGCGCAGCTCGCTGAAACTCTCGCCGCCGAAGACGCAGGCGAGCATCAGACCGTCGGGCTTCAGAGCCAGCCGCGTCGCGATCAGCGCGCCGACCGGATCGTTCGCGGCGTGGAGCTCGAGCCCGATCAGAGCGAGATCATAGGCCGCGCGCGGCGGGTCCGGCGGATCGACGTCGCCGAGCCGGGCGCCCGTCGCCGCCGCCAGCGCCGGCGCCGCCTCGACCGCGTCGATCGCCTCGATCCCGAACCGCCCGGCGACCGCCTCGGCGTAGACGCCGTTCGCCGCGCCGAGGATGAGCGCGCGCGGAAAGGCGCGGCGCACGGGCTCGAGCCGCTCCGCGAATCCGGCGGCGGCGGCGCGATGGAGATAATCGGCGTCGGCGAAGCGTCCGTCGCGCGCGGCGCGGTCGCGGCGGGCGGCGCGCAGGGCGCGGTCGAAGAGGCGCGGCGTCGTCATAGGCCGTAATCTAGGGTAGTCTCGGAGCCTGAGGAATCGGGGAGTCGAGGCGATGGCGAGGAAGGCGGCGAGCGGAGAGGCGACGCGCGGCGGGTTGGCGCGGGCGGCGCTCGATTGGCTCTATCCGCCCGGATGCCTGGTCTGCGCCGAGGCGGCGAGCGCCGAGGGCGGGCTCTGCGCCGCCTGCTGGCGCGAGATGCGCTGGATCGAGGGCGACGCCTGCGCCGTCTGCGCCGCGCCCTTCGGCTTCGACGCGCCCGCCGACCTCGCCCCGCCGCCGGTCTGCCGCGACTGCGCCGAAGGGCCGCGCGGCTGGCGCAAGGGCGCCGCGGTCTGCCTCTATGACGGCGCCGGACGACGCCTCGTCCTCGCGCTCAAGGAGGGCGACCGGCTCGACGCCGCGCGGACGATGGGCGCCTGGATGGCGCGGGCGGCGCGTGAGATCCTCCCGCCGTCGCCGGGCGCGGCGGCGCCGATCCTGACGCCGGCGCCGCTCCATTGGACGCGGCGGCTCGGTCGGCGCTTCAACCAGGCCTACGAGCTCGCTCGCGCCGTCGCCGCGGCGAGCGGCGCCGACCTCGCGCCCGATCTCCTGCGCCGCGTCCGCCGCACGCCGCGCCAGGCCGGTCTCGACGCCGCGGCGCGGCGCGAGAATCTCGCCGGCGCCTTCCGCCTCGCGCCGGGCGCCGAAGCGGGCTTGCGGGGACGGCGGATCGTGGTTGTCGACGACGTGTTGACGACGGGCGCGACGCTCTCCGCCTGCGCCGCCGTCCTCACCGCTTCCGGCGCCGCTTCGGTTGACGTCATCGTGTTCGCCCGCGCCGCCCGCGATCCTCTTGCAAGCGGAACGCCCATGCCCACATCTGCGCTCGCAGGCCCGGAATGACGGCGAAAACGGGATCGCCGCCCTGGCCGACATCGTCGTTCGCCGCATCTTTCTCGCTGAACGCGGAGATCCGCGCTTCGGGCGCGTGTGGCGCGCGCGGGGCCGCATGAGAGGCTTCGAAGCATGAAGAACGTTGAAATCTACACGTCGCCGATCTGCGGCTATTGCCTGCGCGCGAAGCGGCTGCTGGACCGCAAGGGCGTCGCCTATCGCGAGATCGACGTCTTCACCGACCGCGCCGCCAAGGCCGAGATGATCGACCGCGCCGAAGGCCGGCGGACGGTGCCGCAGATCTTCATCGACGGGCGGCCGATCGGCGGCTCGCAAGAGCTCGCGGCGCTCGACGCCTCGGGCGATCTCGACGCGCTTCTGACCGGCGAGGCGCCCTGAGCGGGCGGCGGCGCGTGCGAAAACGGGACGCGAAGCGGCGCGAATCGAGACGGTCGGCCTACGCCGCCGCCTCGGAGCGCGCGTCGATCGCGTCGACGAAACGGTCGAAGAGATAGTGGCTGTCCTGCGGGCCGGGGGACGCTTCGGGATGGTGCTGGACGGAAAAGATCGGCTTGCCGCGGACCGCGAGGCCGCAATTCGAGCCGTCGAAGAGCGACAGATGCGTCTCGATCACGCCCTCCGGCAGCGTCGCCGCGTCGACGGCGAAACCGTGGTTCATCGACGCGACCTCGACCTTGCCGGTGGCGATTTCCTTGACCGGATGGTTGGCGCCGTGATGGCCGAAGGGCATTTTCACGGTCTCGGCGCCGAGCGTGAGGCCGAGAAGCTGATGCCCGAGACAGATGCCGAAGATCGGCAGATCCGCTTCGACGAGCGCACGGATGACCGGCGTCGCGCGCACGGCGGTCGCCGCCGGATCGCCCGGACCGTTCGAGAGGAAGACGCCGTCCGGGCGTTCGGAGAGAATCTCTTCTGCGGTCGACTCGGCCGGCATGACCACGACATCGCAGCCTCTGTCGGCAAGGAGCCGCAAGATGTTGCGTTTGGCGCCGTAGTCGACCGCAACGACGCGCCGCCGCGGCGCCGACTGTTCGCCGAAGCCCGAGGACCAGACCCAGCGCGTCTGACGCCACGGGTAGCGCTCGGAGGTCGAGACGCCGCTGGCCAGGTCCTGGCCCTCGAGCCCGGCGAAGGCGCGGGCCTCGGCGATGAGCGCGTCGGCGTCGAACGCGCCGTCCGGATCATGGGCGACGACCGCATGGAGCGCGCCGCGGATCCGGAGCATGCGCGTCAGTCGCCGCGTGTCGACGCCGGCGACGCCGATCCGGCCATGCGCGCGCATCCAGTCCTCGAGCGACTGGGCGGCGCGCCAATTGACCGGCTCCGTGGGCGCGGCGCGGCAGACCATTCCGAGCGCGCGCGGCGCGCCGGCCTCGGCGTCCTCCGGGTTGGCGCCGACATTGCCGATATGCGGGAAGGTGAACAGGACGATCTGACCGTCATAGGAGGGATCGGTCAGGATCTCCTGGTAGCCGGTCAGCGCGGTGTTGAAGCAGAGCTCGCCCGCGGCGGCGCCCGGCGCGCCGAACCCCTGACCGAAAAAGAGCTCGCCGCTCGCGAGGGCGAGGCAGGCGGTCGAGCTGCCGCCGGCGGAGGAGAGGGACGCGGGTGACGACATCAGGGCGCTCCGAAAGCAATCCGAGCGTCCTTAGCCGCTCTCGGCGCCGGGCTCAAGCCGACGCGCCGCGGCGAAGGCGAGAGGCGTCGCGAACGCGCTCGCGGAGAATCGACGCGTCGCGCCAGCCGCGACGCCTGTTCAGCAGATTGCGCGTTGAAACGGAAACGTGTAAACGCCGTCGGACGTGGAAATAGGAGCCGGCATGCGGGCGAAACTGGCCGCTGCGCTCGAAGAAGCGACGGAACTCAAACAGCAGACGCGTCTCGCGACGCTGCGCCTCATCAACGCGGCTATTCGCGATCGTCTGTCAGCGCTTCGGAGCGACGAGGGCGACGACGTGGAGGCTGCGCAAGAGGGCCGAGCGACCGCCGAAATTCTCGATCTTCTGGAGACGATGATCGCGCAGCGCGAAGAGTCCGCGCGCGAATACGAGGAAAGCGGTCGGCTCGAGCTGGCGCAGCGCGAGCGCGACGAGATCGCGGTTATTCGCGAGTTCTTGCCGCGGCCGATGACGGATGTCGAGGCGGCTCGCGCGGTCGCCGACGCGATCGAAGCCGTCGGCGCCGAGGGCATCCGCGACATCACCAAGGTGATGGCGGAGCTGAAGCGCCGCTACGCCGGCCGCATGGATTTCTGCGACGCCGGCGCGCGGGTGCGTCGGTCGCTTTGCGACCGGGTGCGCGCGCCCGTCACCTGAGCGGACGGCTTCCGCCCGCCTCGCTCGGCCGGCGCGGCGGCGCGTGTTGCCGCTCGGCGCGTGATCCGGTAGAGGCCTCGGCGACGTTCATCCGCGCCGCCTCCGCCGTTTTCGCCGCGACGCCGCGCTCTCATCGGGCTCGACATGGCCGCCGAAGCCGAACAGCAGATCTCCAAGAAGAAAAAGAAGAAGCCGAGCCGTCCGAAGGCCGAGGCGCCGCGCGGCTTCCAGGACAGCTTCGCCGAGGAGTGTCTGGCGCGCCAGGCGATGCTCGCGAAGATCACCGACGCCTATCGGCTCTACGGCTTCGACCCCTTGGAGACGCCGGCGATCGAGTTCGTCGACGCGCTCGGCAAGTTCCTGCCGGATGTCGACCGGCCGATGGGCGGGATCTTCGGCTTTCAGGACGACGACGAGCGCTGGCTGGCGCTGCGCTACGACCTGACCGCGCCGCTCGCGCGGGTCGCGGCGCAATATCGCCAGGAGCTGCCGTCGCCCTATCGGCGCTACGCCGTCGGACCGGTCTGGCGCAACGAGAAGCCCGGGCCCGGCCGCTTCCGCCAGTTCTATCAGTGCGACGCGGACACCGTCGGCGCGCCGAGCGTCGCGGCGGACGCCGAGATCTGCGCCATGCTCGGCGACGCGCTCGAGGCGACCGGAATCGCGCGCGGCGACTATGTGATCAACATCAACAACCGCAAGGTGCTGAACGGCGTCCTGGAGGCGATCGGCCTCTTCGATCCGGCCGATCCGGACGGCGACGCGCAGGCCGTCGAGCGGCGGATGACCGTTCTGCGCTCCGTCGACAAGCTCGACAAGTTCGGGACCGAGGGCGTGCGGCTCTTGCTCGGGCCGGGACGCAAGGACGAGTCGGGCGACTTCACGGACGGCGCCGGCCTCTCCGAGGAGCAGATCGAGATCGTGATCGGCTTCGTCGAGGCCGAGCGCGCGGACGGCCCGGCGACCTGCGCGCGGCTGCGCGAGCTCGTCGGCGCCTCGGAGGCCGGGCGTCAGGGCGTCGCGGAGTTGGAGGAGATCGCCGCGCTGCTCGCGGCGGGCGGCGTCGGCCCGGAGCGGGCGCGGATCAATCCGTCCGTGGTTCGAGGGCTCGGCTACTACACCGGACCGGTGTTCGAGGCGGAGCTGACCTTCGAGATCCTCGACGAGAAGGGACGGCCGCGGCGCTTCGGCTCGATCGCGGCCGGCGGGCGCTATGACGACCTCGTCAAGCGCTTCACCGGACAGGCGGCGCCGGCGACGGGCGTCTCGATCGGCGTCGACCGGCTGCTGGCGGCGCTGTCGGCGAAGGGCGCGCTCGACCGGAGCCTCGCCCGCGGTCCGGTGGTGGTGCTCGCGCTCGACAAGTCGGATCTCGCCCGGCCGCAGGCGATGTGCGCCGAGCTTCGCGGCGCCGGGATCCGGGCGGAGATGTTTCTCGGCGGCGCCGGCAACATGGGCAAGCAGCTCAAATACGCCGACAAGCGCCGCTCGCCGGCCGTGGTGATCGAGGGCGCGGCGGAGCGCGAGGAGGGCGTCGTCCAGATCAAGGACCTCGCCCTCGGCGCGATGCTCGCCGAGAGCATCGAGTCGAACGAGGAGTGGAAGGCGCAGCCGGCGCAATTCGCCGCGCCGCGCGAGAAGCTGGTCGAGGCGGTCGGCGAGCTCCTGGCCCGCGCCGCCGCGCGCGACGCGGAGGGCGCCTCGTGACGTCGCCGCTCGCCGCCGCGCTCGGCCGCCGCGCCGCGCCCGACTACGCCGGCGACGATTGGGTCGCCCTCAACCGCGTCTCCTCGGAATTCGCCGACGTCTTCTCCGAAGCCGGCTTCAAGCCGATCGAGCCCGCCGTCCTGCAGCCGGCCGATCTTCTCTTCGACCTCTATGGCGAGGAGATCTGGGAGCGCGCCTTTCTCATCGAGGACGACCGCAGCGAGACCTGGTGCCTGCGGCCGGACTTCACCGTGCCGGTGGTGCGCGCCCATCTCGCCTCCGGCATCGCTGCGCGTCCGGCGCGCTACGGCTATTTCGGCCCGGTCTTTCGCCGCGCGACCGGCGCCGAGGCCGGGCCGCTCCAGCATCTCCAGGCGGGCGTCGAGATTCTCGGCGAGCCGTCGGCGCCGGAGGCCGACGCCGAGATCCTCGACATCTCGTTGAAGGCGTTGGAGCTCGCCGGCGTCGGGAAAGGCGCGGGCGGCTTCGAGACGGTGGTCGGCGATCTCGCCGTCGTCGCCGCGCTCCTCGACGCGGCCGAGATGCCGCAGAGCTGGCGCCGGCGGCTGCGCCGGCGCTTCCGGCGGCCGGATCAATTCGCGTCGCTGCTCGGCGGCTTCGGCGGCGCGCTTTCAGGCGAGGCGGCGGCGCGGCAGGCCTATCTCAAGAGCGTCGGCGCGCTCGAGCCGGCGGACGCGGCGGCGGCGGCGGCGAAGCTCGCCGCGCTCGCCGAGGCGCCGCAGATCGGCGTCCGCAGCGCCGAGGAGATCATCGAGCGCTTCCTGCGCCAGGCCGCCGACGCGACGGCGCATCCCTTGCCCGAGGCGACGCGGCGCGGGCTCGAAGAGGCGCTCTCGCTCTCGGCGCCGCTGCCGGCGGCGCCGGCGGCGCTGCGTTCTGTCGAAGGCCTCGAGCCGACCGAGGCGCTCGGCGAGGCGATCGACGCGCTCGAGGCGCGGATCGCGGCGCTCGCGGCGCGCGGCGTCGCCGTCGACGCGCTACGCTACGACGCTGATTTCGGGCGCAATCTCGAATACTATGACGGCTTCGTCTTCGAGATGCAGCATCGGACGGCGGAGGGCGCGATCGAGAAGCTCGGCGGCGGCGGCCGCTACGACCGGCTCTGCCGCGCGCTCGCGCCGGAGACGCCCTTCGCCGGCGTCGGCGTCGCGCTGAGGCCGGAGGCGGCGCTCGCGCTCATCGCCGCGGCCGAGGCGGAGGGCGGCGCCTGACGCGAGAGGAGAGCCGAGGTCTGCGCTTCGGCCTGCCGTCGAAGGGTCGGCTCCAGGCGCAGATGGCCGAGTATCTGAGCCGGCGCGGCGTCGAGCTGGTCAAGGCCGACGACGACAGGCGCTACGAAGGCGCGCTCGTCGGCGTCGAGGGCGTCGAGCTCATCTTCCTGCAGGCCGGCGAGATCCCGGCCAAGCTCGCCGCCGGCGACATCCATCTCGGCGTCACCGGCGAGGACCTGATCCGCGAGCGCGCGGTCGACTGGCGCCGCCGCGTCGATCTCGTCGCGCCGCTCGGCTTCGGCCACGCCGACGTCGTCGTCGCCGCGCCGCAATGCTGGATCGACGTCGCCACCACCGACGATCTCGACGACGTCGCCGCCGAGTTCCGCGCCCGCCACGGCCATCCCTTGCGCGTGGCGACGAAATACCAGCGGCTCGCCCGCGGCTTCTTCGCCGCGCGCGGCGTCGCCAATTACCGCCTCGTCGACAGCCAGGGCGCGACCGAGGGGCTGGTCGCCGCCGGCGCCGCCGAGGCGATCGTCGACATCACCTCGAGCGGCGCGACGCTGAAGGCGAACCATCTGAAGATCCTCGAGGACGGGCTGATCCTGCAAAGCGAGGCGCATCTCTGCGCGTCCTTGGTCGCGTCCTGGAGCGACGAGACCCTGGCGGCGCTGCGCGCCGTGCTCGACCGGCTCGGCGGCGGGCCGCAGGAGCGGGTGGCGTCGGTGACGACGCGGATCGAGCCCTCGGCGCTGGCGCGGGCCGAGCCGGCGCTCCGACGGATCGGCGCGGCGTTCCGCAAGCAGCCCCTGCCGGGCTTTCCGGGCAAGACCGAGCTCGGCGTCGACGCGGCGAAGCTCGGGCTCACGGTCGACATCCTCTCGGCCGCCGGCGCGACGGCGATCGAGACCTCGCTCGAGACGACGGACGACGGCGCCGGGCGGACCCTCTACCAGAAATTCGTGGCGCGGCTGGAAGGGTGAGGGCTGGGCGGCCGTCGCTCGCATCGGCTTGCGCGACGGCTTGTCGTCCGAGGGCGGACGAAGACGCCTGGGAGATCCGGCGGCGCCTATGGGCGATATGCCGTCAATTGATCTGCCGGGCGGCCTGACGAGGCGGCTCCGAACACGGTTCGCTTCGGGACAACGCCCCGAGCCTCGGAGACGGCGTGAAGGGTGAAGATCCTCGGTCCGTTAATAATCCGGCAATAAGAACCCCTAATAGAGAGATCATTCTCCGAGGCCTCCTGACGCGGCTGCGCCGGCCCGACCGCGCCACACCGCGACGCGCCTCGTTCTGACCCGTCTCCCCCCAAGCGGGCGCATTTTAACACCCCAAAAATTGCGTCCTCAATGGGACCCGACTGACCCCGGCGCCTTTGCGCCGCCGCCATCGTTCACGTCATCGCCAAACGCATCCCCAATCGGATGCGCCTGGCGTTTCCCGAGCCCGCCGACACTCCCGTCGGCGGGCTCTTCTTCTATGGAGCACAGCCCGATGCTGACCCCTCTCTCAAGCAAGCTGACGAACGCGACCGGTTCGTCCTCCGGCCGGCCGCCAAGGCGGTCCTGGTCGGAGCGGATCTTCGGCGGCCTGTCCGAAAACCGCCTCTCCAACTTCGCCGCCATGGCCGGCGGCGCCGATCGGCTCGACGACGCGGCCGAGCATGTCGCGTCGAGCGCCGCGCCCGGCGCGACGGCCCGGCTGCGGCGCAGCCTCGGCGGCGACAGCGGCGCGGCCCTCTCGGCGCTCAGCTCGATCATGGACAGCTACGATACGATGCTGGGCGGTCAGGCGAAGAAGCCCGAACCGGCGTCGCTGCCGTCCTCGTCGAACGACGCGGCGCCCATCGCCGGCCGCGCGATGAAAGCGGCGGCGTTCGCCGATCCGCGCTACCGGACGGATGCGGGCTACCGCAAATCGGTCGAGAAACGCCTGGCGCAGTCGCTCAAGCCGCTCGACCTCGACGCGCCGCTGACCGGCCTCGCGGCGGAGAAAGCGACGGCCAAGCCGCGGAGCTTCAGCGCCAATCCGCTCGGGATCTCCGAGGACGCCCCGGCCAATCTGGCGGCGCTGAACGCGCCGAAGAAAGAGCGGGCCGTCCCGCGCCCGGCGGCGTCCTCGAACGCCCCTTGGCTGGACCTGCCCGGCTATGCGCGAATGGCGGCGAAGGCCGGGCGCCCGGAGAGCCGACGCGCGACGTCGCCCGACCCTCGGGAAGCCGCGATCCGAGAGCAATCCGGCGGCCTCGAAGGGGCGCCCTCCGGCGGAAGTTTTCTCCAGCCCGTCAACGACCGCCGTCCAACGCGGCAGGCGCCCGACTATCCCGCGGGCAGCTTTGACGTCGCCCAGAACGAACCGGGCGATAGGATGAGCGACGCCGCCCCCGATAGCGCGTGGCGGCATCTCGGCGGCGCAGCCGACGAGCCCTCCGACGACTCGGTTCTCTGGTCGCTCATCCGGCAACTGCAGCGTCTGCGCGATCTGGTGCGCACCGAACGCGCCACGGCGGAGACTGCGTCGCACGAAGCCGAGCGCTCGGGCGAGAGCCCCTCGGATGATCTGGAGTTCGATCCGGCTGATCTGCTCGAAGAGCGCGAGCGTCTCTTGGCGGAGGCCGCGTCGATCCGAACCAGCGCCAACACGAGCGATTTTCGCCGCGCCGCCGCCCTCGAAGCGCGCGCCGAGGCGATCGAAGAGCGGCTTGTCGGCATAGAAAACACGCTTATTCGGAACGCCATGTCTGAAATAGACGCTGAGATGAATGCGACGTCTACGAGAATGGCCGAAATCGAACGCGGGGTTGGTCCGGTAAGAGCTTCGCGTAAGTGGTTGGGGTGGCCCGGATACTATGGCGAACGCGCAATAGCGTTCGCTCTTCGCGCTAATCCGCACCTGGCGCGCGAGTTCGACGCCCTGGAAACGCGTTACGCATATCTGAGAGCCGCGAGGAGCCTGCTGGACGAGCGGCTCGAGCTTTCTTTCGACGAACGCCGCGCGGCGGACGCCGCGGATGAGGCGATCGCCGACCGCCGGGCGCTTCTCGCTGGGCGCGGCAGGCCGGCCGAAAACGAAGCGGAGCAACGTGTGATCGAAGCGTTGCGCGCCTATGACGCCGCAGCCATCGATTTTTCCGCAGCGGCCGCGGCGGTCCACCACTCCCGGTTTCCGAACGAACGCGGCGCTTGGGACGAAGGCCGTTTCGCAGGTTCGAGCGCAGAAATCTTCACGCTCGGCGACAGGCTCGACGCGGCGGCGGCGGCACTTGCTGAAGCGAATGACGTCCTCCTCGCGATGCAGGCGGATGTCGACGCCTATCTCGGCTTTCGGCGGATGGACAGCCTTGGCGAAGCTTTCGAAGGCGCGAAAGACGCCGTCTTCGACGAAATCGTCCTTGGATACGGCGCCGAACTTCACGCGCTGGAGCGTTCGATCGTCACGGATGTCTCCTATGAGGATGCGCTCCGAATCGCCGAGAGTGAACAGGACAGCTTTGCCATATTGCGTCCCGAATGGGACGCAACTGGCCGCTTTGCCGGCGCCCTGACGCGCGACGCCGCCGCCTTCATCTATCTTCGCAGAGCTCTCGGGCCGTCACAGACTCCGATTGGCGCACGGGGGAGAGAGGTTGCGGCGGGCCTTCCGGTCGACATCGGATCAGCCATCGCCGCAGGCGTCGACCCGACCGGCCCCGCTTCGATTGGCGCGCTGTTCAACGTGCTCTTGCCGGGCGATCCGATCCGGATACCGCAAAGCGTCGCCGACCAGGTTGCAGCCCGCACGTTGGGAGGCGAGCGGCAATTCATCGACTACAATTCCGGTGAAATCGTTGCGCTCCGTGAGGGCGCCGCCGAAACGGCGGCGAGGGACGGCATTGTCGATCGGCACACGGGCGTAACTCACACCGGGGATGGAGTGATTCTTCCTTCGGGCGCCACCGTCTTCGTAGACGGCAGCGTGCTCCTGCCAAACAACGTCATCGTCGACAGGCGAGGAACGCCCTGGCGCGGCAACGACTCGCAGGCTCACCTTGTTCGCGACTTCGGCGACGAGGCTCCGGCAGCGCTCGATGGCGGTCGGACGCCTGAGGGAGGCTCGGGGGCGACTGCGCGCGCAGGCGCGGCCGAAAATCGTCACGTCGCGAGAGACGAGCCGAGCAACGCCTCTGCGACGGGGTACGAATTACGGCATCCCGAACATGGCGGATGGGTTCCAAATCGGACGAATTTGTCTCTGGAAGAGGCGGGTCTTCAGGAAATGACTGACGCGCAGATTGTCGAAAGGATCGCAAGCTTCGGTCCAATTCCTCCCGTTCGCTCGCGAGACGATCTTCCGGCGTTCTATCGCTGGCTTCGGGAAAGGACCCCAGAGGACATGATGCTGATCCGCATCCGCAAGCCTCGGGAATACTTGGACACGATTGACCGGCGGATGCGCCGCGCCAGCGCGATCAACGCCGACGCGACCGGCGCTTCGGTCTATCACTTGCCGGGCCGACACGAGCCCTTGACAATAGCGTCACAGACCTATCTCTGGGAGCTGGGCATTGGTCCCGAGATGATGACCGGCGCCAGGTTCACTCAGCCGACGAGCACGATCTTCCGAATCCCGGACGACGTTCTCGAGCGGTATAACGTGCCCAGCAATGGCGACGACGTGTGGTTTCGGCATGACGCGCGCAGCATTGAGCAACACCGTCTCAGGCCTCACGTCCGTGCCGCCGAAGACGAACTAATCGGTCAGGCGAGAGGAGACATGCATGATGAGATCGAACTGATGATCTTCTTGGCGGCGAGAGTTTCGGGGCGGCAGGAACAGCGGCGCGCGCTGGCTCTCGGGTTTCGCGCCATCGCCGAGCGGTGGTATCCCGATGGCGTAAACGGCCTGCCGGTCGGGCTTCAAGAGATGATTCAGAAGGAGGGGCTCATGCGGGCGCTGCCCGAACGGCGACCGGCGGGGGGCGCATATCAGGTTCTTTTGGACGCATATGACGAGCTTGCCCGATTCGAATGGCTGAGGGATCGCCCGCTCAGAAGCCCGCGAGCGGAATAAGGAAATAAAACGATCGGTCGACCGGCTCTCTTGCGAGCCGGTCGATTGTAGCGGAATGAAGCGAGGAAAAAATGACCGAAGAGATAAACTTTATTCAGTCCAACTTTTATTGTGGCGTATTCTTTATCACAGAAGCGCAAGATGAACCACGAAAGCGTCTAAGGAGTATGCTGCTCGAGCTGGATGTGATGGGCGATCATATCCTTGTTGCTGCGCCGGGAAATATACATGTAGAGACATACGAAACAAAAACCAAAGTCGCGGACTTTATCAACCGTAGGCTCAACCAGAATTACACGCGCTCTCGTTTTGTGAAGCACTATGCTTTGGACGAGGCGGCGACGACTACGGAAATTGTCGAGGCGTTCGGAATCTATGCGCCCTTTGACGAGCCCTTCGACGTCAAGGGCGTTGGCTATGCGGGAGCGATCGAGCATCCTCGCTGAGGGGCCGCTGGTTGATCGGGAGTATGCTTGACCTTCCCCCTTCCTCAGGGCCGCGCGAAACTGGAAATACCGGCAACAACGGAGCCTCCGGCGTCAGCGCGGAGATCTCCACTAATCGGAGCGGTGACGCCGAAGGCGGTCAGCAGCTCTGACGGGGTTCGGTAGCCGAGCGCCGAATGGGGGCGCTCGTGGTTATAGTGGCGGCGCCAGACGCCGATCTTGGCGCGGGCGTGCGCCAGTGATTTAAACCAGTGCAAATTCAGGCACTCGTCACGGAAGCGCCCGTTGAAGCTCTCGACGAAGGCGTTCTGGACCGGCTTACCCGGTTCGATGAACCGCAGACGCACGCCGGTCCGCTCCGACCAATCGAACATCGCCTTGCTGGTCAGCTCCGGGCCGTTGTCCATCACGATCTCCTCGGGCAGTCCGAACCCGTCGAGGAACCGCACCAGACGTTCGCCGGAGATCGAGAGATCCACGATCTGTCCTGGACAGAAGCGGCTGAATTCATCGACGACGTTCAGAACGCGGAAACGGCGATGGTCGGTCAACTGGTCGCTCACGAAGTCCAAAGACCATCGTTGCGCCGCCTTCTCGATCTCGGCGGAGACGCGATTGGGATGCGGGCCCTTGGCGCCTGGGAGGCGGTCGATCAGCCCCTCCGCGCCATAGGTCTGAAAGTTGCGGCGGATCTCGTAGAACTGCTGCCGGGGTGAGAGTTCGCGCGCCATCGGTCCGAGCGCGAACTCGAACGCCCATCAGCTGGCAGGCCTTGGAGACGTTGCTGAGCTCAAGCGCAAGATCGAGCAAAGAAAGTTTGCGACGTGCTATCTTGTCTTTCGTGGTCATGACGGTCCTTCGGGTCGGATGACGGTTTGGCGATTGCCATCCTAAACCCGCCGGAGCGGCATGGCCGCACCCCTCACTGTGAGAGGGACGCAGCCCGAACTGTCAGGTGATGACGGTATCAGTACAATCCCGTCGCCTGCCCGAAGACTGGTTTTCCTGGCGCGACTGACCGCAGGCGTTGTCC
>CAZPTD010000030.1:0-23648 GCA_964588915.1 uncultured Neomegalonema sp. | reverse complement strand
CGAGCGCGGCGCGCGTCGCCGAGCCGGCGACGCCGTCCGATCCGTGCGGGATCATCATCAGCGTCGCGCGCGTCTGCGCCGGCAGACCCGGCCAATGGGCGCCGATCTTGACGAGCGCGTCCTGGAGCGCGCCGATCGCGCGGCGGTCGACGACCGCGTCGCTCGGGACGAGCGGGGCCGAGCGCGCGCCCGCGAGGATCTCGGCGGTCGCGGAGTGATCCTCGAGGCTCTCGAGCGGCGTCGGCAGCGCGGCGACGCCGACCTGAGCGACGATGCTGCGCAGCTGCGGAATGTCGGCCAGGAAGCCGGGCGGGAAGGCGGCGGGAAACTTCCGGCAGAGATCGCGGACGACGCCGGCGTTCTCGACCGCGGCGACGCCGAGGCGATCGGCGAACCCGTCCGCCTTGACGCCGGCGACGCCTTCGAACCCGAGAACATTCATGATCGACATCGCTCACCTCGCGCGGCTGCGTGAGGCTAGCCGGAGCGGGCGCGCAGAGCGCGCGCCATCGGCGCGGCGCCGGCGAGACGATGCTTTCCGGCCACATAGGGCGGCTTCCCGACGCCGGCCTCAGATCGCCGAACGCCGCGCGGCCTCGATATAGAGCGCGCGCAGCCGCGTCGAAATCGGGCCGGGCGCGCCGTCGCCGATCGGCCTTCCCTCGATGCGGACGACCGGCGTCACCAGCGAGCTCGCGGAGGTGATGAAGGCCTCGCGCGCGGCCGTCGCCTCGTCGGGCGTGAACGGGCGCTCGACGAACGCCACGCCTTCCGCGCGCATCAGCGCCGCGAGCGCCGCGCGCGTGACGCCGTGCAGGATCGACGTCGAGAGCGGCCGGCTGACGATCCGTCCCGCGCCGTCGACGATGAAGGCGTTGTTGGACGAGCCTTCCGTCACATAGTCGCGTCCGTCCGGTCCGGGCTCGACCATCCACGCGTCGTCCGCGCCCCTGGCCGTGGCTTCGGCCTTCGCCCAAGAGGCGGGCAAGAGGGCGATGGTCTTGATGTCGCGCCGTTTCCAGCGCCGGTCCTCGACGAAGGCGACCGAGACGCCTGTCGCGGCGAGGGGCGACGCGATCAGCGGCTTTTCCTTCGCGAAGGCGAAGAGCGTCGGCGCCGGCGTCGTCGGCCAGTCGAAGTCCCGCGGCGCGACGCCGCGCGTGATCTGCATGTAGACGACGCCTTCGGCGACGCGGTTGCGCGCGAGAAGCGCGCGCATCATCGCGAGGAGCGCGTCGTCGTCGAGCGGCTTCGGGATCGAGAGCGCCTGGAGCGAGCGGTCGAGCCGCGCGATATGGGCGGCGAAATCGACGAGCTTGCCGTCGATCACCGGCACGACTTCATAGACGCCGTCGCCGAAGAGATAGCCGCGGTCGAAGGGCGAGACCCGCGCCTCGGCCGCCGGCAGGAAGTCGCCGTCGAGATAGACATCGCCGGCCGCGAGCGCGTACCGCATCTCCGCTCCTTTCGCCTCTCGTGAGCCGCCCTGTCGCGGCGGCGGACGCGCGGATTGTGGTCAAGGCCGATAGGCGCGCAAGGGCCGATGCGCTATTGCGCGCAAGAGGGCGCCGACGCGAGCCGAACGCGCGGCCTGTCAGCGAGGGGGCGGGGCGGCATGGAGAGAGCGGCCGAGACTTGGGACGTCGCGGTCGTGGGCGGCGGGCCCGCCGGATTGGCCGCGGCCGAGACCGCGGCCGAGGCGGGCGCGCGCGTCGTCCTTCTCGACCGCATGCCGAGCCTCGGCCGCAAGCTCCTGATGGCCGGCAAGAGCGGGCTCAACCTGACCAAGGACGCGCCGCTCGACGCGTTCCTCTCTTCCTATCGCGGCTCGCACGCGGCGGCGGCGCGGGACGCGGTTCGCGGCTTCGGTCCCGAGGCGCTGCGCGACTGGGCGCGCGGTCTCGGCGTCGAGACCTTCGTCGGCTCGTCGGGCAAGGTTTTTCCCAAAGAGATGAAGGCGTCGCCGCTCCTGCGCGCCTGGCTCGCGCGGCTCTCGGGTCTCGATGTCGAGATCCGCACGCGCAGCCGGCTCGGAGGTCTCGACCGCGAGACGTCGCCCGACGCCTGGCGTCTCGACCTCGAGACCTCGGCGCCGCGCCAAGGTCTCGACGGCGAGACTTTCGAGGCGCGCGCCCGCGCGGTCGTGCTCGCCCTCGGCGGCGCGAGTTGGCCGCGTCTCGGCTCCGACGGCCTCTGGCGCCCGCGGATCGAGGCGCTCGGGATCGAGACCGCGCCGTTCTCGGCGTCGAATGTCGGCTGGCGCAGCGCCTGGAGCGCCGTGTTCCGCGACCGCTTCGCCGGCCGGCCGCTCAAGAACGTCGCGCTCGAGGCGGGCGGCCGGCGTCGGCGCGGCGAGCTCGTCGTCACGTCCTACGGGCTCGAAGGCGGACCGCTCTACGCGCTCGGGCCGGAGATCGCCGCCGTTGGCGGCCGCGTCGCCATCGATCTCGCGCCCGATCGGAGCCGCGAACGGCTCGAAGCCGCCCTCGCAAGCGGTCCCGGCAAGGCGACGGTCTCGGCCTGGCTGCGCAAGCGCGCCGGCCTCGATCCGATCAAGATCGGCCTTCTGCGCGAGGCCGGTCCGATCGATCCGGCGCCGCCCCTCGCCGAGCGGATCAAGGGTCTCGGCCTCCGCCTCGACGGTCCGCGCCCGATCGAGGAGGCGATCTCCTCTTCGGGCGGCGTCTCGGGCGGCGCGCTCGAAGCGGACCTGATGGCGCGGGCCGCGCCCGGGCTCTTCTGCGCCGGCGAGATGACGGATTGGGACGCGCCGACCGGCGGCTATCTCCTGACCGGCTGCGTCGCGATGGGCCGCGCCGCCGGCCGCGCCGCGGCGAGCTGGGCGCAGGGCGTCGACCGCTGACCGCCTCCGATCATCCGCGATAGCGCAGCGTCAGGCCGCTGTTCTGGTCTTCCTGGACGTCGAAATCCGTCTGCGTCTCGGCGATGAGGCCGATGAAGTTCTCGTAGCTCTTGAGCCCGAGATAGGGCCTGGCGCCGGTGGTCTCGTAACCCGGCACCCGCTCGCGCAGATGCGCGTTGACCGATTTGCGGCCGAGGATCCGCCAATTCTTCTTCTGCGCGAGGCTCCTGAGCAGCTCTATCGCCTCGCGGATGCGCGGCGTCATCCGCGGATCGTCGTCGCCGCCGCTCTTGCGCCGCCGTCCCGCGCGCTCATAGGCGGCGACCGCCTCGGCGGCGACCACCGGCGCCGGCGTCGGCGCCGCCTTCTCAGCGTTCGCGTCGCCGGCGGCCCTGCCGTTGAAGAGCCGATCGCGCCAGCTCGGCTCGCGCAGCGGAAAATCGAAGGCGGCGCGAAACGTCGCGGCGGTGATCACGTGATCGGCATGGCTCTCGAACTCGCGCATCGAGGTCTGATCCTTCTCGAAGGCGACGGTGCGCACCGAGCGGTCCGAAAGCTTGTCCATGAGCGCGACGAAGTCCGTGTCGGCGCTCAAGATGACGTATTCCTGGATGCGCGGGTTCTGAAACGCGAGCTCGAGCGCGTCGAGGGCGATCATCATGTCCGCGAGGTTGGTCTTGTCGGTCTGCGTGCGCTTGAGACAGGTGAAGGTTTCGAAGCCGCGCGGCTCGAAGACCTCCGCGTATTTGCGGTTGTGGTAGTTCCAGTAGACGCGCTTCGCGACGAAACGTCGGCGGCGGCTCTTCGGGTCGAAGCCGCCGCTCTCGAGCCAGGTCAGCCAGTGGTCGACTCGGCGCGGAAACTCGGCCGAGAAGCCGCCGATCATATTGTCGAAGTCGACGAATAGCGCGCTTTGGAATCGGCCGGCGAACATGCGGCTCCTCGCATGGCGTTGCGCGGCGCGCCGAGGCGCCTTCGACGCAACAAACGCGGCGGCGCCGGCGCTGTCCACTCTTCGCGGCGCGGCGCAGCGCGGCGGCGAACGCGCGTGTTCCGGACGCCGCAGCGCCGCTCCGGCAAGTCCGAATCGCCGACAGGACGCCGATCAGTCCGTCATCGGTCCTGAAGAGGCGGCGCGAAGAGCGGCGCGGTCTCGGCCTCGGGCGCGGCGCCGGCGAGATAGGCGGCGAGCGCGTGCGGATAGAGACGATGCTCGACCGGCAAGAGCCGCGCGGCGAGGCTTTCGGGCGTGTCGTCCGGCCGCACCGCGACCGCCGCCTGGGCGAGAATCGGGCCGTCGTCGAGCTCGGGACGAACGAGGTGAACCGTCGCGCCGTGGATCTTGACGCCGGCCGCGAGCGCGCGCGCGTGGGTGTCGAGGCCGCGGAAGAGCGGCAGCAGCGACGGATGGATGTTGAGGAGCCGGTCCCGCCACGCCTCGACCAGGAACGGCGAGAGCACGCGCATGAAGCCGGCGAGGCAGACGACGTCGATCTCGTGCGCGCGGAGCTCGGCGTCGATCGCCGCCTCGAAGCCGCGCTTGTCGCCGGGATAGGCGCGATGCGGGATCGTCGCCGTCGCGACGCCGCGCGCTTCCGCCGCCGCGAGGCCGGCCGCCTCGGGCTCGTTCGAGAGGACGAGGGCGAGCGCCGCCGGATAGTCGGGGCGGGCGCAGGCCTCGGCGAGGCTGAGCATGTTCGAGCCGCGCCCGGAAATGAGCACCGCGAGCCGCGCTCGGCGCTCGGACGAGAAGGCGCCCGCCACGCTCACCGGAAGAGCGCGCCCTGACAGAGCACGGGCGGCGCGCCCTCGGGCCGGGCGACGATGCGGCCGATCGCGATCGGCGCCTCGCCGGCCTCGGCGAACGCGGCGGCGACCGTCTCGGCGGCGTCCGCCCGGCAGACGACGGCGAGGCCGATCCCGCAATTGAACGCGCGCAGCATCTCGTCCTCGGCGACGCCGCCCGTCTCGGCGAGCCAGAAGAAGACCGACGGCGCGCGCCAGGCCGAGAGATCGATCTCCGCCGCGAGATCTTCGGCGCCCTGCCAGAGCCGCGGCAGGTTCTCGGTCAGGCCGCCGCCGGTGACATGGGCGAAGCCGCGGATCGCCTCGCCGGTCGCCCGGAGCGCGGCGAGGCCGGCGCGGACATAGATCCGCGTCGGCGCGAGCAGCGCGGCGCCGAGCGTTTCCTCCGGCGCGAAAGGCGCCGGCGCGTCCCAGGCGAGGCCGCTCTCGGCCACGATGCGACGGATGAGCGCGTAGCCGTTCGCATGCGGCCCGGAGCTCGGCAGGCCGAGGACGACGTCGCCGACCTGGATCGCTCGCGGCAGGAGCCCGTCGCGCGACGCGGCGCCGACGGCGAAGCCCGCAAGATCGAAATCGCCCTTGGCGTACATGCCCGGCATCTCCGCCGTCTCGCCGCCGAGAAGGGCGCATCCCGCCTCGACGCAGCCCGCGGCGACGCCCTCCACCACGCGCGCCGCCTCGGCCGGATCGAGCTTTGCGGTCGCGAAATAGTCGAGGAAGAAGAGCGGCTCCGCGCCCTGGCAAAGAAGATCGTTGACGCACATCGCGACGAGATCGACGCCGACGCCGTCGAGAAGTCCGGTGTCGATGGCGATGCGCAGCTTGGTGCCGACGCCGTCCGTGGCCGCGACCAGCACCGGATCGCGCCAGCCGGCTGCGGCGAGGTCGAAGAGGCCGCCGAAGCCGCCGAGCCCGCCGACGACGCCCGGGCGCGCGGTGCGCTTGGCCGCCGGTTTCACGCGGTCGACGAGCTCGGCGCCCGCGTCGATGGAGACGCCGGCGTCGGCGTAGGAGAGGCCGTTGCGGCGCGAAGCGCCCGGCGGCGGTAATTCGTCCTTCGTCATGATCCGCCTCTAGCAGCTTGCGGCGCCGACGACCAATATGCTGAGTACGTCGCGCGAAGCGCCGGGCCCGTAGCTCAATTGGTCAGAGCAGACCGCTCATAACGGTTTGGTTGGGGGTTCGAGTCCCTCCGGGCCTACCATGTTTCCGAAGAGCGGCTGAACGCCGAGGGTTTGCGCCTGTTCGAGTTCGTCGGCTGGATCGACATGCGCCGCGCCGCCGCTAGATGAAGCGCATGATCACGAGAAACAGCGCCGCGGCGCGCATTGCGGTTGTCGGCGCGGGCTTGGCCGGCCTCGCGGCGGCGCGTCGGCTGGTCGAGGCGGGCGCGGAAGCGACGCTTTTCGAGAAAAGCCGCGGCGTCGGCGGGCGTCTCGCGACGCGGCGCGACGGCGCGGGCGCCGGCTTCGATCATGGCGCGCAGTTCGCGACCGCGCGCGGGCCGGGTTTCGCGCGCTATCTCGACGCGGCGATCGCGTCCGGCGACGCGGCGCGCTGGACGCCGGCGCGCGCCGAACCGGCGGAAGAGGCGGCGCATGCGCGCGCTCGTCGCGCCGCTGGTCAGAGGGCGCGAGGCGGCCGGCGCGCGCTTCCGCTTCGGGGCCGAGGTTGCGGCGATTCGCAAGGCGGCCGACGGCTGGCGGCTCGACCTCGCTTCCGCGCCGGCGGATGAAGAGCGCTACGACGCGGTCGTCCTCTCGGCGCCGGCGCCGCAAGCGGCGCGGCTGGCGGCGGCGTTCCCGGACGTCGTCGAGGCGCTCGGAAAGGTCGAGATCGCGCCCTGCTGGGCGTTGATGCTCGCGCTCGACGGCCCTTGGCGCCGTCAGGCGGACGTCTTCGTCGACGCCGCGCCGGAGATCGCCTGGCTCGCCCGCGACGGCTCGAAGCCGGGCCGCGCCGAGGACGGCGTGGAGCGCTGGGTCGCGCATGCGAGCGCCGATTGGAGCTGCGCGCATCTCGAGCTCTCCAAGGAGGCGGCCGCCGAGGCGATGCTGGCGCTGTTGAGCGCGCGTTTCGGCGCGCCTGCGTGCGTCGTTCACGCGGTCGCGCATCGCTGGCGCTACGCCCGCGTCGAGACGCCGCTCGGGAGGCCCTGTCTCGAAGCGGCCGAGCCCGGCCTCGTCCTCTGCGGCGATTGGCTCCTCGGCGCGCGGGTCGAAGCGGCCTTCGACAGCGGCGATGCGGCCGCCGCGGCGATCATCGACCGTTTTTCGCCCGAGGCTTAGCGCGGCGGATCGCGCTCGTCGCGTCCCGGCAGATCGGGCCCCGTTTCCGCGCGCTGGACCGAATCGCGCGCGCTCCGCAGCTCCGACCGGAGGTTGCGCGCGGATCGGCGCGCGCCCGACACCCGCTTCTTGAGCTTGCGCCACATCCCGAGGAAGAGGAAGACGATCGCCGCGAGAATGAAGACGAACGAGAGGAGATTCCAGCTCGAGTCGCCGGCGAGATAGATCAAGCCGACGCCGATCCCGATCGAGACGAGCGACAGGAGATAGCATCCGCCTTCGCTTCTGATGAGCGCGCGCATGTCTCTGATCCTCCGTTCAATTCCGTCGCTTGATCCCTTGGTCGATAGATCTCAAACCGGGCGTGAGCAAGGCGGTCAGCGCGAGATCCACGCGACCTCGGCGGCGAAGACGTAGCCCGCGCCGTAGACCGTCTTGATCAGGCCCGGCCGCTTCGGATCGTCGCGGAGCTTCTTGCGCAGGCGCGAGACGCGGACGTCGATCGCGCGGTCGAAGGCCTCCTCGGCGACCGGCCCGCAGATGTCGAGCAGCGCGGCGCGGCTGAGCACCCGTCCGGGCGCGTCGACGAACCCGCGCAGCAGGGTCGCCTCGGCTTGGCTGAGCGCCTCCTCGTCGCCGTCGGGCGCGGACAGGCGGTAGGTCGAGAAATTGACGCGCCATCCGGCGAACTCGGCGATCTCGTCTTCCGCGGCGCTCCGGGACGCGCGGCGCCGGCGCAGCACCACCCGCGCCCGCGCCGCGAGCTCCGCCGGATCGACCGGCTTCACCACATAGTCCTCGGCGCCGGCCTCGAGGCCCTGGAGCTTGTCGGCGAGCGCGCCGCGGCCCGAGACGATGATCGTCGGCGCGTCGGCGGCGGCGATCTCCTGACCGAGAAGCTCGGCGCCGTCGCCGTCCGGCAGGCCGAGATCGATGACGCAGAGATCCGGCCGCGCCTCGGCGAGCGCGGCGCAAAAGCCGGCGATGCGGTTGAAGATCCTCGGCTCGAAACCCTCTCGGCGGAGCGCCCGCGCATAGAGCTCGGCGATCTCGGCCTCGTCTTCGAGGATGTAGACCCTTCCGCTCATCGGTCCGTCCTTGCGCCGCGCGCGGCGTCGGCCTGGCCGAAGGCGGCGACGAGCGCGGCCCGATCGAAGGGCTTGCGCAGGATCGGCCCCTTGAACCGGCTCGCGCCGTCCGGCAGCCGGTCGCGGCCATGCGCCGTCATCAGCACGACCGGCAGCTCGGGCCGCTCCTCGGCCAGACGCTCGGCGAGATCGACGCCGGAGAGCGCGCCCGGCATCGCGATGTCGCTGAGCACCAGCTCGATCTCGCAGACGGCGCCGACGAGCCGAAGCGCCTCCTCCGCGTCCTCCGCCTCGACGACGCGCAGCCCGAGCGCGATGAGCTCGCGCGTCAGCACCGCGCGCACCGCCGGCTCGTCCTCGACGAGAAGCGCGAGCCGCCCGGCGAGCGCCGGATCCGCCGCCGGCGCCGGCGCGTCCGCGGTCAATCCGGGCGCGGAGGCCGGCAAGACGAGTTGAAACCGCGCGCCGCGCCCGGGCGCGCTCGAGAGCGCCACCTGGCCGCCGGCCTCCTGCGCGAAGCTGTAGACGAGCGCGAGGCCGAGCCCGGAGCCGCCGCGGTCGGACTTGGTCGAGAAGAAGGGCTCGAAGATCCGATCGCGCGCCTCGGGCGGCACGCCGACGCCGTCATCGGCGACCGAGATCTCGACATAGTCGCCCGGCGCCAGGCCGAGCTCTTCGGCGCCGCGCCCGTCGAGCCGCCGCTCGGCGAGCGCGATCGTCACGGTTCCCGGCCGGCCGGCCGGAATGGCGTCGCGGGCGTTCATCGCGAGGTTGAGAAGCGCGGTCTCGAGCTGCGTCGGGTCGACCTCGGCCCAGGCCCGCCGCTCGGCGTCGATGACGAGACGCACGCGCTCGGGCAGCGACGCGCCGACGAGCTTGGCGAGGCTGCCGATCGTCTCCGAGATCTCGACGGGCCGCGCCTCGACCGGCTGGCGACGGGCGACCGCGAGGAGCCGACGCGTCAGATCGGCGCCGCGCCGCGCCGCGCGGATGGCCGGCTCGAGCATGTCCTCGGCGAGCGCCGCGCCGGCCGCGCCGCCGCGCCGAAGCTCCGCCGCGACCGGCGAAAGGTTGCCGAGTATCACGGTCAGCAGATTGTTGAAGTCATGCGCGACGCCCGAGGAGAGCTGGCCGACCGCCTCCATCTTCTGCGCGGTCGTCAGCGCCGCCTCGGCGCGCTTCTGCTTGGTGACGTTGACCGAGAGCACGTAGAAGCCGTGGATCCCGGAGCGGACGTCGCCGTCCGGGCGCAGGAAGGTGCGCACGTCGAGCTCCTCGCGCTCGGGAAACCGGATCGCGATGTCGAAATCGACCGCCTCGCCGGCCTGCGCGCGTTTGAAATGATCGCCCGCGACGCGCATCGTCTCCACCGGGATGATGTCGGTCGCGCGTCGACCGACGACCTCGTCGGGCTTCAGGCCGTAGGCGCCGGCGAAACGGGCGTTCACGAACTCGAACACTTGGTCGCAATCGAGATAGGCGATGCCCGCGGGAACCTCGTTGGCGATGAGGCGCAGCCGCTCCTCGTTGCGGCGGAGATCCTCGGTCCGCGCGAGCACCAGGCTCTCGAGCGACTCTTCACGGCGCTTCTGATCGGTGATGTCGGTGTAGATCGTCGCGAAGCCGCCATCGGCGAGCGGCCAGCCGCTGACGCGCAGCACCATGCCGTTCGGCCGCACGCGCTCGAGCGTATGCGCCTCGAAGCGCCGCGCCCGCGCGACGCGCTCGGCCACCATCCGCTCGACGTCGCCCGTTCCGTACTCGCCGCGTTCGGCGTTGAAGCGGATGATCTCCTCGAACGAGTTGCCCGGACGCATGATCCATGAGGGCACGTCGAGAAGATCGCGCAGTTTGGCGTTGGCGAAGACGAGCTTGAGCGCGCCGTCGAAGACGGTGATGCCCTGGTCGATATTGTCGAGCCCGGACTGGATGAGCGCAAAGCGGCCGTCGGCGTCTCCAGCCTCGTCGCGGCGCGTCTCGATCACCCGGCGCATGCCCTTCTCCTTGTGCGGCCGACCGCCTTGCGAGCGCAAGCCGTCTGCGTCCGGCCGCTCGCCCGCCGAGCCCCGAAACGACGGCCCGCGTCGGCCGACTGCGATCTTTCGCCCATTCCCTCAGCGCTGCAAAACTCTTGCAACAGTTTTGCGGCTGTCTCTTCATCGACATGGACGCGCCCGCCAGAGGCGCTCAGTGATCCGGCGCGACGCCTCGCGGTCGAGCCGGGCCAGGGAGGACAATGCCGTGACCCAACCCGAGCGCATGCTCGAGGTCGAGGGCGTGTCGCTGCGCTTCGGCGGCGTGCGCGCTCTGAACGACGTCAGCTTCCATGTCGAGCGCGGCGAGCTCTTTTCGATCATCGGCCCGAACGGCGCCGGCAAGACCTCGCTGCTCAACTGCATCTCCGGCCGCTATCAGCCGAACGAAGGCGCGATCCGCTATCGCGGCAAATCGCTTCTCGGCCGCTCGATCAACGACCGCGCCAAGCTCGGCATCGGTCGGACGTTCCAGAACCTCGCGCTCTTCGCGCATATGAGCGTGCTCGACAACATCCTGGTCGGCCGGCATCACCTGCTCAGGAACAACGTCGTCACCGGCATGATCCACTGGTTCGTCGGCGCGCGGCGCGAGGAGCTCCGGCATCGCCGCCGCGTCGAGGAGATCATCGATTTTCTCGAGATCCAGCATGTCCGGCACGAGCCGGCGGGCACGCTCTCCTACGGATTGCGCAAGCGGGTCGAGCTCGCCCGCGCGGTGGCGATCGAGCCCGAGCTCATCCTCCTCGACGAGCCGATGGCCGGCATGAACCTCGAGGAGAAGGAGGACATGGCGCGCTACGTCGTCGATCTCCGCGAGGAGTTCGACATGACCATCGTGATGATCGAGCACGATATGGGCGTGGTCGTCGACCTCTCGGATCGGGTTATCGTCCTCGATTTCGGCAAGCTGATCGCGGCCGGCACGCCCGCCCAGGTGATGAAGGACGAGCATGTGAAGCGCGCCTATCTCGGCGAGGAGGACGAGCTCCTCCACGACGAGGAGGCCGAAGCGATGCCCGCGGAGGCGCCGCAATGATCCCGTCTTCGCAGATCGCCGCCCGCCTTCACGCCTCTGGCGACGAATACGAATGGGCGCCGGCGCCCGACTATGTCGCCGACGTCGCGACCTATGACAGCCTGCCGAAGCTCTTGAGGCGCAACGCCCAGAACTGGCCCAAGGACATCGCCCAGCGCGAGAAGGAGTTCGGCATCTGGCGGAGCGTCTCCTGGGCGGACTTTCACGGCCATGTCGGCCGCATCGCGGTGGGCTTCGAGGAGCTCGGCCTCGGCGAGGGCGACGTCGTCGCGCTCATCGGCGACAACCGGCCGGAATGGGTCTGGGGCGAGGTCGCGGCGCACGCCTGCCGCGCCTACAGCCTCGGGATCTACCGCGACGCGCTCGAGCAGGAGATCCTCTACCTCATCGGCCACGCCGAGCCGAAGATCGTCGTCGCCGAGGACGAGGAGCAGGTCGACAAGCTCCTCGAACTCGGCGACCAGATCCCGAGCGTCAAGAAGATCGTCTATCACGATGCGCGCGGCATGCGGAAATACGACGACCCGCGCCTGATGCCGATCGAGGAGCTCGAGACGCTCGGCCGAGCGGCGCTCGACAAGGAGCCGGACCGCTACGACCGCATGGTCGACGCCACGCGCGGCGACGATCCGACGGTCCTCTGCACGACCTCGGGCACGACCTCCAACCCGAAGCTCGCGATCTGGAAGAACAGCGCGTTTCTCGGCCACGCCTACGCCTATCTGCGCGCCGATCCGCGCGGCCCCGAGGACGAGTACCTCGCCGTCCTGCCGCTCTCCTGGGTGATGGAGCAGATGTACTCCGTCGCCTGGAACCTGGTCTCGCGGATGACGGTCAATTTCCCCGAGGAGCAGCACACCGCGATGGCGGACATGCGCGAGATCGGGCCGACCTTCGTGCTCCTGTCGCCGCGGGTCTGGGAGATCATCGCCGCGGACATCCGCGCGAAGATGATGGATTCGAGCTGGTGGAAGCGCGCGATCTATCATTGGGGCGTCGAGGCCGGCCGCAAGGCGCTCGACGCCGGCGCCAAGCCGGTCCTCTCGGAACGGCTCCTTTTCAGCGCGCTCCGAGACCGGCTCGGGCTGTCGCGGCTCAAGTCCTCGGCCACCGGCGGCGCGGCGATGGGGCCGGACACCTTCAAGTACTTCCAGGCGATGGGCGTGCCCTTGAAGCAGCTCTACGGCCAGACCGAGGCCCTCGGCGCCCACACCATCCACAAGGACGGCGCGGTCGACAACGAGACCGTCGGCTTTCCGATGCCGGGCTGCGAGCTCAAGATCAAGGATCCGGACGCCGAGGGCCTCGGCGAGATCCTGGTCCGGCACGCCAACATGATGAGCGGATACTACAAGCAGCCCGAGGAGACCGCGGCGAGCTTCGACGAGGAGGGCTGGTTCCTCACCGGCGACGCCGGCTATCTGACCGAGAAGGGCCATCTCGTGGTGATCGACCGGATCAAGGACATGTCGACCACGTCCACGGACGTCCGCTTCTCGCCGCAGTTCATCGAGAACAAGCTCAAATTCTCGACCTTCATCGCCGAGGCGGTGATCCTCGGGCGCGACCGGCCGTATCTCGCGGCGATGATCTGCATTCGCTATCCGATCGTCTCGAAATGGGCGGAGGAGCGGCGGATCAGCTTCACGACCTACTCCGATCTCGCCGCGCGGCCCGAGGTCTACGCGCTCTTGCGCGACGAGGTCGAGCGGGTCAACGCGACCTTGCCGCCGCTGCAGCAGATTCGCAAATTTCTGCTTCTTTACAAAGAGCTCGACGCCGATGACGGCGAGCTGACGCGCACCAAGAAGGTCCGCCGCGGCGTCATCGCCGACAAATACGGCGAGATCATCGACTCGATCTATTCCGAGGCGCCGTCGGTGCATGTCGACACCGTCATCCACTTCCAGGACGGCACGAGCCAGCGCGTGGTGACGACGCTCAAGATCGAGCGCATCGGCGAGGCGGACGCGCCGGCGCTGGAGGCGGCGGAATGAGCGACGGCTTCAACTGGTCCTTCCTCGCCGACCTTCTGGTCAACGGCTTCGTCATCGGCATGCTCTACGGCGTCGTGGCGATGTGCTTCGTGCTCATCTACAAGTCGACGCAGGTCGTGAACTTCGCCCAAGGCGAGTTCGTCGTGCTCGGCGCCTGGGTGTGCTGGTCGCTGGTCGCGTCGCTCGAGCTCAACTTCGCCGCCGGCTTCTTCTTCTCGCTGGTCTTCATGGCGATCTTCGGCGTGCTGGTGCAGGTGGTGATCCTGAGGCCGCTGGTCGGAGAGCCGATCATCTCGGTGATCATGGCGACGATCGGCCTCTCGATCGTCATGCAGGGCGTCATGCGCTGGATCTACGGGCCGGTCGACCAGCGCTTTCCGGAGGTGTTCGGCGACTGGAGCCTGGAGATCGGCGGCCTCGCCATCAAGGGCGCCTATGTGATGAGCATCGTGCTCTCGCTCATCATCATGGCGGCGTTCTATTGGTTCTTCAAAGCGTCGCGCTGGGGCCTGGCGATGCGCGCGACGGCGTTCAGCCAGCAGGTCGCTGCGAGCCTCGGCATCTCGACGCGCCAGGTCTTCGCGATGGCCTGGGGCATCTCGGCCGTCGTCTCGGGCGTGGCCGGCGTCGTCATGGGGCTCGCCAACGCGGTCAATCACGACCTCGCCGCGATCGGCATCAAGGTGTTTCCGGCGGTGATCGTCGGCGGGCTCGACTCGGTCGTCGGCGCGGTGGTCGGCGGCGTGCTGATCGGCGTCATCGAGGGCGGGGCCGAGTTCGTCGACGTCGAGTATCTCAGGGACTTCGACAACCTCGCGGCGGTCGCGCCCTTCTATGTCCTGATCCTCATCCTGATGCTGAAGCCCTACGGGTTCTTCGGCACCAAGGACATCGAAAGGGTCTGACGGATGTCGCATCTGCCCAATCCGCGCCCTTGCGGCGACTTCCGGACCAGCTACGGCGAGGACGCCTCGCTCTATCGGACGCGGCCGGCCTTCTTCGCCGCTTGCGGGTTGGTGGTGTTCGCGATCATCCTGCCGCCTCTGATGGCGGCCGACACCGGGATCGTCTGGCCGATCACGCTGGCGCAGCTGGTGCTGATCGGGATCTACGGGATCGCGGCGATCGGGCTCGACGTGCTCGTCGGCTTCACCGGCCAGATCTCGCTCGGCCATGCGGCGTTCTTCGGCTTCGGCGCCTTCGCCTCGGCCTATCTTTCCAAGAACGGGATCATCCTGCCCTTTGTCGGCCAGATCACCGAGCCGGTGCCGGTGATGCTCGCGATTCCGCTGGCGGCGCTCTACACGATGGCGATCGGGCTCGTCTTCGGCCTGCCGGCGGCGCGGCTCAAGGGCCTCTACCTCGCGATCGCCACCTTGGCGGCGCAGTTCATCCTCCAGGATTTCTACAACAACGCCGAGTGGTTCACCGGCGGCTCGAGAGGCTCGCGCGCCGCGGCGCCGGTGATCTGGTGGCCCTGGGACGGCGAGTACAATCTCGGCTGGACCGAGCTGCAGATCCGCGGCCACTTCAACTACTACTATCTCGTGCTCTTCTGGCTGGTGATCTCCGTGATCGCGGTCTCGAACCTGCGCCGCTCGCGCGACGGGCGGGCGCTGGTGGCCGTGCGCGACCACTATCTCTCGGCCGAGATCATGGGCATCAATCTCACCAAATACCGGGTGATGGCGTTCGGCCTCTCGGCGCTCTTCGCCGGCCTCGCCGGCGCGCTCTACGGCCATTATTTGCGCTTCGTGACGGTGGAGGCCTTCGTCATCCGCGTCTCGATCGACTTCCTGGCGATGATCATCATCGGCGGGCTCGGCTCGGTCTCGGGCGCGCTTCTCGGCGCGGCCTTCATTCTGCTCTTGCCGCAGCCGGTTCAATACGTGGTCGCCGAGCTCGCCGAGCAGATGCCGTCGCTCGAGCAGGGCGCGGCCTTCATGCAGAGGATCTCGATCGGTCTCGCGATCATCCTCTTCCTCATTCTGGAGCCGGAAGGGCTGATCCATCTCTGGCGACGCCTTCGAGCGAGCTTCAAGCTGTTTCCTTTCTCGCACTAACGTCGAGGAGGGCTCCGCGAGGCGCGGCGGAATCGAAGACGCGCCGCTGAACAGGGAGAAACGCGATGAAATTCATCAGAACGACGGCGGCGGCCGCGGCCTTGGCGGTCGGCCTCGCCGGGGCGGCGTCGGCGCAGGACTCGGTCCTCGTCGGCCATCTCGTCGACTACACCGGCGCCACCGCCTTCGTCGGATCGCATTACGGCCCCGGCGTCGCCGACGCCGTGAAATGGATCAACGAGAACGGCGGCATCGACGGCACGATGATCGAGCTCGAGACCGTCGACTACGCTTATCAGATCCCGGAGGCGATCCGCCTCTACAGCGAGTGGCAGGCCCGCGGCATGGTCGCGATGCAGGGCTGGGGCACCGGCGACACCGAGGCGCTGATTTCGTTCGTGGCCGAGGACCAGATCCCGGTCTGGTCCGCCTCCTACTCGGCGCATCTGACGGACCCGCAGGGCCTCAACCCGGCGACCGAGGCGCCGGCGCCCTATAACTTCTTTTACGGCCCGTCCTATTCCGACGCTTGCCGCGCGCTCGTGCAGTGGGCCGCCGGCGACGCGGCGGAGAAAGGGATCGCCGATCCGATCTTCATCCATACCGGCGACAACCATCCCTATCCGAACGCGCCGAAAGAGGCCTGCGCCGAATACGCGACCGAGCTCGGCTTCAACGTCGCCGAACCGGTCGTCGTGCCGCTCGCGCCGGGCGACTACACCACGCAGTGCCTGACGATCCGCGAATCGGGCGCGCAATACGTCTATGTCGGCAATCTCGGCGGCTCGGTCGTGGCGCTCATCCGCAGCTGCGAAGGGGCCGGCGTCGAGGCCACCTATATGGGCAATCCCTGGGCCGGCGACTATCTGACCATCGAGGCCGCCGAGGCGCAGGGCTTCATCTTCCCGTCCTCGACGCCGTTCTACGGAGCCGAAGCGCCGGGCATGGCGCTCGTCGAGGAGATCGTCGCCAACGGCCAGGGCATGGGCGATCGCCAGCCGACCCACCACTATATCCGCGGCGTCTGCACCGCCTTCTACATGAAGGAGGCGATGGAGTGGGCGAAGGCGAACGGCGGCATCACCGGCGAGAACATCCGCGGCGGCATGTACGCTCGGCAGGATTGGGTGCCGGAAGGCCTCGAGGGCGTCTGCCTGCCGTCCACCTGGACGGACACGGATCATCGCGGCGTGACGATCGTCGCCATCAACCGCGGCACCTACGCCGACGGCGAAGTGGCCATCGAGCGCATCGCCGAGACCGAGCTGCCGCGCCGCGAGGACTGGCTCGGCCAGTGATCCGCGCCTGACGACAGGCCCTCGACCGGCGGTCGCGCCGGTCGGGGGCGACGCGAACGCGCCGCCGCCGCGGCCGATGACGGGTGGAGCCGAGATGGACGGAACAGGCATGGGCGCAGGCGGAGCAGCCGGCGTGACTCCGGGCGCGACGCAAGACGTCCTGACGCTCAACAACGTCGAGGTCGTGTTCAACGACGTCATTCTCGTCCTCAGGGGCATGTCGATGAGCGTCGGCCGCGGCAAGATCACGGCGCTGCTCGGCGCCAACGGCGCCGGCAAGTCGACGACCTTGAAGGCGATCGCAGGGCTCCTCGACACCGAGGACGGCGAGATCACGCGCGGCGAGGTGATCTATGACGGCGCCGACGTCACGCATCGCTCGGCCGACCGCAAGGTGCGCGACGGCGTCTTCCTGGTGATGGAGGGCCGCGGCGTCGTCCAGGACATGACGGTGATCGACAATCTGAAGCTCGGCGCCTTCAGCCGGCCGGGCGCCAACGTCGCCAAGGAGATCGAGGAGGTCTTCGGCTATTTCCCGCGCTTGCGCGAGCGCCGCGGGCTGGCCGGCTATCTCTCCGGCGGCGAGCAGCAGATGCTCGCCATCGGCCGCGCGCTGATGGCGCGCCCGAAGCTCGTTCTCATGGACGAGCCGTCGATGGGCCTCTCGCCGCTCCTCGTGAAGGAAGTGTTCGGCATCATCAAGCGGCTCAACAAGGAGCTCGGCATCTCGATCCTGCTCGTCGAGCAGAACGCCAACATGGCGCTCCAGGCCGCCGACTACGGCTACATCATGGAGAACGGCAAGATCGTGCTCGACGGTCCGGCCGACGAACTCGCCGAGAACGAGGACGTCAAGGAGTTCTATCTCGGCGGCGGCGAGCGGCGTTCGTTCAAATCGGTCAAATCCTTCAAGCGCCGCAAGCGCTGGCTGTAGTCGGAGCTGGGCTCATGGATCATTTCGACCCGTTGGAGAGCCGCGATCCGGCGGCGCGCGAGCAGGCGCTCTTCGTCGAGCTGAGGCTGCACATCGCGCGCGCCAAGGCGAACGCCGCCTATTACCGGCGCGTCCTCGCGGATCTCGATCCGACGACGATCACCGACCGCGCCGCGCTGCAGCGCCTGCCGGTGCTCTCGAAGACGGCGCTCATCGATCTGCAGGCCGAGGCGCCGCCTCTGGGCGGGCTCGAGACGGCCGAGGTCGGCGCCATGCGGCGGCTCTTTCTCTCGCCCGGGCCGATCGCCGAGGCCGAGGGCCGCCACGGCGCGGTCGGCGAGGGCGACCATTGGCGGATGGCGCGGGCGATGCACGCCGCCGGCTTCCGCAAGGGCGACCGCGTCGCCAACTGCTTCAGCTATCATCTCACGCCGGCGGGCTTCATGTTCGACGGCGCCGCGGCGGCGGTGGGTTGCGCGGTCTTTCCGGGCGGCGTCGGCGCCACCGAGACGCAGGTCCAGGCGATCAACCGGCTCGGGCTGAACGGCTATGTCGGCACGCCGGACTTCCTCAAGATCATCCTCGAGAAGGCCGAGGAGATGGGAACGCCGGTCACGACGATGGAGAAGGCGTTGGTGACCGGCGGGCCGCTCTTTCCGCAACTGCGCGCTTGGTACGAAGAGCGCGGGATCCGCGTCCGCCAATGCTACGGCACCGCGGAGCTCGGCCTGCTCGCCTACGAGACCGACGACCCGGCCGACGGCATGGTCGTCGACGAGGGCTGCCTCCTCGAGATCGTGCGTCCGGGCGGCGGCGAGGCGGTCGAGGAGGGCGAGATCGGCGAGGTCGTCGCCACCACTTTCGACGCCGCCTATCCGCTCATCCGCCTCGGCACCGGCGATCTCTCGGCCTTCGCCAGCGGCGAGAGCCGCTGCGGCCGCACCAACCGGCGGATCAAGGGCTGGATGGGCCGCGCCGATCAGACCACCAAGGTCCGCGGCATGTTCGTCCATCCGCGCCAGATCGAGGCGGTGTTGAGGCGGGCGCCCGAAGTGACGCGGGCGCGCCTGGAGGTCACCGAAGCGGACGGCAAGGACGCGATGCGCCTCCTCTGCGAGGCGCCGGAATCGTCCGAGCTGGCGGCGAGATTGCAGGAGGCGCTGCGGACCGAGACCCGTCTACGCGGCGAGGTCGCCTTCGTCGCCGCCGGCGCGCTGCCCGAGGACGGCAAGCTGATCGAGGATCTCAGATCGATGACGCGCTGACGCGGCCCGGCCCGGCGCGCCGTTGCGGCCGCGACCATGTCCGCGGCCGCGCTACTGCGTCGATGCGTCCGGCCGCGCGGCGTCGCCCCCGGGCTCGAAGCCGGCGGCGATGGACAGCCGCCGCGCCCCGGCGGCGTCGCCCGCATAGCCATGGGCGGCGAGCTGTTGCGCGACGATGGCGAGATACTCGCCTTCCGCCAGCATCTGCTCGAATTCGCGATCGAAGCCGTCTCGCAGATCGAGGGCGCCGTCGGCCGCCCGCGGAAACGCCAGGCGCATGGTGACGACCTCGAGCGCCGCGTCGGCGCGAACGATCCGTTCGCCGAGGCCCATATGGGCGACCATGATCGCGGACTGCAGCTCCATCGCGATCACGGCGTCGACCTGATCCCATGACAGCAGAGCAAGGCACGCTTCCGCCGATTCGGCCGAGACGACCTCCACGCCTCCGATCGACCCGGCGTCGTCCAGAAACGCCGCGGGGCGGCCCTGCGGCAAGCAGATCGTCTTCCCGTCCAAATCCGACTTGTCGTTGATCTCGAAATCGGCGTCGGCGCGAACCAAGGCGATGAGAGCGTCCTCGACGATCGGACGCGAGTAGATCAAGTCGTCTTCGAGCGCGTCCGTCCGGCCCCATGCGATCATGGCGTCGTATCGGCCCTGGCGCAGGCGTTCGAGCGCCGACTGCGAAGCCGCCGGATCGAAGGTCACGGAGACGCCGGCGCGCGTGTACGCCGCTTTCACCACCTCGGCGACAATTCCGTCGCCGGCGGCCGTGCGAGCGGAATAGGGCGGATAGCCGTCGAGCATCGCGATCACGATCGCCTCCGGCTCGATCGCAATCTCGTCGTCGATCGCCCGTGACGAGGCGGCGTTCTCCGACGCGCTGTCGGGCCCCGCGAGAGACGTCTGTTCATCGCTCGCGGGCTCGCTGGTCGAGGCGTCGTCGGAAAAGACGCTCGAAATGTCCGGGACCCGCACTTTCTGGCCGCATCCCGTGACGGCGCCGACGAGCGCGCATAGGCCGGCGACGAGCAGTCGTTTGCTTGCCATTCTTTCTCCTCGGCCGCTGTTCTCGCTGCGCCGGAACAGCCGCGCGTCGCATTCTCGACCCGTGACGATTTAGGTTGCGCGGACCTATAGGGGTGTCAATTCCGGCAAAAATGAGAGAAACAAATAAAACTCATTTGGGTAACACGCAGCGCGCCGCAATTTCACGCGCTGCGTGTGTCCCCGGCGGCGGTTCACGGGATGAGACGCTGGTGGCGGCCGCGCCCGGGCCGATGCGGGCGCGCCGGCCTGCGCTTCAGGCGGCGATCGCGCCTCGATTTCGCCTGCCGCGCGCCCTTGCGCGCGTCGCCTTCGCATACGACGTCCAGTCGGCCGAGACCGGGGGCGCGCCGTCTCGGTTCAGATCAGCGGGAAGGGCAAATTCATGTTCAAGACGATCTTTCAGCCCGGGAGGGCGCGCGCCGTGGCGGCGATGATCGCGCTCACCGCGGCGCTATCCGGCTGTTTCGCGGTCTCGAGCGCCGAGTTCACGGCGGAGAACCCGGCGACGCCGTTCGAGGAGATCCTTCTGGAGGGCTTCGATGCGGACGCCGAGCCCGTCCGCGCGGTGCTGCAGGGCGACGCCTACGCCTACGGGCCGGTGCTCGAGGACGGCTCTTTCGAGCAGGAGGGAACGCTGCGGCTCTGGGAGCTCGAGCCGGATCTCTACGCGGTGCTGGACGAGCGCCTCATGGGCGTCGGCCCGGACGGCGCCGACGCGCTTCATATCGCCGTTCTGCGCGGCGACGCGTTCTTGCTCTTTCTCGGCTGCGACTCCGAGGATCCGGCTTTCGTGGCGGTCGCCGAAGCCTCGGGCGGGACGATCGTTCCCGGCGATCCGCCCTTCTGCGTCTTCGCGGATCGCGCGGCGCTCGCCGCGTTCGCGGAGGAATTGGTCGCCGCGCATGACGCGGGCGGCGGCCTCCGGAGCGCGCTCGTGGCGACCGTCGTCGAGCGGCGGTAGCGGCGCATGACGCGCGCGGCCGAGACGGATCGAGCGCCGACCGCGCGGACCGAGATCGGGCGGCGGCCGATGTCGGTCGCCGCCGCGCTGCTGACGGCGGGCTTCCTCTCGGGCTGCTTCGCCGCGCCGATCGCCGAGCTCGAGGCGACGGCGACCGAGGCGCGCTTCGAGCGCGTCGAGCTCGTCGACTTGGCCGACGGCGAGCGCGTCCGCCTCGTCGCCGAGGACGACGGCTACGTTCTCATTCGCGGCGCGGACGGCGCCGACTCGGAGAGGATGCGCGTGTGGGAGCTCGCGCCCGATCTCTACGCGCTCGTCTATCTCGATCTCGGGCCCGGCGACCGCGCGCCGCTGAAGACGCTTCTTCTCGCGCGGCGAACGAATCGCGCGGTCGAGCTCATTGCGGGCTGCGGCGAGGATCCGGAGGCCGGCGGCGACTACAGGTTGGCTGAGAGCTTCGGCGCCGAGATCATCGACGACAGCGTCGCGTATTGCGCTTTCGACGACGCCGCCGAACTCACCGCGTTCGCCCTCAAGCTCTTCGAGACGCATGAAGGAAGGGCGTTCGACGAGCGCGTCCGGCGCTATCGCATCGTCGCCGTCTTCAAGGCGGCGCCGTAGCGGCCGAAGGTCCTAACCGCGCGAGCCGGAGAAGCGCAGAAGCCGCCGGTAGAAGAGATGGACGCCGACTTTCGTCGTCTGCTCCATCGTCCGCGCCCAGCCCGGCGAGACATAGTCCGCATGGTAATGCGTCGCGCGTCCCGTCAATCGCCGCGGCGCGCCCTGCAGCATCAAGCGCGCCACGCGCTCGGATTGCGTGTAGGCGCGCTGATTTTCGATCCGCTCGGGTTGTCCGTCGCAATTGTAGGAGAACTGGCAGGCGTGCAGCCGGTCTTGGCCTTGGCGAACGACGCCGCAGACCGTGTCCGGCCAATGCGCGCTGTCGACCCGGGTCAACACCACCTCCGCGACCGCGATCTGCCCTTCGATCTCTTCGCCGCGCGCCTCGAAATAAAGCGCCTCGGCCAGACATTGCAGCTCTTCGGCGCCGTTCGGCGCATTCAGCCGATCGCGCTCCTCGAGGAAGGACACGCCCACCGAGGCGGCGAATTCGCGGTCGAAATCGGGCCCGAGCCGCGCGCCTTCGGCCCCTGCGCGCGCCGCCTCGTCCGCCTCGCCGACGCGCGCGATCCGCTCGTCGAGCCCGGCGTCGACCGGCACCGGCGCGAGCGTTCTGAGCTCGCCGCGCGGAAACAGCGCCGCGTCGGCCATCGCGTAGTCCGAGGCCAGCGCGGCGACCGAGTCGCGGCCCGAGACGACGAGCCCGTGCGCGCTCGGGCTCGGCGCGGCGATGTCGCCGTCGACGCCGAGCCGCAAGGTCCGCCGGTCCGATCGCTCGGAGACGACCGCGGTCGCGAGGCCGTCGATGATGCTCCAGCCGTCCGGCGTGGCGCTGAGCGCGCGTTCGGCCTGCTCGATCGCGAGGCCGAAGCAGAGGCCCAACGCGCCGAACGCTCCGGCGGCGTTGAGGAGGAATCTCCGGATCCTACTGGCATCAGCTCGTCTCAGATGACGCTCCATCTCTGCGGCGATTCGCGCCCCCGGCACGGCCTCTAGCCTTTGCCGCGGCGCCGGACAAGTTCCCAGCTCGTCCGAATCGCAATCCCCTCAAGCCAGCGCGGCCGCCGCCGCGCCGAGAACGGCCAGTCCTATGCAAAGGGCTTGCCGAAGGCTGATCGCGTCGCCCCACATAATTCGGGCCGCGATCGGCGAAAAGGCCGCGAAAACCGAAAAGCCGATCACTGATGCGATCCGATCGCCGCCCTCGCCGGCGCCGCCGAAGAGAAACGCCATCAGCGCCGTCGCCTCGAGCGCCGACTGCGCGAGCACGAGCGCCCAGATCGGCGGATGGCGCCGGACGCCCGGGATCGGCTGCGGCGTGAAGCGTCGGCCGGACGCGCGCCAGGCGAGATAGGCGACGCCGGTGCAGAGCCCGGCGACGAGCCGGCTCGAGAACGTCGCGCCGACCTCGCCCATCGGCTCGGCGATCTCCTGCGCCGTGAACATCCGAAACGCGATGAAGAGCGCCGCGCCGAGCGCGATCAGCGCCGTCGCCGCCGAGTCGCCGGTCTCGGCGCCGCTCGTCGCGCCGCGTCGGCGCTCCGGCGTCGCCAAGAGGATGACGGCCGTCATCGTCAAGACCGCGCCGAGCCCATGGCCCAAGCGGAAGGGCGCGCCGTCGATGATGTTGAGCCCGACAAGAATGCGCGCGAAGGCGCTCGCGGCCGGCGAGGCGACCGCGATCGGTCCGCGCGCGATCGCGACGAAGAGGAGCGCGAGGCCGACGGCGTTGCAGACGCCGGAGAGCGCCGCGATCGCCCAGAGCTCGGCGTCGAGCGGAGGCCAGGCGTCGGCGATCGCCATGTAAAGCGCGATCGGCGCGAGCGAGACCGAGAAGAGAGCGGTCGTGAGCAAGAGGATCGGCAGACGGCGGCCGGTGACGCGCGTGATCGCGTCCGAGGTCCCGATGATCGCCGCGCCGAAAAGGCCGAAGAGCGCGCCGGTCACGTCGGGTCCCGCGCCGCGGCCGCGAGCCGAGCGTCGAGGCGCGCCGAAGCCGCCGCCGCCGCCGCGACGACGGCCTCGGCGCCGGCGATGTCGCGCGCGACGACGCGCCAGCCCATGGCGCCGTAGCGCGCCTCGATCCCGGCCTGCGCCCAAGCCCGCGCCTGCGCTCGGCGTCGCTCCGGCGCAGAACCGCCCGGCGCGATCCGCAGCATCGCCGCGCGCGCCTCGGCGATCCCGGTCGCGGCGCCCTCGACCGCCGGCCGCGCCGCGACCAAGAGCACGTCGGGCGCGTCGTCCGCGCCTTCCGCGAGCCCCAGCGCCGCCGCCGCGTCGGCGGCCGTCGCCCGCGCCGGCGCGCCGAGATCCGCCGTCGGCACCAGGATGGGGTCCGG
>CAZPTD010000029.1:0-23863 GCA_964588915.1 uncultured Neomegalonema sp. | reverse complement strand
GACGTGTGGTTCGATTCCGGGTCGACGCACGCCTTCGTAATGGAGGACGGCAACGACCCGATGTGGCCGGCCTCGATGTATCTGGAGGGCACCGACCAGCATCGCGGCTGGTTCCACTCCTCGCTCCTGCAAGGCTGCGGCACCCGCGGCCGGGCGCCTTACGAGGCCGTTCTGACCCACGGCTTCGCCCTCGACGAGCAGGGGCGGAAGATGTCGAAGTCGCTCGGCAACGGCGTTTTCCCTCAGGACGTGATCAAGGAGTACGGCGCCGACGTCCTCAGGCTCTGGGTGGCGCAGTCCGACTATTCGGAAGACCTGCGCATCGGTCCGGAGATCCTGAAGAACGTCGCCGACAGCTACCGGCGCCTGCGCAATACGCTGCGCTACGTCCTCGGCGCCCTCGCCGGCTTCTCGGAAGAGGAGCGGGTCGAGCCGAAGGACATGCCGGAGCTCGAGCGCTGGGTTCTGCATCGGCTCTCCGAGCTCGACGAGCAAGTGCGCGACGGCTATCGGAACTTCGAGTATCAGAAGCTTTTCAACAGCTTGTTCGGCTTCTGCACCACCGATCTCTCGGCGTTCTATTTCGACATCCGCAAGGACGCGCTCTATTGCGACGCGCCTGAGAGCCTGCGCCGCCGCGCCTGCCGAACGGTGATGGACGTCCTCTTCCATCGCCTCTCGGCGTGGCTGTCGCCGATCCTCTGCTTCACGATGGAGGATTTCTGGCTCTCGCGGCTCGGGCCGACGCCGCTCGACGACCCGAAGGCGTCGGTGCACCTGCAGACCTTGCCCGAGGCGCGGCCCGAATGGCGCGACGACGCGCTCGCCGAACGCTGGGCGCGGATCCGCAAGGTTCGCCGAGCGGTCAACGGCGCGCTCGAGATCGAGCGGCGCGAGAAGCGGATCGGCTCCTCGCTCGAGGCGGCGCCGACTGCGCATATCGCCGATCCCGATCTGCTCGCCGCCGCCGAATCTGTCGACTTTGCGGAAGTTTGTATAGTGTCCGCGATTCGGTTAACGGCGAAAAAAGGGCCGGCCGACGCGTTCAAGCTCGCCGATTCGGATGCGGTCGCCGTGGTCGTGGACGGCGCCGATGGCGCCAAGTGTCTCCGATGTTGGAAGATTTTGCCCGAAGTGGCCGAGTCGGGCGAGGCGTTGCTCTGTCGTCGGTGCAGCGACGCGCTTCGATGCCACCAGGCAACAATCTAGACCAATTTCCCTCTCTCCGCCCCAATTTCGCCCCGTCTTCCGTGACCAATATGTCGCTGGAGCCGGGGCGGGGAAACCCACCCGGGGGATATGCCTGGGGAGTTTCCCTGAAGGTCTCGCTGGTCGGCTCAACGCGGCTTCGGCGCGCGACGGGAGCGGAGCGTCCGCGCGTCGCCGAAGGTGCGCGAGGGTCGATGGACGCGCCCGATTGACGCGCCGATGCGGGGCTCGTGGCTTGCGAGGTGTGAGAGAGAATGAACGCAGAGATTTGCAGCGCTCCGTCGGAGGTCGCTCACGGGATCGGCGCAGCGCGTCGCCGGAGCTTCTTTCGACGAGCGTTGCGCGCATGCGCGCCCACAGCGGCCGTGGCGGCGATGCTCGCCGCTCATGTCGCGACATCCGCCGTGGCGCGCGACATCACGTTTCCGGTGTCGAACGGCGGCGCCGTCACCGTCGCTCCGCTCGACGAGATCGACACGTGCCAAGAAGCGGAGCGGGCGCAGCGCACGATCGATCAGTCGCGCTATCGCTCCGGATCGCCGGCGTCGGTCACCGACCCGCGCGACCGCGAACTCCTTCGATACGAAGAGCGGCTCGCCGTTCTCGTCTACGATCTCTGCCCGAACGAGCGCGAGTCGCCGGAACGCTACGAAGGGCGCGGCCTGATCCGGCCGAGGGGCTGAGAGCGCCCGCGCCGCGATCGGCGTCGACGCTTTACATTCCGGGGCGCCGCCGCTAGCGCCTGCCGCAGGAAGGCGCGGCTCGCAAGGACGCGCCGGCCGCAACGGCGGCCGACAACGCGAAAAGGCGGCTTTGACAGGTTATCGACATCTCGGCCTGACGGCGTTGATCGCGCTCGTCGCTTTCGCGCTCGATCAGGGCTCGAAGGCGTGGGTCGTCGCGGCTTACGACCTCGAGCCGGGCGTGCTGGTGCCGGTCCTGCCGGTGCTGAATTTCACCTACGCCCTCAACACCGGCGTGAACTTCAGCCTCGGCGCGTCCGACTCGGCGACCCAGCAATACGCGCTCGCCGCCCTCGCCGGCGCCGTCTCGCTCGGACTGACCGTCTGGGCCGTGCGCGCGCGGCGCCGCGCCCTGACCATCGGCGCCGGCCTCGTGAGCGGCGGCGCCCTCGCCAACGCGCTCGACCGGCTGCGGCTCGGCGGCGTCGTCGACTTCATCAACCTCGACTGCTGCGGGATCGGCAATCCGTTCGCCTTCAACCTCGCGGACGCGGCGATCTTCGCCGGCGCCTTCGTCATCGCCTTTTACGGTTGGAGCGCCGACGCAAGAGACGACGCGGCCCGCGCCGCGGACCCCGGCGCCTAGGCGCCGGTCGCGGCGCCGCGATCAGCCATTGATCCGCCGCGCCCAAAAATGGTCTATCTCGCCGCGCAGAACGCGACGAAGACGCGCGAGCGCGGCCGAATGGCGGCGCGACCGCCGCCGACGAGCCCGAATGGAGGAAGACGCGCCATGAACGCGCCGCATCGACACGCGCCGCGAGCGACCGCTCCGCAACCGACCGCGCCCGCGCGGGCCCGCATGGGCCGGCTGCGCGTCGTGGGCGCGTTGGCCTTGGCCGCCGCCGCCTCGAGCTGCGGCGAAATCAACCTGCGCGAGGAGCTCGGCCTGATCGGTCAAGGGCCCGACCCGTTCACGGTCGTCTCCAATCGGCCGCTCGAGATCCCTGAGGACAGAAGCAACTTGCCGACGCCTCAGCCCGGCGCGCCGAGCCGCGTCGAGCCGACGCCGGAGCGCGACGCGCAGGTTGCGCTGACCGGCGCGCCGACGCCCGTCAGCGACGCGCCGAGCGCGTCCGAACAGGCGCTCCTGCGCGCCTCGGGCGCCGACGGCGCGAGCGACGACGTCCGGTCGGCGCTGGCCGAAGAGGCCGCGGACGGCGACGAATGGCGCCTTCTCGACGATCTCTTCGGAGACGAGGAAGAGGAATCGCTCGAAGAGGCGCTCGACGCCTCTGAAGAAGCCCGGAGGCTTTCGGAGCGCGCCCAGGAGACGACGAATCCGAACCTGATCCTTCCGCCGCCGCCGGAGGATTGAGGCCGTCGGCCTCGTCGGACCGATCTCGCCGCGCCTTGCCGAACGCGAGACGCGATCCACGTTCAGAGGCGCGTCGGCGGACGGCGCGCGGAGCTTCGCGCTTCGGCGACGGCGCGACGGCGTCGCGACCGGCGGCGCGTGAAGCCACAAGGGGACTCGAATGGGTAGACAGGCTCGACCGCTCAGATCGCGCCTCGGCGCTCTCGTCGTCGGCCTCTCGGCCGGCGCGGCGCTGATCGCCGGCGCGGCGACGGCGGAGATCGCGATCGAAGATCTGCCGACGCCGGACGTGACGACCTTCACGCTCGACAACGGCATGGAGATCGTCGTCATCGAGGATCATCGCGCGCCGGTGGTGACGCATATGGTCTGGTATCGCGTCGGCTCGGCGGACGAGCCGCAAGGCGAGAGCGGCGTCGCGCATTTCCTCGAGCATTTGATGTTCAAGGGCACCGACGACGTGCCGCCGACCCGCTTCTCGGAGATCGTCGCCGAATATGGCGGGCAGGACAACGCCTTCACCTCCTACGACTACACCGCCTATCACCAGCGCGTCGGCGTCGAGTGGCTCGAGGTGATGATGCGCCTCGAGGCGGACCGCATGCGCGACCTGCGCTTGACGCCGGAGCTCGTCGCCCCGGAGCGCGACGTCGTCCTCGAGGAGCGGAGCCAACGGACGGACAATAGCCCGGAAGGCCTCTTCTACGAGCAGCTGAACGCCGCGCTCTATCTCAATCACGGCTACGGGCGGCCGGTGATCGGCTGGCGGTCCGAGATCGAAGCGCTCGACATGGACGCGGCCCTCCGCTTCTACGAGCGCTTCTACGCGCCGGACAACGCGGTTCTCGTCGTCGCCGGCGACGTCGATCCTGCGCAGGTGCGCCAACTCGCCGAGATCCATTACGGGCCGCTCGAGCCGTCCGGCGTCGTCGCCTATCAGCGGCCGACCGAGCCGCCGCATCTCGCGGCCCGGCGCGTCGTCATGACCGATCCGCGGGTCGGGCAGAACTTCGTGATCCGCGCCTATGTCGCGCCGTCCTTCGTGACCGCCGAGCCGGGCGCGGCCGAGGCCTATTCGGTCGCGGCGGACATCCTCGGCGGCGGCCTCGCCGCGCGGCTCTACGAGCAGCTCGTGGTCGAGGAGCGGGTCGCGATCAGCGCCGGTTCCTTTTATTCGGGCGTCGCCCGCGACGAGGGGTCCTTCACCGTCTACGCCGTGCCGGCGTCGGGCGTGACCTTGGCGGAGGTCGAGACGCGCATGGACGCGGTCATCGCCGAGTTCGCGGCGGAAGGGCCCACCGAGGCCGAGCTCGCGCGCGCGAAGACGGGCCTCATCGCCTCGGCGATCTACCAGCTCGACAGCGTCTCCAGCATGGCCCGCACCTACGGCGCCGCGATCACCATCGGTCTCGACGCGGACGACGTGTCGGAATGGCCGGCGCGCATCGCCGCGGTCGAGGCCGAGGACGTCGTCGCGGCGATCCGCAGCCTGCGCGTCGAGGCGTCGGTCACCGGATGGCTGAGCGCCGAGCCGCAGCCGCTGGTCGTCGGGATCGAAGGAGAGAGCCAATGAGCGCCGTTCGCGTCGCGCCTCGCCGCCTCGCCGCCGCGGCCATCGCCGCTCTGGCGACCCTGATGCTGGCGCCGCGTCCGGCCGCCGCCGAGACCGAGATCGTCGAGGTCGTCAGCCCGGGCGGCGTCCGCGCCTGGCTCGTCGAGGAGCAGTCGATCCCGATCATCTCGATCGCCGCCAGCTTCGACGGCGGCGAGGCGCTGTTTCCGGACGACAAGGCCGGCCTCGCCGGCCTCTACGCCGCGATGCTCGAGGAAGGCGCCGGCCCCTACGACGCGAGCGCCTTCGCCCGCCGCGCCGACGAGCTCGCGGCCCGCCTCTTCTTCGACGCGGACTCCGACAGCGTCTCGGTCGGCGCGACCATGCTGCTGCAGAACCGCGAGCAAAGCCTCGAGCTCTTCCGGCTCGCGCTCCACGAGCCGCGCTTCGACGCCGACGCCCTCGCCCGCGTCAAGGCGCAGATCGCGAGCGGCATCCGCCAGGACGCGACCGACCCGAACTCGATCGCCGCCCGGCTCTGGTTCAAGACGCGCTTCCCCGACGATCCTTACGGCCGGCCGATGAGCGGCACGCTTGAGTCGGTGGCCGCGCTCGGCGCCGAGGATTTGCGCGACGCGCAGAGCGCGCTCTTGACGCGCGACGGGCTCTATATCGGCGTCGTCGGCGCGATCACGCCCGAAGAGCTCGGGCCGATCCTCGACACGCTGTTCCTGCCCCTGCCCGAGAGCGGGCCGGAGCGTCCGCCGGCGGTCGAGATGGTCGTCGAGCCCGGCGTCGAGGTCGTCGAGTTCGACGCGCCGCAATCGACGGTGATCTTCGGTCATTCCGGCCTCCTGCGCGACGATCCCGACTTCATGACCGCCTATGTGATGAACTACATCCTCGGCGGCGGCGGTTTTCAGTCGCGACTCAACGGCGTCGTGCGCGAACAGCGCGGTCTCGCCTACAGCGTCTATTCCTACCTCTACCCGCTCGACCGCACGGGCCTCTATCTCGGCGGCGTCGGCACCGCCAACGAGCGCGTCGACGAAGCGATCGCGCTCATCCGCTCGGAATGGGCGCGGATGGCGGCGGGCGACGTCACCGAGGAGGAGCTGGAGGCGGCGAAGCGCTATCTCATCGGCTCCTTCGCGCTGCGTTTCGACAGCAACGCCAAGATCGCGCGCTTCCTCGTCGGCGCGCAGCGCGAGGAGCTCGGCATCGACTACATCACGCGGCGCAACAGCCTCGTCGAGGCGGTGACGCTCGAGGATGTCCGCCGGGTCGCGGCTCGGCTGCTCGACGCCGACTCGCTCTATTTCGTCGTCGTCGGCCGACCAGAAGGGCTGTAGACACGACGCGATAGGGCGGCGCCGTCGGCGCAGCCGCCCGCGACGCGGAAAGGCGCGCTTTGATGGAGCCGATCGAGCGCAAAATCCGAATCGCGGCGCCGGTCGAGCATGTCTGGCGCGTCTTCTCGGACATCGACAGGTTGCCCGAGCGGATCGATCACGTCGTCTCGGTCGAGCGGATCGGCGGTCCTGAATTCGACGTCGGCACGACGTGGCGTCATGTCGCGCGCGCGCCGCGCGGCGCGGAAACGGGCGCTCGGCAGGTCCAGACCGCGGCGACGGTCGAGGTGATCGGCTGCGCGCGCGGCGAGTTCTACGTGCTCGCCATCGAGACGCCGCTCGGCCGCGCCGTCCACGCCTACGAATTCACGCCGATCGCCGAAGCGACGACCGAGCTGCGCGCCGTCGTGCAGCTCCAGCCGACGGGACTTTGGTCGCGGATCGTCGTCGGGCTCCTCGGCCGCTTCTTGGCCCGCGCGCTCGACACCGGCCTCGAGCGCTTGATGGTCGAGCTCAAACGCGCGACCGAGCGGCTGCACGAGCAGAACCGCAATTAAGGCGGTCGGGCGTAAATCTCTGGCGCTCGACGGCGATACTCTCTAAATCTTGCGTCATGGAAGCGCTTCGCCACAAGGAACCCGAATCGCGGCCGCGCATCGCCAAGCTGCCCGAGGCCGCCGTCAACCGCATCGCCGCCGGCGAGGTCGTCGAGCGGCCGGCCTCGGCGCTGAAAGAGCTGGTCGAGAACGCGCTCGACGCCGGCGCGCGCCGGATCGAGGCGACGCTCGAGGCCGGCGGCAAGAGCCTGATCCGCGTCGCCGACGACGGCGTCGGCATGACGCGCGAGGAGCTGCCGCTGGCGCTCGAGCGCCACGCCACCTCGAAGACGGCGATCGGCGAGAGCGGCGACGTCGACCTCTTCGCGGTGTCGAGCTTCGGCTTCCGCGGCGAGGCGCTGCCGTCCATCGCATCCGTGACGCGCTTTTCGATGACCTCGCGCGTCGCCGGCGCCGCGTCGGCCTGGCGCGTCGCCTCGGAGTTCGGCCGCCTCTCCGAGCCCGAGCCCGCCGCCGGCGCGGTCGGCGCCACGATCGAAGCGCGCGAGCTCTTCGCGGCGACGCCGGCGCGGCTCGGCTTTCTGAAATCCGATCGCGCCGAGACCCAGGCCGCGGCCGACGCGGTCAAGCGCCTCGCCATGGCGGCGCCCGAGGTCGGCTTCACGCTCTGCGAGCGCCGCGACGGCGCCGAGCGCGCGCTCTTTCGCGCGCCGCCGGGCGAGAGCCGGCTCGACCGGCTGACGCGGATCATGGGCGGCGACTTCCGCGAGAGCGCCGTCGCGATCGACGCGACGCGCGAAGGCGTGCGGCTCACGGGCTACGCCGGCCTGCCGACGCTCCACCGCGCGACGCCGTCGGCGCAGTTTCTGTTCGTCAACGGCCGCCCGATCCGCGACCGCCTGGTGCTCGGCGCGCTCCGCGGCGCCTATGGCGACCTCTGCCCGCAGGGCCGGCATCCGGTCGTCGCGCTCTTCGTCGAGCTCGAGCCGCGGCAGGTCGACGTCAACGTCCATCCGGCGAAGACGGAAGTGCGCTTCCGCGAGTCGGGGCTCGTGCGCGGCCTCATCGTCTCGGCGCTCAAGCACGCGCTCGCCGAGGCCGGCGTCCGCACCGCGACGACGCTCTCCGCGGCGGCGCTCGGCCGCTTTTCGGGCGGCGGCGGCGGCCTCGGCGCGCGGCCGGTCTATCCGACGCCGCCGATCCGCTCCGGCGCGCTCGCCGAGCCCGAGGACGGCCCGCTCTGGACGCCGGAGATGATCGACGGACGTTCGGCGCCGGACGCGCCGGCGATCGCGCCCGAGACCGGCGCCGCCGACGACCGTCCGCTCGGCGTCGCCCGCGCGCAGCTCCACGACGCCTTCATCGTCGCGCAGACGGCGGGCGGCGTCGCGCTCGTCGACCAGCACGCGGCCCATGAGCGGCTCGTCTTCGAGAGGTTGAAGGCCCGGCTCGACGAGGCGCTCGCGACCGGCTCAGCCGCGCCGGCGCAGCATCTGCTCATCCCGGACGTCGTCGAGCTCGAGCCGGTCGCGGCCGAGGCGCTCGCCGCCGAGGCGGAGTCTCTCGGCAAGCTCGGCCTCGTCGTGGAGCCCTTCGGCGGCGCGGCGATCTGCGTGCGCGCGACGCCCGCCGCGCTCGGCCAGGCCGATGCGAAGAAGCTGGTCGAGGACGTCGCCGACGAGCTCCTGGAGGGCGGCGACGGCCGGTCGCTTCGCGACAAGCTCGAGGCGGTCTGCTCGTCGATGGCGTGCCACGGCTCGGTCCGCGCCGGGCGCAGGCTCTCGCTCGACGAGATGAACGCGCTCCTGCGCGAGATGGAGGCGACGCCGAACAGCGCGCAATGCAATCACGGACGGCCGACCGTCGTGCAATTGAGCCTCGCCGATCTCGAGCGGCTCTTCGGCCGCAGCTGACCGGAGCCGAGGCGTGGAGAAGCTCACAGAGGCGCTGGCGGCGGATCCGACCTTGGCGATCGCCCTCGGCGCCGCCGCGGCCGCGCTCGTCGCCGCGGTGACGGCGCTCCTCGCGATCGCGCTGCGTCGCCGCCCGCCGGCGCCGCCGGACATGGCGCCGGAGCTCGCCCGCCTCGCCGAGTCGCTCAGCGAGATCAAGGGCGCCGGCGACGCCGACCGGCGCGCGCTCGAGGCTCGGCTCGACGCGCGCGGCGGCCGCGTCGCCGAGACCGGCGCGGCGCTCGGGCAGAGGCTCGCCGCCGTCGACCGCGCCCAGGCCAATATCGAGAAGCTCTCGGGCGACGTGCTCGGCCTTCAGGACATTCTCACCAACAACCCGTCGCGCGGCGCGTTCGGCGAGGTCCAGCTCCAGGATCTCGTCGGCTCGGCGCTGCCGCCTTCGGCCTACGCCTTCCAGGCGACGCTCTCGAACGGCTTGCGCGTCGACGCGCTCATCAAGCTGCCGGATCCGCCGGGCGCGGTGCCGGTCGACGCCAAATATCCGCTCGACGCCTATCGGCGCATGATCGAGGCCGACGACGAGACGGCGCGCCGGCAGGCGGCGAGCGCCTTCCGCGCGTCGCTTCGCGAGCGGATCAAGGAGGTCGCGAAATATGTCGAGCCCGCCGAGACCGCGGACGGCGCCATTCTCTTTCTGCCTTCCGAGGCCGTCTTCGCCGAGGCGCACGCGCGCTTTCCGGAGGTCGTCCGCGAAGGCTTCGAGCGCCGGGTCTGGATGGTCTCGCCGACAACCTTGATGGCGACGCTCGTCACCATGCGCGCGATCCTGCGCGACGCGAAGCTCCAGGAGCAGTCCGGCGATCTCAGGCGCGAGCTCGGCCTCCTCGGCGCGGATGTCCGAAGATTGGCCGAACGCGCCCAAAAATTGTCCGGCCGCTTCGATCAGATCGTCGAAGACGTGCGGCTGGTCGGGCTTTCCGCCGACAAGGCCGCGAAACGACTGGAGGCGATCGATCAGACGCCGGAGGCCGCGCAAGCCGGAGCGGCCGCCGCCGAATGATCGGCGCAAGGCTGACGGAGGCGGACATGACGAAGGCTTCGAGACGGGCGCACGGCGCGGCGCTGATCATCGCATTGGCGAGCGGGCCCGCCCTCGCGCAGAGCGGTCCCGACATCGACGGGAGACGGGTCATGGAGGCCGAGATCGGCATGTCGCTCGGCCAGGCGCGCGCCGCCGTCAGCGGCGTCGAGTGGGTCTATGAGCCGCGCTTCATGGTCGACATCTCCGCCCTCTGCGCGTCCGACGAAGGGGAGCGGCTCTTCTGCGCGCTGGTCTGGGCCGAGGAGGAGTATCGCGACTATTCGGAGATCTTCGTCTTCGTCGTGTTGAGCGGGAAGCTGACGGCGCAGAACGGCGTCCGTGTCGGCATGCCGCTCGACGAGGCCGCGCGACATTGGGGCGCGCCGACGCTCGGCTACAGCCTGGACAATGAGGGGCGCGAGTTCATCTTCTTCGAGAACGGGCCGGTCGGGATCCTCGCGCGCGGCGGCTTCGCGGAGCCGGGCGACGAGACGTTCGGCGAGCGTTTCGGCGTCTATCCGGTCGACGAGAACGGCGTCGAGCTGCAGCGCACGGAGGACTACAGGCCGGGAACGACCATCGGCTCGCTCTGGGTCTTCTGAGCCGCCGCGGGCTCGAAAAGCGCTTTTGGCGCGCGCGGAGACCGGATGCTGCGAAGAGGGACTTGGAGCGGCCCGCCGGCGCCGCGAAAGGGAGGGGTTCTGATGAGACCGTTGATCGCCGCGGCGGCGGCGCCGTAAGCCGCTCGGATGCGCAGACCGCCGCAACACCAACTTCGACGTCCGCTCGCCGACGAGCTCCACGCCAGGCCTTTCGCGCCGCTGGCGGCGCCGGCGGAGATGCTGAACTTCGCCTTCGCCCCGGAGCAAGGCGCGGCCATGCGGAGCGCCGAGGCGGAGCTCGACCATCTGAACCGCCTGCTGCGCGATCTCGGCGCGCCGGCGCTGCAGCCGCATGAGGACGGCCGCGCGCCGAGTCACCATCAGGTCGAGGTCGCCGGGATCCGCGTCAAATGGGAGCGTCACACGGAGTTCAGCTCCGTCACGCTGACGGCGGCCGCGTCGCCCGAAGAGCCGTTCCAGCCTTGGCTCGCCGAGCGGGTGTCGCAGGAATGGCTCGAAGCGGCGTCCGGACCGGCGATTTGCGCGACGCTCGTCCATATCGAGGCGGCCGAAGACCTCAAGGCGGCCGAGGCGGCGACCAGCCGGCTGATCAAGCATTTCGACGCGTCGAGCGCGGCGCAAGCGGCGATCACCGACCGCGAGGCGCTGGCGCTCGGCGATTTCCGCATCGATCCGAACGGCTATGTCCGCTTCGCGCTCATCGCGCTCGCCGGAATCGGGCCGCGCCGGCTCGGACGCATCGCGCAGCGTCTGATCGAGATCGAGACCTATCGCGTGATGGCGATGCTCGCCTTGCCCGAAGCGCGACGGCTGACGCCGCGGCTGAACGCCGCCGAGAGCGCGCTCTCGGAGATCGCCGCCGACATCGCCGGACCGCGATCGCCCAGCGACGCGGGCGGCTCCGAGGCCGAGCGCGTGACCCTCGATCGGCTGACCGAGATCGCCGCCGAGCTCGAGAAGATCAAGGCCGAGACCGCCTATCGCTTCGACGCGGCCCGCGCCTACGAGGCGATCGTCTGGGAGCGGCTCGAAGCGATCCGCGAAGAGCGGGTCGGCAATCGGCAGCTCTTCAAGGAGTTCATGGCCCGGCGCTTCAAGCCGGCGATGCGGACCTGCGCGGCCGCCTCGAACCGGCTCGACGGGTTGACCGACCGCGTGAGCCGGGCGGCCAACCTCTTGCGGACGCGGGTCGACGTCTCGTTGGAGGCGCAGAACCAGAAGCTGCTCGAATCGATGAACCGGCGCGCGCAGCTGCAGCTCAGGCTCCAGGAGACGGTGGAGGGCCTCTCCGTGGTCGCGATCAGCTACTACGCCGTCGGCCTCGCCGGCTTCGCGCTCCGACCTTTGGGCGACTGGCTCGGGATCGGCGAGACCACGCTCAACGCGCTCCTGGTCGCGCCGGTGGTCCTGCTCGTTTGGTTCTTCCTCAAGAGCGTGAAGCGCCGCCTCGACCGCGACGGGCGGTGACGCCGCCGCCGGTCCGGCCCGCCGCTCAGATTCCGCCCAGGATGATCCCGCCGAAGAGGAGCAGGCCGGCGTCGCGGTTCGATTTGAAGAGCGCGTGGCAGAGGCCGGGATTGTGGATGTCGAGCCGCAGGACCTGCACGCAAAGATGAACCGCGTAGCAGCCGAGGCCGAGCCAGAACCACGGGCCGAGGCCGGCGACGAGCCCGGCGAGCGCCGCGAACAAGACCGCGCCGCCGTAGAAAGCCGCGACCGCTCCGCGGCTCGCCTCGCCGAAGAAGATCGCGGTCGACTTCACGCCGATGAGCGCGTCGTCCTCGCGGTCCTGATGCGCATAGATCGTGTCGTAGCCCATCACCCACGCGATGCCGCTCAAATAAAGCAGGATCGGCGCCCAATCGAGCCCGGCGGCCATCGTCGCCCAGCCGAGGAGCGCGCCCCAGCTGAAGGCGAGCCCGAGGAAGAACTGCGGAAAGAAGGTGACGCGCTTCATGAACGGATAGACCGCGACCGGAACGAGCGCGAGCACGCCGATCAGGATCGAGAAGCCGTTGAAAGTGAGCAGCAGGCCGAGCCCGACCAAGCTCAAGCCGACGAGCAGCAGCGCCGCTTGCCAGAGCTTCACCGCGCCGCTCGCCAGCGGCCGCGACCGGGTCCGCGCCACGCGGCGGTCGATGTCGCGGTCGACGATGTCGTTGAGCACGCAGCCGGCGCCGCGCATCACGAAGGCGCCGATGAAGAAGGCCAGAAACAGCCAGCCGACATCGAGCCAACCATAGGTCGCGAGGCGGCGCGCGTCCCAATCGACGGCGCCGCCGGCGAGCGCGATCGACTGCCAGCCCGGCAATAGCAGCAGCCAAGAGCCGATCGATCGGTCGAAGCGCGCGAGCCGGAGATAGGGCTGAAGCTTGTTCGGCGCGCCGGCGTCGACCCAATTGCCCGCGGGCGCGTCGGCGACGGCGTCGAAGCGCGGCGGCGCCTCGGTCTCGGCGCTCCGGCGCCGCGCCGTCGGCGAGCCGTCGGCCGCCGTGTCGTAGCTCTCGAATCCGCTCATCGATCGTTCCGTCGTCGCGCCTTGCCGGGCTTCGCGTTATGAGGTCTCATATCGCCCCCGACCGCGCCATGGCCACAGGGGCGCGGCGATTTTCGCCGCAACGACCCGAGATCGGAGAGCGCCGACCTCGCGAAGGCCGCAAGGAGGCGAGACGCCCGTGCCGAGCGACGATCCCGAGAAGCCCGCGCCGAGCGGCCCGCGGCTGCATCTGAACGCGACGCTCGCGGCGGGCGTCGAGCTCGACCTCGACCGCGACGCCTCGAACTATCTCTTCGCGGTGATGCGGCTCGGCGCCGGCGAGGCCTGCCGCGTCTTCAACGGCCGCGACGGCGAATGGCGCGCCGAGGTCGCGCTCGCCAACAAGCGCGGCGGGCGGCTCGCGATCGCCGAGCGGCTCCGGCCGCCGGCGCCGCCGCCCGACCACAGGCTCCTCATCGCGCCGATCAAGAAGGCGCGGACCGACTTCATCGTCGAGAAGGCCGCCGAGCTCGGCTGCCGGCGCATCTTGCCGATCACGACGCGCCGCACCCAATCCGACCGCGTCAACGTCGACCGGCTGCAGGCGCACGCGATCGAGGCGGCCGAGCAATGCGATCTCGTCTTCGCGCCGGAGGTCGCCGAGCCGGAGCGCCTCGAGACGGCGCTCGCCGCCTGGGATCCGCGGCGCGCGCTCTACTTCTGCGACGAGAGCCGCGAGGCGCGGCCGCTCTCGGCGGCGGCGAAGGGCAAGCGCGCGCCGGCGGCGATCCTGGTCGGGCCGGAGGGCGGCTTCGCGCCCGATGAGCGGCGCCTGCTCGCCGGCATGCTCTTCGTCACGCCGGTCGCGCTCGGGCCGCGCATTCTGCGCGCCGACACCGCCGCCGCCGCCGCCCTGGCGATCTGGCAGGACGTCTGCGGCGACTGGCGGCCCGAGCCCGCCGAGACGTAACGCCGCAACGCCGCGACCGTCGACGCGCTTCAGCGCCCTTGCCAGCCGAGTTCGCGGCGCCCTATCGGTTTGAAGGTACAGAGCCGCGATGGAGCCGTCGAATGTCCATTCCTCAGCAGGGCGGCGGCCCGATCGAGCGTCGCGAACAGCTGACTGAGTATCTCGAAGGCGGCTGCAAGCCGCCCGAGCAATGGCGCATCGGCACCGAGCACGAGAAATTCGCCTTCTGCGCCAAGACGCTCCGGCCGCTGCCCTATGAGGGCCCGCGCTCCATTCGGACGGTGCTCGAGGAGCTGCGCGATCAGCATGGCTGGCGACCGATCGAAGAGAACGGCGCGATCATCGGGCTGAAGAAGGGCGGCGCCAACGTCTCGCTCGAGCCGGGCGGCCAGCTCGAGCTCTCCGGCGCGCCGCTCGAGACCATCCACCAGACCTGCGACGAGGTGAACGAGCATCTGCGCGAGGTTAAGGAGGTGGCCGATGCGATCGGCGCCGGTTTCATCGGCCTGGGTGCCGCGCCGATCTGGCGGCACGCGGATATGCCCGTGATGCCTAAGGGCCGCTACCGGCTGATGACCGATTATATGGGTCGCGTCGGCACCCACGGCACCCACATGATGTACCGGACCTGCACCGTGCAGGTGAATCTCGACTTCGCCTCAGAGAGCGACATGGTCCAGAAGCTCCGGGTGGCGCTTGCGCTTCAGCCGGTTGCCACCGCGCTCTTTGCCAATTCGCCGTTTTGGGAGGGGGCGCCCGCTGGGCTGCTGTCCTACCGCTCTCGGGTTTGGCGCGACCTCGATGCCGATCGCACAGGCATGCTGCCCTTCGTTTTCGAGGATGGTTTCGGCTTCGAACGGTGGGTCGACTATGCGCTCGATGTGCCGATGTATTTTGTCTACCGCAACGGCGTCTATGTGGATGCGCTCGGCCAGTCCTTCCGGGATTTTCTGGAGGGTCGGCTGCCGGCGCTGCCAGGAGAGACGCCGACGCTCTCGGATTGGGCGGATCACCTCACGACGATCTTCCCCGAGGCGCGCATCAAGAAATTCATCGAGATGCGCGGCGCCGATGGCGGTCCGTGGCGCAGGCTCTGTGCGCTACCGGCGTTTTGGGTCGGGCTGATTTACGACCAAGCCTCGCTCGATGCCGCGTGGGATCTCTGCCGCGGTTGGACGGCGGAAGAGCGGGACCAGCTCCGCATCGACGCGTCTGTGATGGGGCTCAAGGCCGAGATCCGGGGTCGCAACTTGCGCGACATCGCCGGTGAGCTTCTGCTGATCTCCAAGACCGGGTTGAAGGCGCGGGCCCGGGCCAGCGATTTCGATCGGGACGAGAGTCACTTCCTCTCTGCCCTGCACGAGACGGTCTCGACCGGACAGACCCCGGCCGAGGAGCTGCTTGCCCGATTTGAGGGCGACTGGGCTGGCGATCTGAACCGCATCTATGCGGACTACAGCTACTAGGCGGCCGGCCCTCCGTTCGGGTGTCAGAGCCGGAAGAGCTCGATATCGCCGGCCCACACGCTCTCATGAGGCGCGGTGCGATCGGTCAGAACTTTGGTCTTCGCGCCTGGGAAGAGCCCGCCGAAAGCCTCTGGACGGCGGTTGCGGCTTCGGCCCGTGACATGTTCGCCATTGGGGCCTTCATAGGCATAAAGCAGCCTGTGAAGTCGGACCTTGTTGTAGGTGACATTGGTCGCCTCGACTGCGGTGACCCGAGCCTCGACCGGCAGCCCTGTCGCTAGGATCCGCCGCAGCCGCCGCACCCGGCGCAGGCCGATGGCGCAGATTGTCCCTCCGATCGTGGCGCTTAGCCCGCCGATCACCCCGAAGATAATCGCGGCCGTCGCGCTCCCGCCGGTCGCGAGCCGGTTCTCGCCCGGGTTGCTTTCCAGAAAGACGATCTCGACGGGGCCGCCCTCCTCCAGCTCGCCATAGACCCGCGCACCGACCGAGCTGCTGCCCTCAAGGAGCGGCCCATAGCCCCAGTCGAAGTTGTAGCGCACCCGATAGACCCGCCGATAATCCCCGTCGCTTGTGCGCTGGCGCAGGCTCTGCTTCTCGAGCACGGTCCCTGTCACCTGAATGCCCTCGGCGCCGAAGCGTCGCTCTTCGGCCAGCATGACCATGCCGACCGTGAAGAACACGGTCCCGACCAGGGCTACGATACCCCCGCCGACGATCAGCGCGTCGCGGATCCCGAAGGCGAGGAAGGACGGCAGGGGCCGCGGCGGGGGCGAGGTCGGCATCATGTTTTGGCCTCTAGCTTACTGAACTTTGGCGCGGAGCCGGTCGGTCACATATTCCATCACCAGAACGATGGCGAAAATGGCGAGGATGATCGCTGAGGCCTTGGGATAGTCGAAGAGGTCGAAGGCCGTCTTGAGTTCCTGGCCGATCCCTCCGGCACCGACCAGCCCCAGCACCACGGAGCTGCGCACCGCCTTCTCGAGCGCGAAGAGCGTGGTATTGATCATCGAAGGCAGCGCATCGGGGATCACCGAGCCCATCAGCACCGAAAAGCGCGAGGCGCCGAAGCTCTGCAGCGCCTCCTGCGGCTCCTTCTCGGCGTCCTCCATCGCCTCGGCGAAGAAGCGCCCGCAGAAGCCAAGCGTGTCGACGACGATGGTGAGCGTGCCCGCCACCGCCCCCAGCCCCACGGCGGAGACAAAGATCAGCGCCCAGACGAGATCCGGCACGGTGCGGGCGAGCGAGATCACGGCGCGGAACAGGAAGGCGCCCGGGCCGAAGGGGCTTACCCCCCGCGCGGCGCCCCAAGCAAAGGGGACGCTGATCAGCACGCCGATCGCCGTTCCGACCAGCGCGATCTGCAAGGTTTCGACGATCCGCCAGAACATGCGCTCCAGAAACCGGGGATCGGTGTCAGGCGGCAGCATCCTGTCGACCAGGTTCACGATCCGGGGCACGCCGTCGATCAAGCGACCCACCGAGGGGGCCACGTCGCCGACCGAGGCCAAGATGACCGCGCCCACGGCCACGAGCAGCGCGAAATTCAACGCCGAGACCCGCTCGAAGCGCCCGGGCGGGGGAAGCGGGCTGCGCTCAGTCACCGAAGACCTCGGCCAATTGTGCGGTGTCGGCCTGGGCCGAGGGGATGTCGAGAAGGATCCGCCCGTCTTTCAGCGCGACGACCCGGTCGGAATGGGCGACCGCATGGGCCATGTCATGGGTGGTGTAGAGCAGCGCGATGCCCCGCTCGGCAACAAGGCCGGAGAACAGCGCCATTACCTCGTCGCCAGCAGCGGGATCGAGGGAGGCCGTCGGCTCGTCGGCGATCACCAGGCTCGGACGGGCGACAAGGGCCCGGGCAATCGCCACGCGCTGGGCTTGGCCGCCTGAGAGCCGGTCGGCGCGGGCGCCTGCCTTATCGGCGAGACGGACATCCTCGAGCGCCGCCATCGCGGCTGAGCGCCAGGCGCGCGGGGCGAACATCTCAGACCAAGCCCCCCAGCCGCCGGGTTGGCCGAGGAGCCCGTGGATGACGTTGGAGAGCGCCGTGCGTCGGCGCACCAGACAGTGCTTCTGGAAAACATAGCCCGTGCGCCGCCTGACCCTGGCGCGCGCGCGGGGGCTCGTCAGCGGTTCGCCAAGGACGTGGATCTCGCCTTGTGCCGGGGTCAGGCCGATGAGGGCGCGCAGCAGGCTGGTCTTTCCGGCACCGTTGGGGCCGATGAGCGCCACGCGTTCATTTGCGCCCACCCGCAGTCGGACATCCGAGAATACCCGCGTCTGGCCGTAGGAGAGGCTTACGCCCCGGGCCTCGATTGCGGGCTGAGCCGTGGTGTCGGCGGCCGTCGCTGCGGCCGCCGCGCTGTCATGGGTGGGGCTCACCCGATCAGTCGCCGACGAAAGCGGAGAAGGTGTCGACGCCGATGGTGTTGTACATCGCGCGGACGTAATCGTAGTCACTGTCGTCGATCGACTTCAGGAAGAAGCCGCCTTTGTACTTCTGGTTGTCCTCGCCCTGCAGCACGGCCTCCATGAGATCGGCGCCCTGCTCGGCGAAGGCCGTGCGCACGGCCTCGAGCGCCTCCGCATCGAGGCCCTTGCGCGCGACCAGGATGTCGTTCGGCAGGTCGCGGCCACGGGCGACGACGGTGAAAGCGGTGTCCGGGAACGCTGCACGCACGCGGTTGAGGTGGCCGAAATTCATGCCGACGCCGGCGATATCGCCGCGGATCAGCGCCTCGACGGCGACGTTACGCTGGATGATCTGTGGCGTGTAGTCTTCGTTGTAGACGAGGCCGAGATCGGCGAGCGCCTGGGCGGGGCCGAGATGCTGCGAGGTGGAGCCGACCGAGCCGAAGGTCACGATCTCGCCTTCGAGGTCCTGGGCCGATTTGATCGGACCGTCGGCGAGGACGACGATCTGCGCGAAATAGTCCGGGCGCTGCCAGCCCACGACGATCTCGGGGTCGGCGAGTTCCTTGATGACGACGTATTCGGCCGGACCGGTGAGCACGAAATCGACCTGCTCCGCGTTCATCGCCTCGACGGCTGCAGTGCGCGAGGAGACCGGGAAGAGTTCGAGATCAAGCCCGGTGATCTCTTCGAGCTTTGTCTCGAAGGCGCCGAACTCGGTGGCGAGCGCTTCGAGGCCCTCGATATCGGTCACGGCGAATTTATAGGGCTCGGCGGCGGCGGGCAGCGTGATGGCCACGGTGAGCGCGGCGAGAAGGCTACGGAGCATGGGGTGTCCCTCCTGCGATGGCATGCGACATGTCTATACCCATCAAAGGTGACAGCCCGATGACCATCGCGCAGGCCGGGGGCCAATCCTGGGGCCTATTCCGTTGCGGTATCCCCGATCGTCTCCCCTGTGTCGCCGTCCCTGGGGCGGCTGTGCTCCAAGCCGCGCAGCGTGAGATCCACCCGGCCGATGGTATTGGCCAGCGCGATCTTTTGCGCTTCGGCTTCGGTCACCGCGACGGTGATGATACCGCCGGCCTCTGCATCGCTCTCAACGGCGATGACGGCGCGGTCGGCGACGATCACATTGGCTTCTGTCTCGCCTGCCCGGGTTCGGCTGAGCAGAAGGATGTCCACCCTGTCCCCGGCCGCGAGGAAGGCGGGAACCGGTGAGTCCGGGTCTAGGGTGATTGCAAACGGCGCCACCGCCTGTCGCGCGGCAGGGCCCGGGGTGGTATCCGGCGGTCGGGATATCTTCGAGGCGAGCACCGGCTCGCCCTGCGCCATCGAGCGGATCACGACCGGGCCCTGGATCTCCGCGTCTGCCGTGCCGTCTGCGGCGCCAAAGAGCTCGGAGATGTCCATGAAGGTGCCCTCGGGACGGGCATCCGCGGGCCAAGGCTTTTCCGTTACCATCTCGGGGACCAAACGGACGCCGTAGGCCAACGGGGCGGCAGCGACGAGAAGCGGCACCGTCGCGACGGCACTGCTCATTGTCTCCGTCACGGGCTCGGCGGGCTCGGTGCTTTCTGCAGGCCCCAGGCAAGCCCGTTCAGGCTGCGAAAGCCGCGCAAGCGGCATCGTTGCGAAAGACCGCGCCGTCACCGGTCCGCCTGACCCGAGCCTGAGTGTCCCCAGGACTTCGAGGCTCCCCAGCCCATGGCTCCAAGCGAGGTCGATGGCCAGGTCCCGACGCCCCAGCTGGTCGGCCGCGGTTTCGCTCATGCGCTGTGATCCGTCGCCGAGTGCAGCCGCTAGGTGACCGCGCATCCGACGTTCCAGCGCGTTGGAGAGCGCGGCGCAGCGCGATCCCGCCGCCATATCAGCCCCCGCCGCTCCCGCCCGGAGCGCGATCTTCAACGTCCCCTGTGCCGGCAGCGCCGCAACGGCAGCATCGGCGAGGTGCTCGAAGTCGGGTGACAGCCCGTCCGCCGGCGCCGCAGTCGGCGCCGCGAGGCCGCTGGTGACGAGGGCCGCCAGGGCCACCACGGATCTCAGCATCACATCCCTCCGTCGATACTCCGAGCCGAGGATGACCATTGTGCGGCGCTGAGACAACCTCTCGTGTTAGGATCCCCTGGGTGGTTCACCCGGGAGGCGAGACCGGCGGGCAACTCGTCCGCCCCCCGGCCCGCCCCCTCAGGACTGTGCGGCCTGCCCGATCAGAACGGATGGATGCGCGGCCAGTTCTCGTCGCCCTGGGCGATATGGGCGGGCACGTCTTCGAGCCACAGCTCCTGTGCGCGCGGGTGCACTTGCAGGAACAGCCGGTCGTCGACGAGCTCGTAGACCAGCGGATCGCCTGGCGCCTTATAGCCCTGGGAGGCCGCCCAGGCGCAGTAGCCGTCGAAGGAGGGGGCATAGGCTTCCGGATCCGCGGCGAAGCTGTCGCGGTTCTCCAGGCTCGAGAAGTACCAGACGGCACCGTTCCAGAAGTGGTTGAAGCGGGCCTCGCCGCGGGTCGGCTCGCCGGAGCGATAGGAAACCGCGTCATAGCCGCCGATGGCGGTGGCGAGCTGATTGCCGGCAATGGCCGGGGCGGCGAGGGTGGCGGCCAGGAGCGCGCCGAGAGCGAGTTTGCGCATTGGAATGTCCTCTGTGATGTCGCTGACTCTTTGGCGCGCTGGGCGTCCCAGCGGCCGGCCTCAGATTTAATCTCGGCGGTGCCGGACAAGCATCACATCGGTTCACCGAGGACTTATCCGCCGTGATGTCCCCATTTGCGGGCTGGATCGACCTGTGCCCGCGGGCTAGAGGCTGGCACGAACCGAGCGGGAGGCGGGGCCATGGACGAGCGGTGGTGTCTGACGGGCGGCCGTGTGATCGGCGACGGAGGCGCTCAGGACGCGGCGATTGCGATCGCAAACGGGCGGATCGCAGCTGTCGGGCCTGCGTCGGAAGAGGTTGCGGGCACGCGCGGCTTCGATGCCAGCGGGCTGCTCCTCGCCCCGGGCATCGTCGATGTCCATGGCGATGGCTTCGAGCGGGTGCTGATGCCGCGCCTCGGGGTGCAGGTCGATCTCGAAACGGCGCTGATGGAGGTCGACGCCCAGCTCGTGGCGAACGGGATCACCACCGCCTATCTCGCTGTGACCGTTTCCTGGGAGCCCGGCTTGCGGAGCATCGAGACGGCCCGGGCGCTTAGGGCGGCCTTGACGCGGCTTGGCCCTTGGCTGTCTGCGGATATCCGACTGCAGATCCGCTGGGAGATCTTTGCGCTCGACGTCGTCGACGAAATCACGGCCTGGCTCCAGGAGGCCCCCTCGCCCGTGCTCGCGTTCAACGACCATCTCACGCCGCTCCTCGAGGGGCAGCGCCGCGCCGCGAAGTTCCCCGAGCTTGCCAAGCGCGCCGGTATTTCCGAGGCCGAATTCGCCGAGCTCGTCGGACGGGTCGCCGCCCGGTCGGCCGAGGTTCCCGCGGCCGTCGAACACCTCGCGCGTGCGGCCGGAGCGGCGGGGGTTGCTTGCTTCGCCCATGACGAACGGACGCCGCAGGAGCGTCGGCGCAACCGAAGCATCGGCATCGGGGTCTCCGAGTTTCCCATGACCTTCGACACCGCAGCGGAGGCCGTGGCGGCTGGGGAGCCCACGATATTGGGCGCACCCAACGTCTTGCGGGGGGGCAGCCATACCGGCGCAATCGATGCGGAGCCCGCCATCCGGCGCGGTCTCTGCTCGGCGCTGGCCTCTGACTATTACTATCCTGCCCAGCTCAGGGCCGTGGCGCGGCTGGGTCTTGTCGCCCATTGGCCGGTCGTGAGCGCCGGGCCGGCCGCGGCGGCAGGCTTGCGCGACCGTGGCGTGATCGCCTCTGAGGGAGGAAGGGCCGATGTGATTGCGCTGGCCGAAACGCCGTCCGGCCCGCGGATTGTCGCCGTCTGGGTGGGAGGCCGGGCAGTGCAGCTCCGCGAGCCCGGCCGGGTGCGCTGAGGCGCGATCAGATGCCGTCGAGGATGTCGGCGAGCAGCTCGCGGCCCGCGGAAGCGGCCTCTTCCAGCGGGGTCTCTTCGACCGGGGTTTCCTCGGCTGTGTCGTCGTCGTCGTCGTCATCGTCGCCGAAATCGAGATCGATTTCGTCGAGGCGGTCGACGAGATCCTGGAAGCTGTCGTACTCGGCGAACTCAAGGCTGGTCTCGAAGCTGATCAGGCGCAGCTCGATCACCGCGTTGCCGTCTTCCGACTCGCTGATGTTGAAATCACCGGACGCGTCGAGGTCGCTGGCCTCGAGCTCGTCCTGCTCGCCGGTCAGACCCTTCAGCGCTTCGAAATCCGCTTCGCGGTTTTCGATGCGGTCGCGCAGGGTGTTGCCGATGTCCTCGAAGCTGTCGGTGTCGTCGCCATAGTCGAGGATGGTTTCACGGCTGTTGCCGTTCGGCCCGGTGATCACGACGCGGCCGTTCTCCGACTCGCCAACCGTCCAATCCTCCGAGCTGTCGAAGTCGATAAGCTCGAGCCGGTCGGGATCGTTCTGCTCTTTCAGAGCGCGAAAATCGTCGAGGCGATCTTCCAGGTTCTGGCGGGTCTCACCAAAACGCTCTTCGAGATTTTCGCGGATTTCTTGAAGCCGATCGGCGAGGGTCGTCTCGCCAGTAAGGATGTCGAACAGCATTGGAGTTCTCCCGGATGTGCAATCTGCCCAGGGATGTGTATGCCAGGGGAAGGGCTTGCGGTCAACCCGTGAATGGGCTATCCGCCCATTTATGAGCCAGGAGCGCTGCGGATGACGAGCGACCGCATTCGCCAAACAATGAGACGGGTCCTCCGCCCAATCGTCCGCGCGATGATTGCCCGCGGACTCAGTTACCCTGTGCTGACCGAACTGCTCAAGGAGCTTTTTGTATCGGAGGCGATTTCCCATTTCGGCATTGCGGGAAAACGCATGACCGACAGCCGCATTTCGATCCTTACCGGGCTCCAGCGCCGCGATATCCGCACGATCCGAGATGCTGAGTCGCAAGATGACGGGCCGAGGAGCATGGGCCCGATCCCGCGGGTTATCGCGCTTTGGACCTCGGATGCCCGCTTCGCCGAAGATGGCGGCCCGCTTGCATTGCTGCGCATGGGCGAGAATTCCTTCGAGACGCTGGTGCTCGAGGTCGGCAAGGATGTGCATCCGCGAACGATTCTCGACGAGATGCTGCGCCTGGGGCTCGCGGAGCACGATGCGGACACCGACCGCGTGGCGCTGACCGCCGACAGTCTGGTGCCGAGCGGCAACGAGGGCCTGCTTCTGGCTTATTACAGCGCGAATCTCGGTGACCATGCCGAAGCGGCGACGCAAAACCTGATGGCAGCACCGGCGCCCGGCCCGTTTTTCGAGCGCGCGGTCCATTACAACAAGCTTTCGCCGGCCTCGGTCGCGCATCTGGAAACTTTGGCCAGGGCTCGACAGATGGCGGTTCTCGAAGAGTTGAATGCCGAGGCGCTGAGATTGCAGCGCGCCGAGCGTGGACAGCCGGAAGCAACGGAGCGGTTCCGATGCGGTGCGTTCGTGTTTCGGACCGGGCGCGACGAGGAGGCGGACGAATGAGACCGAACTGGCCCATCGCCCAACGCTTGTCCCTTGTGGCGTTCGCTGCGCTGTTGGCCGGCTGCGCAGCCTTCGAAGTTGCGCCGCCCGAACCGGAGCAGATGGCCGACGCGACCGAGGTATGTGCCGCGCTTCCGGGCGATCCCGATGACGAGACCGATGGCGGCATCGGCGGCACCGGGATCCTCGGCGCGGTGACCGGTTTCGGCTCGCTCCACATTAACGGTCTTCGGGTGCTGCATTTGCCCGATGCCGAGGTCGCCTCGCCCTTGGGATCTGCGCCTGTCGAGAGCGTCGAAGTCGGCGAGGTGCTGATCGCACGCGCGGCGATGGCGGAAGGCCGGCTCTGCGCGATCGACCTTGCCCGTTACTACCCTTTGGTTGGTCCGATCGGAGAGATTGACGCGGAGGCCGGCGAGCTTCGGGTGATGGACCGGCGCGTGCTGATCATGCCGGACACCGTGTTCGCGCTCGACGATATCGAAGACGGCGGGCTGGGCGGCACCGGTCTCGCGGGCTCCGGTCGCGACGATGGCGGGCGTGGCGGCCCCGGGCGCGCGGGGGCGCAGCGCGACGAGGGCGGGGATGGCGGCGCCGGGCGGGGG
>CAZPTD010000028.1:0-24167 GCA_964588915.1 uncultured Neomegalonema sp. | reverse complement strand
CTCGCCCTTGTCATCCCGGCCAAGCGCGAAGCGCGCCGAGCCGGGATCCAGGGCCGAGGGGCTGAGCGTGCGGCGAACCGGCCCTGGATCCCGGATAAGCCTGCGGCTTTCCGGGATGACGGCGTCATCGGCGTTGCAGATCCTGCTCTAAAGCCCCAGCCGCGAAGCGATCAGGCGGTCCGCCGCCTCGGAGGGCGGCGCGCCCTCCGCCTCCGCCTTGGCGAAGATCTCCGCCAGGGTCGGCGCGATCGTCGCCAGGCGCTCCGCGACCCATTCCGCGCGGTTCTCGATCCGGAGCACCTCCGTCGCGACGCTGATGATCCCGCCGCTGTTCACGACGTAGTCCGGGGCGTAGAGGATCCCGGCGGCCGCCAGACGATGCGCGTCCTCCGGCGTCGCGAGCTGGTTGTTGGCGGCGCCGACGACGCAGCGCGCGCGGATCTCCGGGATCGTCCGCTCGTTGAGCACGCCCCCGATCGCGCAGGGCGCGAAGACGTCCGCCCCGGCGCGGTGGATGTCGTCCGGCTCCACGGCGGTCGCGCCGAGCTCGGCCCCGGCGCGGTCGACGGCGCTCTCGTCGACATCGGCGACGATGAGCGACGCGCCGGCCTCCGCGAGCAGCTCGCCGAGCGCGTAGCCGACATGGCCGAGCCCCTGCAGCGCGACGCGCTTGCCGCGGATCCCGGGCCCGAGCGCCGTCCATTTCAGCGTCTCGAGCACGCAGTCGAAGACGCCCTTCGCGGTGTGTGGCGAGGGATCGCCGCTCGCGTAGCGGCCGGTCGCGAGCCCGGCGACGTAGGACGCGCGCTCGGCGACGACGGCGAGATCCTCGGGCGTCACGCCCATATCCTCGGCCGTCCAATAGGCGCCCTCGAGCGCCTCGACCGCCTCGCCGAAAGCGAGCCAGCGCTCCCGCGTCATCGCGCCCGCTTCGGAGTTGATCACCGCCTTGCCGCCGCCCAAGGGCAGGCTCGCGGCGGCGTTCTTGAAGCTCATGCCGCGGGCGAGGTTCAGCGCGTCCTGAAGCGCCGCCGCGTCGCTTTCATAGGCGCGCACGCGCAGCCCGCCGGCCGCCGGTCCGAGCCGCGTCGAATGGACGGCGATGAACCCTGTCAGGCCGATCGCCGGCTCGTCGATATTGACGACGCGCTCGTAGCCCGGAGTCTCTATTTCTTTCAGCATCATACGGCCTCGGCCCTGGCGACGCGCAGCCGCGCCGGTAAAGTCGCTCGGCGACGAAGAGCGGAAGGATATCGGATGGCTCGCCTCATAGTCTATTACGCCCATCCCGGTCACGCGCGCTCGCGCGTCAACAAGGCGATGGCGGCGGCGGCGGCCTTCGTCGACGGGATCAGCTTCGTCGATCTCTACCGGATCTATCCGCGGCACCATATCGACATCGACGCCGAGCAGGCGCGGATCCTCGCCCATGACGTCCTTCTCTTCCAATTTCCGGTGTTCTGGTACTCCTCGCCCTCTCTGGTGAAGGAGTGGATCGATCTCGTCCTCGAGCACGGCTTCGCCTACGGCTCGGGCGGCGACAGGCTCGCCGGCAAGACGATGATGCTCGCCGTCTCCGCCGCCGGTCCCGAAGAAGCTTACGCGCCGGACGGTTATCAGCGCTTCTCGCTGCGCACCTTCCTCACGCCCTTCGAACGGACGGCCGGTCTCTGCCGGATGCGCTTCGCGGCGCCCTACGTCCTCTACGGATCGCTGAAGGCGCCGACGGCGGCCGGGCGTCTCGACCGGCATGTCGACGGCTATCGCCGCCTCCTCGAGGCGATCCGCGACGACCGCTACGATTTCGAGAGAGCCGAGCGCGCCGACACGCTGTCGCACGAAACCTTGCCGATCGGCTGACGCGAGGGCCGCCGCCGCTTCGAGGCGCCGCCAAGGAAAGAGACCCATGGGCGACATCCTGCTGCTGACCTTTATCTTTCTCGCCGCCGGATGCGTGGCCGTGCCGATCGCGACGCGGCTCGGCCTCGGCTCGGTGCTCGGCTATCTCATCGCCGGCATCGCGATCGGACCGGTTCTCGCCGCCTTCGGCGTCGATGTCGTCAGCATCCAGCATTTCGCCGAGTTCGGCGTGGTGATGATGCTGTTTCTGGTCGGGCTCGAGCTCGAGCCGAGGCTGCTCTGGGAGATGCGCGCGCGGCTCATCGGGCTCGGCGGCCTTCAGGTCGGCTTGACGACGCTCCTGGTCATGGGCGCGGCGCTCCTGCTCGATCAGGAATGGACGATCGCGCTCGGCGTCGGTCTCGTGCTCGCGCTCTCCTCGACGGCGATCGTTCTGCAGACGCTGAACGAGAAGGGCCTGATGAAGAGCGACGGCGGCAGCGGCTCGTTTTCGGTGCTGCTCTTTCAGGACATCGCCGTCATTCCGATGCTGGCGCTGATGCCGCTTCTCGCCATGCCCGAGCTCATGGACCCGGCGCCCGAGGCCGCCGCGACGGACGCCGCCGGCGGTCACGACGCCGGCCATGACGACGAGCACGGCGGCATGAGCCTCGTCGCCGGTTTGCCGGGCTGGGCGCAGGCGCTGGTCACGCTCGGCGCGATCGCGGTCGTGGTCGTCGGCGGCGCGATCGCGACGCGGCCGATCTTCCGCTACATCGCGATGGCGAATCTGCGCGAGATCTTCGTCGCCACCGCGCTCGCGATCGTCGTCGGCATCGCCGCCTTGATGAGCCTGGTCGAGCTCTCGCCCGCCCTCGGCGCCTTTCTCGCCGGCGTCGTGCTCGCCAACAGCGAATACAAGCACGAGCTCGAGAGCGACATCGCGCCCTTCAAGGGCATCCTGCTCGGCGTGTTCTTCATCACCGTCGGCGCCGCGATCAATTTCGATCTTCTGTTCGCGGAGATCGGCGCGGTGCTCGGCCTCACGCTCGGTCTGATGGCGATCAAGGCCGCGGTTCTGCTCGGCCTGGCGCGGCTCTTCGAGATCCGAGGCGCGGATCGCTGGCTCTTCGGTCTCGGCTTGGCCCAGGCCGGCGAGTTCGGCTTCGTGCTCCTGTCCTTCACGACCCAGAACGCCGTCGTGCCGCAGAGCGTCGCCGATCTTCTGCTGCTCGTCGTCGCCATCTCGATGCTGCTGACGCCGGCGCTCTTCATCCTCTACGACAAGGCGATCGCGCCGCGCTTCAAGGGCGAGGAGCAGCGCGAGCCGGACGCGATCGAGGAGAAAGGCCAGGTCATCATCGCCGGCCATGGCCGCTTCGGCGGCGTCGTCAACCGCATGCTGCGCGGCGTCGGCTACAAGACGACGGTGCTCGACTACAGCTCGCAGCAGCTCGAGCTCGTGCGCCAATTCAACCTGCGCGCCTATTTCGGCGACGCGACGCGGCCCGACCTTCTGCACGCCGCCGGCGTCGAGGAGGCGTCGGTGCTGGTGATCGCCATCGACGGGCGCGAGCAGGCGACCGAGCTCGCGCGCTACGCGAAGAAGCACTATCCGCATCTCAAGGTGATCGCCCGGGCGCGCAACCGCCCGCATTACTACGAGCTCAAGAGCGTCGGCTGCGACGTCGTCATCCGCGAGCTTTTCGCCGCCAGCGTCCGCGCCGGCCAGGCGGCGCTCGAGCAGCTCGGCGCGCATCCGTTCACGGCCGAGCTCCTGGCGCGGCAATTCACCGACGAAGACCGCAAGAGCATCGCGGAGCTCGCCGAACTCTATGATCCGGCGCTGCCGCTCGGCGAGAACGCCGCCTATGTCGAGAAAGCGCGCGCGCATCTCGCCGCGACCGAGGCGGCGCTCAAGGGCGAGACGCGGGCCTTCAGCAGCAGCGCCGCGCGCGGGTGGGCGCCGCCGACCGCGAAAGACGTGGCGGAGGAGGAGGCGCGCGGCCGCAAGAACGGCTGAAAGGAGCGACGTCCCGGAAGAAGGCGGGACCGTCGCGCAGGGCGAAGGACGCAAACGCAAACGCCCGGCTCGCAGCGGCGGGCCGGGCGCAGAGCGCGGGCGCGGGATCCGCGCCGGCAAGCGGTCGACGGTTACGCCGACACGATGTCGTCGAAGCTCGGCGTCTCTTCCTCGAGGTCCTCGAGATAGAGGCCGATCTCGAGGCTCTCGACGCGGAACCAGTCGTCCGCGCCGCCCTCGGTCGCCCGGATCGACACCGCGTCGAAGAGCTCCGCGCTCTCGAAGGCGACGATGTCGTTCTCGGCGACGGTGAGCGACGCGCTCTCGGACTTCGCGAAGGTTCCGTCCGGGTTCTCCTTCCAGAAGTCGAGCGTGACGTCGGCGACGCGCGCCTCCAGATTCGCCTTGGTCTCGGCGTCCCGAGCCTGCGCCCACCGCGGCCCTTGGATCACATCGATCGAGAACGAGACGTCGACGCCCGCGAGAGTCTCTTCATTGAGGTCGATGAAGAAGAACTCCGTGTCCTCGATCGCCTTGCCGCCGCCGAAGCCGCTCTCGCGCGCGCCATAGCCGCCGCGGACGCCCGAGCCGTCATTGTCGACGGAGAAGCCGACGCCGAAGGGATCGTCGCCGTCTCCCATCGGATCGACGGTCTCGCGCGACGTCCGCACCTTGAACGCGTCGACGTCCTGCTCGATGACGTCGCCGTCGTCGAGACGCTCGCCCCGGCCGGCCTTGCGCGCCTCCCAGGACGAGACGAAGTCGATCTCGTCCGCGGGCGCGCCGCTGTAGACGCCGCCCTCGATGTCGAGGAGATCGACGCCGTCGTCGCCCCACAGGTCTCTATTGCCCGCCGGCCAATGGCGGTCGAAGTTCTCGACGAGAAGCGCGTCGTCATACGCGTCGTCCTGGCGGTTCGCCGCGCCCTCATGCAGCTCGGCGACGATCACCTTCGAGCCGAACTTGTCGCCGAACTTGCGGGCGAAGTCGAACTCGACATGCGCGTTCGCATCCGGCTTCGGCGCCGGCGCGTCGATCGGCAAGAGGACCCTGTCGATGACCTGGATCGCGCCGTTCACCGCCTCGATGTCGGTCAGGCCGTCGACGAAGCTCGGATCGGCGATGTCCGGATCCTTGTCGATCAGCGTGTCGCCCGACACGCCGATGTCGCCGCCCTGCGCGGTGTCGACCGTGCCCGCCGCCTTGATCTCGGCGACGGTCTTGGCGCCCGGCGAGACGTGGTAGAGCAGCACCTGCGACAGGAGTTCGATACCGCCTTCCGTCGAGCCGGCCAGCGCGGTGAGCGCGTCGATGATCGCGCCGGCGACTCCGGCCTCGTCGAGACCGTCGGTGTCGACGCCGAGATCCTGAGCGAGCAGCGTGAAGGCGGCGTCGGTCGGCGCGAACACGGTGAAGTCCGCCTTCCGATCGTCGAGCGTCTCGTCGAGGCCGGTCGCGAGCAGCGCCGCTTCGAGAATGTCGAAGTTCTCGTTGCCCGCGGCGATCCCGAAGATCGTCGGCTGGGTTTGGAAGCCGACGATGACCGGGTCGTGATCCGAGTTCCGCGCCGGCGTGTCGCCGTTGAAGAGGGCCGGATCGCGGCCGAAGTCGAGATTGTAGTCGATCGCGTCGGCCTCGTCGGCGTTGATGTGCCACTCGTCGACGCCGGTCAGTTTTTCGAAGAGCGCGGCGTTGGCGAGCGCGTAGTCGAGCGTGCCCGTCTGACCGTCGAAGACGAAGGAGCGCGCGTCCTCGCCGAACGTGTCGCGCGCGATGTCGATATAGCCGGCGTCGGCCAGGATCTTGAGCGGACCTTCCTGCGCGTAGGCGTTGAGGTCGCCCACGATGAGGACGTTCTCCGAGCCGGCGCCGGTCGGGTCGGTCGCCAGCCAGTCGGCGAGCTCCTGGGCCGCGTCCTCGCGGACCTGGTTCCAGAAGCCGGCGCCGTCGCCCTGATCATAGTTCGGATCGGCGAGGAGCGCGTCGATATCGGACTGCGGCGCGCCGTTGCGCTGAGCGTCGAGGAACGTGTCCTCGAGATTGCTGTCGCCCTTCGACTTGAAGTGGTTGACCGCCACCGTGATCGGCGCGCCGTTCGCATCCTCGAAGGTCGCCGCGACCGCCGGACGGTTGCGCGCGAAGTTTCCGACCTCGTCGTCGGAGCTGACGAAGTCGTTGAGCGCCGAGGCCGTCTCGAAGGTCGTCGCCGCCGAGGCTTCCTCGAAGACGAGGAACGCCGCCTCGCCCTTCTGGGCGACCTTGGCCGGCTTGAAGATGAGGCCGGTCGAGATCGCGTCCGTGCCGACGAACTGCGCGCCCGGATCGACATAGTCGTAGGTTCCGGCGCCGAGACGATCGTTGAGCGCCTCGACGAGGAACTTGATCGCGTTGCCGTCGCTGTCCGGCGCGAAGTCGTTCTCGAGCTCGACGAGGCCGAGAATGTCGGCGTCGATCGCCTCGACGGCGTCGAGCAGCTTCTCGAGCTGGCGGTTGAACTCGGCGTTCGGATCCGTGCCCGCCGGCGCGTCGCCGCCGAAGCGGGTCAGATCGTCGGCGCCGCGCGGCTCGAGACCGATCGCCGTATCGGTCGATCCGTCGTCGATCGTGGTGAAGAAGTTGAGAACGTTGAAGCTCGCGACCTTGAGGTTGCCGCCGACATCCGCCGGCGTCTCCGGCCGCGGGTTCTCCTGGCTGTAGTCGCCGGTCGGATCCTGCAGACGGAACTCGTCGAAGCTGTAGTTCACGACGCCGGTGGCGTCCGAGATCGTGTCGCCCATCCGGAAGCTGTCATCGGCGTCGAGGACGCCGTTGCCGCCGTCGATGATCTCGAGCTGATCCGGGTTCTGAACCGTCGCGCCGTCGTCGAAGACGATCGAACGCTTGGCGACGTCCTGCAGATGCAAGTCGAAGCCCGCCTCGTCCGGATCGTTGTTCTGGGTGAACTGGGCCGGGCGGCCGTCGGCGCTGACGCGGTACTCGCCGAAGCGGTCGAGATTGAACATCTCGGTGACGCTGAGCGCCTCCGGGATGGTGACGAGCATGCCCTCGAAGGCCTCGAAGTCGGCGACGTAGCCGCCGTCGTCGTCGAGCATGACGCCGATCGCGTCCATGTCGATCACGGCCGCGTTCGGAACCGGGTTGCCCGAGGAGACGACCGTGACGCTGGTGGCGTCGAGCTCGGTGTTGCCGAAGAACTCGTCGACCGTGCCGGTGATCTCGACCAGATCGCCGACATTGACGTCGGTGATAAGGTCGCCCGGAGCGTCGCCTTCGTTGATGAAGAGGCCCTCCGAGGTGAACGGATTGCCGTCCTGATCCTCGAGCTCCTCCATGACGAAGAAGCCGTTGAGATCGCTGCCCTCCGGCCCGGCGGCGCCGTTCTGCATGTCCGCCGTGACGATCGCGCGGATCGTGACGACCTGATCTTCGAGCGGCGACCGGTCGTCGACGCCGACCACCGGGAAGCCGCCGGTGTCGGCGACGAAGTCGGTGAAGTCGGTCTCGCCCTGGATCGCGCTGATCTCGGTGAGGCGCGGCTCGAGCGAGATGTAGGTCAGGGTCTCCGAGACCTCGCTCGTCACCTGCAGCAGCGCGACGCCGGTCGGGCTGTCCTCGGCCGGAATGAACTCGAGGCCTTCCGGACCGACATCGCCGTCGACGCGGATATATTGCTCGAAGCTCGAGTTGGCCGGATCGGTGACGTCGTAGACCATCACGCCGCCGACCCGCTCCAGAGCGATAAAGGCGTAGATGAGGCCGTCGACCTCGCCGATCTCGACCGCTTCGGGCTCCGAGCCCTTGTCGTCCGAGCGGCTGTCGAAGCTGCCGGCGTCGCCGTTCGAGTTGAACAGCTCCGGCACGACCGACGAGGTGATGGTGGCGAAATCGTCGCCGCTGTCGAAGACGACATTGCCGTTCTCGTCGAAGATCGTGAACGACCGCGCGCCGAAGGCGGTCAACTCCTCGATCAGGCCGTCGCCGTCCGTGTCGCCGTCGACATTCGAGAACTTCAGACGGCCGAGATCGGCGTCGTCGGCCAGAGCGTCGAGCGTGGCCTGATCGAAGGCCGTCGCGTCGACCTCGCCGTTCGAGAGATCGCCGTCGACGAGATCGTCGCCGCGGCTCTCGTCGACGTCGCGGCCGTCGCCTTCATTCGCGGTGATGTAGTAGGTCTGGCCGCCGACCGTGTAGCTCGCGACGGCGTCCGGCATGCGCAGGCCTTGGACCGGCGCGTTCTGAAGGTTGATGCCGCCATCCTCGTTCGACGGATCGAACAGCGTCTTGCTGAAGTCCTGCGTTCCGAGCGGCTGGATGTCGTCGATGGTGAACGGCGTCGGATTGGCGATGTCCTCGATCACCGCGACGGCGTTGTTCTCCTGAAGCGTGATGAAGGCCTTGGCGCCTTCGATCGTGATGTATTCCGGCTCGATGTCGGCCGCCGGCGACGGCGCGTTCGGGTTGATCCGGACGCCCTTATCGGTGAGCGCCTCGGCGGTGAGCGACGCGTCGGTGAAGTCGAGCGTGGTCACGGTCGAAAGCGTGAGATTGGCCGGGTTGATCGCGATCACCGAAACCGAGCCGTTCGGGTTCTGCGTCGCGTCCGGCTCGTTCTCTTCGCCCGAGGACTGGCCTTCATTGGCGACGAGCAGATACGCGCCGTCGTCGCTGAAGGTCAGCATGTCCGGCAGCGGGCCGACCTGGCTGACGCCGAGGAAGCCGAGCGTATCGGCGTCGTAATAGAGCACTTGGCCGGCGCCGAAGAACGGATCGTTCTCGCCGTCGATGAGGCCGGTCGGATCTGGCCGCGCGACGGCGACGACGCCGTTCTTGGCCGCGACGCTGGTGATTTCCGACGCGTCGAAGCCGAGCGCCGCCGGATCGAGCGTCGCGATCACGGACAGGCTCGAGAGGTCCGCGGCGTCGACGACCTGCAGGCCGTTCTCCGAGGTGACGAAGGCGCGCTTCGCGTCGGCGTCGAAGGCCGCGATCTCGGCGCCGTTGAGGCCGATCGCGCCGGCGACCGCGGATTTGAGAACGTTGGCCGGGTCGGGCGCCGTGTAGGAGGTGACGACGGTGCCGCCCGCGACGCCCGAGGCGGCGAAAGAGACGCCCTCGAAGTCGCCCTCGAGCGTGACGGTCGTGTCGGCGACGCCGTCGCCGTCGGTGTCGACGCCGAGGATCGCCGAGCCCTGGGTCACGTCGATGTCGCTCGACTTGAAGCTCACGCCTTCGAAGATGATCTTGTCGCCGTCGCCGAAGCCGTCGAGGACGTCGCCGTCGAGCTCTTCGGGCGCGCCCGAGACCTCGTCGTCGCCGTCGCCGAGATTGAAGATCTCCTTCGCGAGCGAGGCTTCGAGCGCGTCGTCGCCGTCGCTGCCGTTCACCACTTCCGCCGGCAGCACGGTGTCGTCGCGCTCGTTGAGGTTCTGGATCCGCTCGTCGCCGCTCTCGGCGACGTCCTCGACGGCGTAGGCGACGCCGCCGTTGGCCGGGTTGAAGAAGTCGTTCAGGTACTCGGCCAACGCGTCCTGCTCGGTGCCGTCGTCGGCGAAGGTGGCCGCGCCGGTCTGGACGCCGTCCTGCTCGAGGACGGTCAGGTTGACGCGCGCGGCGTCCGGACCGACCTCGCCCACCGCCGGGTCGGTGTTGGTGTTCGGCCACGGATAGCCGTCGCCGCCGCCGATGAAATTGCCGCTGTCGTCGAAGCGCGGGGCCGCGAGGAAGTCGAGCGTCACCAGCTTGAAGAGCGCGCCGCCGTTGTCGACGATCTCGCCGTTGCGCACCAGCTCGGCGATCGACGCGCCCGACCCGTCGACGATCTCGGCCGACTGGATCCGGTCGCCCGCCGGCAAGTCCGGATCATACGAAAACTCGACGCCGGCCACCTGCGGGAAGCGGCCCGAGACGCCCGGGATCGCGCCGACGCCGTGCTCGAGCAGGGCGACGATCTCCTCGGTCGTCAGCGTCAACACGACCAGGCCGTTGTTGAAGGCGAGCGTCGTCTGGATGTCGTTCTGGCTGACGCCGCCGGCCGGCTTGAAGACGTCGCCGTCGCCGTCCACGAGCTCGGGGTTCGGCAAGCGCGTCGCTTCGGTGTCGCCCGGCAGGACGACGGTCTCGCCGATCGACGCGCGGATGCCGCCGCCGTTCTTCAGCGAGAGGACGACGTCGGCGTCGCTCTTCTTCGCTTCGGCCAGGTTGGCGTCGGCGGTCAGGTTGCCCAGGTTGGTCTCCTGGGTGCGGACGCCGTCAGTCGGGCCGCCCGAGCGGTTGCCGTTCAGGAAGACGTCCGAGACGCCGAAGACGTTGCTTTCGGCGAGGATGATCTGCTCTTCGATCGCGTCGACGATCGCCTGGATCTCCGGATCGACCAAGCTTTGGGCGCCGAGATCGGCGACGCCCTGAGCGTCGGTCGCGTAGGCGCCCGAGACGGTCGGATCGTAGCTGCCCGGAATGATGTTGCCGTCGGCGTCGAAGTCGATCACCAGGCGGCCGACATATTTGTAGCTGCCGTCGGTGTTGACGACCGCGGTGGTCGCGCCGCCGGCGTTGGTGATGAACTGCGGGTACTGGCCCTGATCCGTGTCGCCGTCGCGGATGCGGTCGTTGTCGTCGAAGAGGCGGGTGTTGGAGCCGCCGGCGACGATGACGTCGACGTTCACCAGCCGCTCGGCGAGGGCGAACTCGATGTCGATCTGCTGCATATGCGCGAGCAGGACGACCTTATCCATGTCGGCGTTCGCGGCGAGAAGCGCGTCGACCTCGATCTGGATCTCGGCCGCCAGCGCGTCGAGCTGCGCGTCGGTCGGCGTCGAGTCGAAAGGTTGCGGGAACACGCCGACCGTGCCCGGCGACGAGATCGAGGCCAGCGTCGGCGTGGTCGCGCCGACGACGCCGATCTTCTCGCCATTGACCTCGGTGACGACCGAGGAGGTGACGGTGTTCGGCAGCGGCGCGCCGCCGCCGGCGACCTCGAGCGGCGCCAGGTACTCGTTGGTCGAGAAGTCGAGATTGGTCGAGAGATACGGGAACAGCGCGCCCTGGAAGTCGGCGCCGAAGATCGCGCCGAGAGCGCCGGCGTCCTCGAAGCCGATGCGATTGCCGTCCGCGTCCTCGACATCTTCGTAGGCGCGGCCGGAGATCAGCTCGGCGAGGACTTCCGGACCGAAGTCGAATTCATGATTGCCGATCGCGATCGCTTGGATGCCGAGCTCGTTCTGGATTTGGATGTCGGCAACGCCCGGCGCGCCGAAAGCGGCGGCGGAGGCGTCGAAGAAGACGCCCGGAATGATCGCGTCGCCCGAGGAGAGGAAGAGCGTGTTGTCGACGAGGCCGTCGTCGCCGATGTCCTGCGCCTTCAGCGCGGCGACGACCGCCGAGAGCGCCGGCGCGTCGAGGATCGCGCCGGTCGACGCTTCCTGATCGGCGATGTGCAGCAGCTCGAGCGTGAAGTCGGCGACGACCGGCGTCGCGGCGAAACTCGCGGTCGGGAACGGCGTCGAAGCGGTCGCGTTCGTGGTCTCGTTGTCGAGCGCGTTCGGACCCGAGAACGTCCACTCCGCGACGTTGAAGCTGGTCGACGGCGCGCGGTTGTCGTTCGAGTAGGCCCAACCGTCGGTATGCTCCCAGGGCTGGCCGGTGCCGTCGACGTCGATCTCGCCGAACACGTCATAGACCACGCCGTTGCGGAACAGCTCGATCGCGTCGTCGCCGTTGATCGAGAGCGCGCCGCTGGTGAAGTCCGGATCGAAGCCGAAATAGCTGTTGAAGCCGGTATCCTCGGAAGCGACGTAGATGTAGGAGCCGGCGGTCGCGCCGACGGAGGGGAAGGTGAATTCCTCGCCGTCGGTGCCGCCGCCGTTGTTGGCCGAGCCGATGCCGAAGATCGAGAGATCGACGATGTCCTCGACGACGTAGAGTTCGATCGCTTTCGGAACGCCGCCCGACAGCGGGCCGTCGATCACACCCGAGATGATTAGGCTCATGTCTCTCTTCCCTCAGCTTTCTAACCGCGGGCGGCGCGCGCCGCCGAATGCGCAAGGGAAGATACGGTCCCGCCGCATCTTCCAATCTTCGCCACGGAAGGGAACGCCACGCCAAGTCGATCGCGATCACGCACAACCGCGCCCGCGCCGGCGCAACAGTAATTGCGACAGCCAGGCCCAACAACTCGCGCCGGCCTACTTAAGATTTGCGTATTGAAACTCGGGAGGCCCGAGAATCCCCTCCAGTCAGCACTCTTCGACTTGAACCTATGCCGAAACCTCGCGCGAGAAGCCTGACAGTTTCTTGAATTTTATGCGACAGTGCTCTTGGGATACTTTGGTCAAAATCTAGGAGCGGAAGATCCGACCGGCGCCAGATCCGGTTGACGCATTGCGGCCGCAACGCATCGGCCGCGCCGCTCGGAGCCGACCGGATCGGCGCTATCTAGACAAGCTGTAGTTGTCGGAACGACGCGCTGCTCGGATGCATTGCGCCCGTGAAGCACGGCGCGCCGCTCGCGCGCGGCGCGCCTCCGAGACCTCCGCGAGAGATCGATCAGGCCGCGGCGCGCTGCGCCTGGAACGCCCGCGAGACGATCTTGCTCCAATTGTAGAGCGAGACCTGATGCGCGTAGATCGCCATGAGCGCGCGCTCGTCCGCGAGCTTCTTCAGCTCTTCGCCCGGAAGGCCGGCGAGCTTCTCGCTGTCCGCCGAGACGTATTTCACCACCGGCTTCGCCTCGCCGACCGCGCCCGACTGATCGCGCGCCGCCAGCTTCAGCTCCTTCACGTCGAAGAGACCGAGCGCCTTCATGCGCTCGGTGAAGGCGAGCGTCCGCGACCACTGCTGCTGCAGGTTCATCAGGAAGGCGAGCGCGCCCTTGGTGAAATCCGTCGGCTCGCCGTCCTTGAAGAGCGGCGCGCCGCCGTTCTCGACGACGAACTCCGAGGCGCGGTCGATGAACAGGACCGACCGGTCGTTGTCGCGGCTCTTGGCGAGCAGGAACGGATATTGCCGGAGATAGGCCGGAACATAGGCGCCGGTCTCGAAGGCGCCGTCCTCGCGGATGAAGAGATTGACGCCGCTTCTGAGGCCCATCACCGCGCAGGCGAGCCGCTGCGGGCCGGTGAAGATGATCGGATAGTGCAGCGCGACCTGCGGAAACTCCTCGAGCGTGATCGGCACGAGATGGGCGCCGCGGGCGAAGGTGAAGCCGTTGTCGCCGCGCGTGACGCCGAGACCGCCATGGCGCGAGGCGCTCAGAGCCTCGGGCTGGCGATAGAAGTGCTTGCGCTCCTGCGTCCCGCCGGCGTCTTGCAGCGCGTCGGCGGACTCGTTGGTCTCGTGCTCGCGCGCGAGTTCCGCCGGCTCCTGAGCGGCTGAGAGGTCGACGCTTTCCGCGGCGGCGCCGTCCGGCAGCGGCGCCGTGTCCGGCGCCGCGCCGGTCGCCGGCTTGTCCTCTTCCGCAGCTTTCTTGCGACCGAAAATCGCCATCGTTCTCTCCCCTTGACTGCGTAGCGCTCCGACCGCCGCCCTTTCGGCGACGCCCGCCTCCGCGCCGCTCCGTCTTACGCGGCCGACGTCCCGTCCGCCCGCTCGAGCGTCCTCACGCCGCCGAGCCGCCCGGAAGCGACCCGTCGCGGCGCCGGGCACTCCTTAACGGCGGCGGCGCGTCGGCTCGCGACGCCCGCATGAACTTTATGTGAAAGGCGCGCAACGGCGCAAACCGCGGACGGCCGGCCTGGCTTCCGGCCGGTCAATACTTGCGCTCGACATAGAGCTCTTGCGGCAGCTCCGAGCGCGCGTAATCGGGATCGAACACGCGCTCCGGCAACGTCACCGGCTCATTCGGAACTTCTTCGTAGGGAACCTGCCGCAACAAATGGTCGATGCAATTGAGGCGCGCCCGCTTCTTGTCGTTGCCTTCGACCACGTACCATGGCGCCTCCGGAATGTTCGTGCGCTTGAACATGTCCTCTTTGGCGCGGGTGTAGTCTTCCCAACGGATGCGCGACTGCAAGTCCATCGGGCTCAGCTTCCATTGCTTCATCGGATCGTGAATCCGCATCAAGAAGCGAAACTGCTGCTCTTCGTCGGAAATCGAGAACCAGTATTTGATCAGCTTCACGCCGGAACGCGCCAGCATCCGCTCGAATTCCGGCACGTCGCGGAAGAACGCCTCGACTTGGTCCTCGGTCGCGAATCCCATCACCCGCTCGACGCCGGCTCGGTTGTACCAGGAGCGGTCGAAGAGCACGATCTCGCCGGCCGCCGGAAGATGCGGCGTGTAGCGCTGGAAATACCACTGCGTCTTCTCGCGGTCGGTCGGCGCCGGCAGCGCCACCACGCGGCAGACCCGCGGATTGAGCCGCTGCGTGATCCGCTTGATGGCGCCGCCCTTGCCGGCGCTGTCGCGGCCCTCGAAGACGACGACGAGCTTGTAGCCGGTCGCCTGCACCCAATCCTGCAGCTTGACGAGCTCGGCCTGCAGCCGGAAGAGCTCGCGGAAATACACGCTCCGCTCGATGGTCGGCTTGGCCCGCTTCGCCTGCAGCTCACGCAGCGCCGGCGGCACGAACTCGTCCTCGATCTCGAGCTCGTACTCCTCGTCGAAGCTGTCGGCGATCTCAGCGTCGAACCAATCCACCACCTCGTTGCGTTCGGCCGGCTTGTCCGCGCTCATCGGGCCCTCCTCTCATGCGACGCCGCGTTCGCGGCCAACCTATCCTATGGTTGGCGACGAATTTGCGACAGTTCGGGGTCGGAGTCGGCCGGAGCCTCGCGCGATCAGCGCGGGCTGCGCTTGGCCAGGATGCGCTGGAGCGTGCGCCGGTGCATGTTGAGCTTGCGCGCCGTCTCCGAGACGTTGCGGTCGCAGAGCTCGTAGACGCGCTGGATATGCTCCCAACGCACCCGATCGGCCGACATCGGCTTCTCCGGCGGCGGCGGCTTGTCGCCCGGCGGCGAGAGCAGCGCGCTCTCGACGTCGTCCGCGTCCGCCGGCTTCGACAGATAGTCGACGGCGCCGAGCTTGACCGCCGCGACCGCCGTCGCGATCGCGCCGTAGCCGGTCAGGACGATGACGCGCGCGTTCTCGCGCGCCGCCCGGATCGACTCGACGACATCGAGCCCGTTGCCGTCCTGGAGCCGCAGATCGACGACCGCGTAGGCCGGCGCCGACCGCCGCGCGCAGGCGACGCCCGCGGCGACGCTCTCGGCCAGCGTCACCTCGAAGCCGCGCTTCTCCATCGCGCGCCCGAGACGTCGGCGAAACGGTTCGTCGTCATCGACGATCAGCAGCGTTTTTTCGTTAGTCGTCGTTGGTTGCATCGCTTATCTCGCACGATCGAAATCGCAGCGTGTCGGCGACGAAGTGCGCCGCCGCCTGTTTTACAAAACTGACAATTGCCTCGAATAGGCGCGAGATCAAGCCGACGGCAATCGAAAAAAAGTCAGCCGGCGCCGCGTCGCAGGAAAGTCGTTCGCCATGAAGTCGTCAATGGTTTGGTCCGCAACCTTCGTCGTCCTTTGGAGCACCGGCTTCATCGGCGCCCGCTACGGCCTGCCTTACGCCGAGCCGATGACGCTTCTCGCGATCCGCTTCGCCGCCGCCGCCGCGCTCCTGCTCCTGGCCAGCGCGCTCTTCCTGCGCGCCCGCCGAGCCGCCGCCTGGCCGAGCCGCAAGGACGCGCCCTGGATCGCGCTCGTCGGCGTGCTGATGCATGGCGGCTATCTCGGCTGCGTGTTCGTGTCGATGTCCTGGGGCGTCGAAGCCGGCGCCGCGGCCGTCATCGCCGGGCTGAGCCCGGTCTTCACGGCGCTCGGCGCGCGGCTCTTCCTGGGCGAGCCGCTCGGCCCGGCGCGCGCCCTCGGCATGGCGCTCGGCTTCGGCGGCGTCGCGCTCGTCGTTTGGGAGAAGCTCGACGCCGGGATCGGCTCGCCCGCGGCGGCGGCGGTTTGCGGGTTGGCGCCGATCGCCTTCGCCGCGGGCGCCCTGCTGCAGAAGAGCCGTCTCGGCGCCGCGCCGATGATCTCGGGCAACATGGTGCAATACGCCGCCGCCGCCCTGTTCATGGCGCCCTTCGCGCTCGGTCTCGAGACCAACGCGGTCGACTGGTCGCCCGAGCTTTTCCTCGCCCTCGGCTGGATGATCTTCGCGCTCTCGATCGGCGCGATCTTCCTGCTCTACCACCTCTTGCGCCGCGGCGAGGCGTCGTCGGTCTCGAGCGTCGTCTTTCTCGTGCCGAGCGCGACGGCGCTGATGGCCTGGGCGATCTTCGACGAGACGCTGGGCGCCTTGGCGCTGGCCGGCGTCGCCGTGTCGGCGCTCGGCGTCGCGCTCGTCAACGGCGTCCTCGGCCGCGGCGCCTTTATTCGGCGCGGCGCTCCGCGAAGGTCTCGAGAAGCCTCTCCGCGATGACGTCGGGCGGCGTCAGCGCGCTGAAATGCGTCGCGTAGCGGCCGTCCGGGCCCATCGCGTAGACGAGCGTCGTGTGGTTGATGACGTAGTCGCCCGGCGTGTCGGGATCGTCGACCCGCTCGTAGAAGGCGCGGTAGGCGCCGGCGATCGCGGCCACCTCTTCCGGCGTTCCGGTCAAGCCGACGATGTCCGGATCGAAATAGTCGACGAACTCCTTGAGCGTCTCCGGCGTGTCGCGCTCGGGATCGACGCTGACGAACAGGATCTGCGGCTCGAGCCCGGCCGCCTCCATTTGCGCCTTGGCGACGGCGAGGTTGTCGAGCTCGCGCGGGCAATAGTCCGGGCAGCGCGCGAAGCCGAAATAGACGAGCGACACCTCGCCTTCGAGCACCGCCTCGGTCCGCCGCGCGCCGTCTTCGTCGACGAGCGAGAACGGCCCGCCGATCGGCCCCTGACCGGCCGCCTCCACGGGCGCCCCGCTCGCCGCGAGGCCGGTCGAGCGGCCCTCCGCCGGCTCGTCGAGGCCGTAGATCAGGACCGAAAGCGACGCGCCCAGGATCACGGCCGCGAGCGCCGCGGCGCCGTAGAGGCCGATCTTCGTCCAATCCAGAGGTTGCTTCATCTCGCCCTCTCATATCCAGCGTTGCGCATCAGATAGGATTGCCCGGACGGCGCGACGATGCGCCGAATGAACGCGGAGCGCTCACGATGGCTCGATCCGACACGGCTCGACAGGAACCCGACGCGGCGACGGCGTCCCGCCGCCGCGCGCCGGAACGGGCGATCGCGCTCGACCGCGACGATCCCCGCGCCGAGCGTCCCGGCGCCGGCGTGCGGCCGCCGCGCCAGAACACGCTGGCGACGCTGCGCTGGGCGGCCCTGCTCGGCCAGTCCGCCGCCGTCGCCGTCGCCGCGACCGTGCTCGAGATCCAGCTGCCGCTCGGCCCGTGCATGCTCGCCATCCTCGCCGGCGTCGCCTTCAACTTCGCGACCAACACCTATCGCGGCGGCCCGCGCCGACGCCTGAGCGAGGTCGACGCCTTTCTCTCGCTCCTCTTCGATCTCGGCCAGCTCGTCGCGCTGCTCTATCTCACCGGCGGCCTCGAGAACCCGTTTTCGCTGTTTCTGCTCGCCCCGGTCACGATCTCGGCGCTGACGCTGTCGATCTGGACGACGGTCGCCCTCGGCGCCTTCGCCATCGCCGCCGCGACCCTGCTCAGCTTCGAGCATATCGAGCTCATCCGCTACGACGGCGCGCCGCTCGATCCGGACCTTCTGACCGCCGGCTTCTTCACCGCGATTGCGATCGGCGCCGGCTTCCAGGCGGTCTACGCGCGCCGGATCGCCGCCGACAACCACGCGATGACGACGGCGCTCGCCGCGACGCAGATGGCGCTCGAGCGCGAGCAGCGGCTCTCGGCGATCGGCGCGATGGCCGCCGCCGCCGCGCATGAGCTCGGCACGCCGCTCGCCACCATCAAGGTCGCGGCCAGCGAACTCAGGAAGGAGCTCGCCGATCGGCCGGACCTCTCCGAGGACGCCGAGCTCATCGCCGAGCAGGCCGCGCGCTGCCGCGAGATCCTGGCGCAGCTCTCGGCGCTCCGAAAGGAGCCGCGCGACCACGAGCTCGAGACGGCGCCGATCACCGCGGTGATCGAGGAGGCGGCGGCGCCGCATCTCGACCGCGGCGTCGAGATCGTGATGCGGGTCAACGGCGCGCCGGCGTCGTTCGACGCCGTCGGCGCCAAAGTCGGCGGCGCATTGCGGCCGCCGCCGCAGCCGCGGGCGTCGCGCCGGCCGGAGGTGATCCAGGGCCTGCGCAACCTCATCCAGAACGCGGTCGACTTCGCCGACGGCGCGGTCTGGATCGACGTCGAGACCGACGAGGGCGGCGTCAGCATCGAGATCGGCGACGACGGGCCCGGCTTCGCCTACGACATCCTGGCGCGGCTCGGCGAGCCCTATGCGACGACGCGCGAGCGCCCGCGCGAGGCCGACGGCGTCGGCGAGGACGACGGTTATGTCGGCATGGGGCTCGGCGTCTTCATCTCGAAGACGCTGCTCGAGCGCACGGGCGCCGAGATCACGTTCTTCAACGCCGATCCGGCGAACCGCCGCCGCCCGGCCGACGCCGAGAACGGCCGACCGACCGGCGCCGTGGTCCGGGTCTCGTGGCCGGCGGGTTGAGCGCGAATCGCCTGTCCCGTCCTGGAGAGCCGACAGCGACTTCTCGGCGCATGAATCGCCGCTCTTGTGTTTCATGTCGATTTTGGTCCAATATATTGATGTTCACGTCCCAGACGCGGCGTCGGCGAGCGGTCGCCGCCGCCGCTCGGCGGAGAAGGCGACAGCGCGCATGACCCTCGCGACGCTCCTTGCGGCCGACGCGGCGACAGCCGCCCTCGCGGCCTCGCCCAGCATCACGCCCTATATCTTCGCCGGCGTGGGCGGCGCGGTCGCCGTCGCGTGCGCGCTCGCGGTGATGACGCTGAGCCGGCGTCTTGCGCTCTTGAACGCGCGCGCCGCCCGCGCCGAGCGCCAAGCGGCGGCGTCGGACCTCTCGCTGGAGCGCATCTTCTTCGTCGGGCCCGAGGGCGGCCTCAAGCCCGCGACCGCCGCGACCGAGGCCGACGCGCGCGCCGTCGCGGCCGAGGCGGCGGCGGCCGAGCGCGGACCGACGCGCCTCGTCGAGCGCATGTTCGGCCGCGAGACGGTGCGCGAACTCGCGCCGCTCCTCGAAAGCCTCGCGGTCGACGGGCGGCCGTTCGAGCTCCGCGCCGAGGACGCCTCCGGCGCGCCGACGCTCTATATCGGCGACGTGGTCGGCGCCCAGGCGCTGCTCAGGGTCTGGCCCGAGCTCGAGGAGGAGGAGGAGGCGCCGAGCGCCGGCGCCGACACGGCCGCCGAGAGCGCGCTCGCCCGGGCGCCGATCGGCGTCCTGATCTTCAGCCCGACCGCGCGGCTCGCCTTCGTCAACGACGCGGCGCGCCGGCTCCTGCGCCTGCGGCCCGAGCGGCTCGAGAACGCGCCGACCCTGCGCGCGGTGATCGACGATCTGCGCGAGTTCGGCCGCGTGCCCGAGCGCACCGACTTTACCGACTGGCGCGCGGAGGTGCTGGCCGATCCGCCGGGCGCGCTCTCGAAGGACGGGCTCTGGATCCTCGGCAACGGCGACGCGCTCCGGGTCTCGGCCGAGCCGACCGACGAGGGCGGCTTCATCGTCTATGTGAGCGACGAGACCAGCGCCGTCGGGCTCGAACGGCGCTACCGGATCGCGCTCGGCGCCCGCCGGGCGACCCTCGCCGCGATCGACGAGGGCATCGCGGTGGTCGGCGCCGACGGGCTGATGCAGCTCGTCAATCCGGCCTTCGCGCGGATGTGGGGCGCGCCGAGCGCGCTCACCGACGAGCGCTCGGCCGGCGAGGTCGCCTTCACGGAGCTGATGCGCGGCGCGACGCAGAACGCGCCCAGGCAGAGCCGCGAGCTCTGGCGCCGGGTCGAGGCCGCGCTCGCCGCGCCGGCGCCGCGGCGCGCGACCGCGTTCGAGGCGGACAAGGGCGACGGAACCGGGCTCGAGATCTCGGCGACGCCGCTGCCGGACGGCGCCACGCTGATCGTCATGCGCGACGTCACCGCGCATCATATCGGCGCGGCGGCGCTGAAGGCGCGGGCGGCCAATCTCGAGGAGGCGGACGGGCTGAAGACGGAGTTCCTCAACAACATCGCCTATCAGCTCCGCACGCCGCTCAACGCCGCCCTCGGCTTCACCGACATGCTCCTGCGCGACATGGCCGGCGAGCTCACCGAGAAGCAGCGCGAATACGTCGCCTACGCCCATGCCGGCGCGGACGAGCTCCGCGAGATCGTCGCCGACGCGCTCGATCTCGGCGCGCTCACCGCCGGCTCGGCCGAGCTCGCGCAGGAGCCGCTCGATCTCGGCGCGGCGGCTCTGGCCGTCTCCGGGCCCCTCAAAGCCCGCGCCGAGCGGCGCGGCGCCGCCTTCCGCCCCAGCATCTCCGGCGACCCCGCGCCCTTCGTCGGCGACGAGCCGCGGCTGCGCCACGCCTTCTTCTCGGTGGCCTCGGCCATCCTCGCGACGGCGGCGACCGCGGACGCCTTCAGCCTGCGCTACGCGATCGAGCCCGGCCGCCCGGGCGAGGACGCGCGCGCGGTCGTCGAGATCGCGCTCGCCCGCGCCCATCCCGAGAGCGGCGGCGCCGATCCGCTCGCCAAGGAGGACAGCGTCTCCTTCCGCCTCGCGCGGCGGATCGTCGAGGCCCATGGCGGCGAGCTCACCGGCTTCGCCGACGCCGACGGCGCCTCCGTTCGTTTCGAGTTCCCACTCGCCGCCGCCTTCGCGCGGCTCGATCTCGGCGGCGATCGGCCGGGCGGACCGGCGCGGGACGACGCGGCGTGACCTCGGCCCGAACCGAGCGCGTTCTCGCCGACGCCGAGGCGACGGCGGCCGCGGGCGCCGCGCTCGGCCGCGCGCTTGTTCCGGGCGACGTCGTCCTGCTCTCGGGCCCGCTCGGCGCCGGCAAGTCGTCCTTCGCGCGGGCGGCGATCCAGGCCCGCCTCGCCGACGCCGGCCGATGGGAGGAGGCGCCGAGCCCGACCTACACGCTCGTCCAGAGCTACGACGCCGGCGGAGTTGAGATCCGGCACGCGGATCTTTATCGCCTATCGGACGCCGAGGAGGCCGAGGAGCTCGGCCTCTTCGACGACGCCGAGCGGGCGATCGCGCTCGTCGAATGGGGCGAGCGGCTCCGCGAGACGGCGCCGAAGCGGCGGCTCGAGATCGCGCTCGCCTTCGAGGCCGGGCGGAGCGGCAGGCGGCTCGCGGCGACGGCGTTCGGCGAGGGATGGCGGGCCGCGCTCGGAGCGATCGAGGGCGCCGGCGCGGGTGGAGAAACGGATTGACGAGCGGCATCATCAGCTTCATCCGCCGGGCCGTCGGCGCGCCGCGTCCGCCGGAGCCGCCTTCGCCCGCGCCGATCGAGGATCGCGCCGAGGCGGCGGCGCGGTTTCTCGCCCGGGAAGGCTGGGCCGAGGCGGCGCGCGCGCCGCTCGCCGGCGACGCGTCGAGCCGCAGCTACGAGCGCCTGGCGCATCCGCGCCTCGGCCGCGCGCTTCTGATGGACGCGCCGCCCGAGGAGGGCGTCGGCCCGGCGCGATTCGCCGCGGCGACCGGCAGCTTGCGCGCCCGCGGACTCAGCGCGCCCGAGATCTACGCCGCCGATTTCGAGCGCGGCTTTGTCATCCTCGAGGATCTCGGCGACGATCTCTTCGCCCGCGTCGTCGCCGCCGATCCGGGCGCCGAGATCCCGCTCTACCGCGCCGCCGCCGAGACCCTGGCCGCGCTCCACGACGAGCCCGCGCCCGAGCGCCTCTCCGGCGCCGGCGTCGAGGAGGCGCTCGCGCCCTATGACCGCGCCGCCCTTCTCGCCGAGTCGCGGCTGCTGCTCGACTGGGCGCTGCCGGCGCTCACCGGCGCCGCGCCGTCGGCCGAGGCGGAAGAGTCTTTCCTTGAGGCCTGCGGCGCGCTCGTCGCCGGCGTCGAAGCGGCGCGCGCGGCCTTCGTCCTGCGCGACTATCACGCCGAGAACCTGATCTGGCTGCCCGAGCGCGCCGGCGTCGCGCGGGTCGGGCTCCTCGACTATCAGGACGCGCTCGCCGGGCACGCCGCCTACGACCTCGTCTCGCTCGTCGAGGACGCGCGCCGCGACGTCTCGCCGGAAGCGGCGGAGGCGGCGCTCTCGACCTATGCGGCGGCGTCCGGCGCCGATGCGGACGCCGTGCGCGCCGCGTGCGCCCTTCTCGGCGCGCAGAGGAACGCCAAGATCGTCGGCATCTTCGTCCGCCTCGCCTTGCGCGACCGCAAGCCGCGCTATTTGCGGCTCGTTCCGCGGGTCTGGGCGCATCTTCTGAACGATCTCGCCCATCCCGACGCGGCGCCGCTCGAGCGCTGGATCGAGGCGTGGCTGCCGACGCCGACCGACGCGCGCCTTCGCGCCGTCGCCGCCGCGATCGAGGCGCGGCCCGCGACGACGGGCCGGCCGCCGGCCGAGATCGACACCGCGATGGTGCTCGCCGCCGGGCTCGGCGCGCGCATGCGGCCGCTGACCGACCACCGGCCGAAGCCGCTTCTCGACTGCTCCGGCCGCACGCTCCTCGACCGCACCCTCGACCGCGCCGCCGAGGTCGGCGCGCGCCGGGCGGTGGTCAACGCGCATTACCTCGCCGAGCAGATCGAGGCGCATCTCGAGACGCGCGCCGATCTCGAGCTGCAGCTCAGCCTCGAGGACAAGCTCCTGCTCGAGACGGGCGGCGGCGTCCGCGCCGCCTTGCGCGCGCTCGACCGCGAGGCGTTCCTGGTCGTCAACAGCGACAATGTCTGGACCGGCCGCGCCGCGTTGGCGCCGCTCCTCGCCGCCTGGGACCCGGCCGCGATGGACGCGCTGCTGCTCCTCGTTCCGATCGAGCGGGCGGCCGGCTATTCTCGCGCCGGCGACTTCTTCCTCGGGCCGGGCGGCCGGCTCCTGCGCCGCGGCGGCGCCGGCCGCGCGCCGATGGTCTACACCGGCGCTCAGATCGTCGCGCGCCGCGCCTTCGACGGCGCGCCGACGGGCGCCTTCTCGATGAACGTCGTCTGGGATCGGCTCATCGCCGAAGGCCGCGCCTATGGCGTCGCCCATCGCGCCGGCTGGGCCGATGTCGGCACGCCCGACGGATTGGCGGCGGCGACGCGCCTCCTCGACGGATGGGAGCGTCGCGGCGATCAAGGGAGAAGCCGATGAGCGCGCGCCTCTTCGACGGACCGGCGCCGAGGGTGTTCGCCGCGCCCGCCGGGCGCCCTTTCGCCGAGGCGCTCGCCGTCGGGACGCTCGCTCGGCTCGACGCTTCCGGCGCGGCCCGGGACGCGCTCGCGGACGTGGAGATCACGATCACGACGAGCCGCGCGAGACGCGCCGCCCGCACCGCCTTCGCCCGCATCTCCGGCGGCGCCGTCCTCGGCCCGCGTCTGCGCGGTCTCGAGGAGCTCGGCGCCGACGATCTCGACGATCCGGCCGAGATCGGCCCGCCGCCGATCGATCCGACGACGCGGTTCCTCTCGCTCGCCCGCCTCGTGCGCGCGCTGCTCGTCGCCGCGCCGGAGCTCGGCGCGCCCGCCGCCGCGCCGACCCTCGCGCGCGATCTCGAGAAGCTCCTCGACGACGCCGGCGCCGCGGGCGTGGCGCTCGACCGGCTCGACGCGCTCGAGACCGGTCGGCACGCCGCGCATTGGGAGCTCAGCCGCCGGTTCCTCGCGATCATCCGCGAGGCCTGGCCGGCGCAGCTCGACGCCGAGGGCCGCTCGGAGCCGCGCGCCCAGCGCCGCGCTCTGGTCGAGACGCTCGGCGCGATCTGGGCGGCGCGGCCGCCCGAGCGGCCGATGATCATCGCCGGCGCGCCGACCGACGACGCCGCGGAGCGCTTCTTCGCGCTCGTCGCGCGGGCGCCGCAGGGCGCGGTGATCCTGCCCGGCCTCGACCGCTCGCTCGATCCGGCGGCGCTGGCGAGCTTGCGCGAAGGCCGCTCGGCCGACCATCCGCAGGACGCGCTCGTCCGCTTTCTCGATCGTCTCGGCCTCTCGCCCGCCGAGATCCCGCTTTGGACCGACGCCGCTTCCTATCCCGAGCCGCAGGAGGCGCGGGCGCGCGAGCGGCTGCTCTCGCAGAGCCTGCGGCCGGCGCCGGTCACCGACGCCTGGCGCGACGCGCTGCCCGAGCTCGCGCGCGACGCCGGCGCGGCGACGCAAGGCCTGACGCTTCTCGAAGCGGCGAGCCCGCGCGAGGAGGCCCTCGCCGCGGCCGTCGCGATCCGCGAGGCGCAGGAGACGCCGGGCCGCTCCGCCGCTCT
>CAZPTD010000027.1:0-24176 GCA_964588915.1 uncultured Neomegalonema sp. | reverse complement strand
CCGGCCCTGGATCCCGGATAAGCCTGCGGCTTTCCGGGATGACGGCGTCATCCCCAGATGACGGCGTCATCCCCGGATGACAGCGTCATCCGCGTTGCATCCGCCTAAACAGATCCCGCTTTAGGGCGGCGGCGCGACCGGCCGGTTCTCCTTGCGCGCCTCGCGGTAACGCCGACGCCAGGCGTCGCCGAAGCGCGCGTTCAGCGCCCGCTCGACCACGTCGCGGCGGTGGATCGCGGCGAGGTCGCCGAGGAGGACGAAGACGGAGGTCGCGCGCTCGGCGGCGTCGAGAAGATCGTCGGGTCCGTCGATCGTCATCAGCATCAGCGCGACCGAGGACGAGACGTCGCGAAACTCTCGATGCGCCATCGAGAAGAGATTGCGCCCGGGATCGTCGGCGGACGCTGTGTCGAGACCGAGCTCGCCGGGCGGACCCGCGTCGCCGGCGGCGACGATCCGCCCTCCGGCCCAGCGCCCGACCCAGTCGCCGAGCGCCGGATCGGCGTCCAAGGCGTCGCCGCCGCGCGCCGTGATCAAGAGCCCGAGCGCGCGGCCGGCGAGCCCGCGCCCGAGCGCGCTCAGGCGTCCCGAGCCGCCGAGCGCGCCCGCCCAGAAACGCTCGCGCGCGTCGAGATTGACATAGGCGTAGTCGACGCCCATCAGCCCGGCTCCTTGTCGTCGAGCCGGATCATCACCGCAGAAGTTGGGCGATTCTGCGCCGCTCAGAGCGCCAGCCGCGCCGTCATCGCGTCGACCGTCAACCCGTGCGCGGCGAGCACGTCGCCATGGCCGCCATAGACGTGCAGGAACTCGTCGCGCAGGCCGAAGGCCTCGATCGGCGTGAGGATGCGATGCTCGTAAGCGAGCGCCTTCAGCATCCGGCCGAGCGAGCCCGTCGGCGTCGCCTCCTCGATCACCACCGCGCGGTCATGGGTTCTGAGCGCGTCCAAGGCGCCGGCCTCGTCGAAGGGCTTCAGCGTGTGGCAGGAGTAGATCGACGCGCTCTGGCCCAAAGCCGAAAGGCGATCCTTGAGCTCGAAGGCCAGCTTCAGGATCGGGCCGTAGCCGAAGATCGCGACATCGCCGCCGCGCGCGAGCCGCCGGATCTTGCCGAACACCCAAAGCGGCGCGCCTTCGGTCAACACCGGCTCGCCGGCCTTGCCGAGCCTCAGATAGACCGGCCCGCCGGTCTGGCTCGCGCACCAGCGCGTCGCCGCCTCGACCTCGTCCGGATCGCAAGGCGCGATCACCGAGAGGTTCGGCACCGCCGTCGCGACAGCGACGTCCTCGAGCGCCTGATGCGTCGCGCCGAGCGTCGAGTAAGAGACGCCGCCACCGACGCCGACCACCGTCACCGGCAGATCCTGATAGGCGAGATCGTCGCGCACGAACTCGAACGGCCGATAGAGCGCGAAGGTCGCGATCGTGTAGGCGAAGGGCCGGAGCCCGCGCTGCGCCATGCCGGCGGCCATGCCGATCATCGTCTGCTCGGCGACGCCGGTGTTGGTGAAGCGCTCCGGGAACTCCTCGCGAAAGCGCGCGATCGAGCCCGCCGGCGAGATGTCGGCGACGACGACGCAGAGCCGCGGATCGGCCTGGGCGAGATCGTAAAAGACGTCGGCGAAGCGATTGCGCATCTCTTCAGCTCCTCTTCGGCGGCCGCGCGATCAGCCGCGGATTTCCGTCAGGCCGTCGACGGCCCAGGCGTATTCATCCGGGTTCGGCGAGCGGTAATGCCAGATCGGCGCGTTCTCCATGAAGTCGACGCCGCGGCCCTTCACGGTGTCGCAGATCACGACGAAGGGCTTGCCGCCCGCGCGTCCGAGCACCCGCTCGCGGATCGCCGCGGCGTCGTGTCCGGGCGCCTCGACCGCCTCCCAGCCGAAGGCGGCGAATTTCTCCGCGAGCGGATGGAAGGCCTTATGCGCCTCGCTCATCCGCTCGAGCCCCGACCAATCGTTGCAGTCGACGAAGGCGACGATGTTCTCGAGCCCGAGATTGCCGGCCATCATCGCCGCCTCCCAGGTCGAGCCCTCCTGGCACTCGCCGTCGGAGAGGACGAGGTAGACGCGGCCGTCGCCGCCGAAGCGCCGCTCGGCGTGGGCCATGCCCAAGGCGAGACCGAGCCCGTGGCCGAGCGAGCCCGTCGCCGCGGCGATCCCGGGCGCGCCGTAGTCGGGATGCGCGCCGAGGCGGCCGTCGGGGCGGCAATAGGCGTCGAGATCCTCCCGGGAAAGCACGCCGCGATCCTCGAGGATCGCGTATTGGATCATGCAGCCATGGCCTTTCGACATCAGGAAGACGTCGGGACCGACATCGGCCGTCATGCGCGCGCCGGCGCCCCAGCGCATCAGATCGTTGTAGACGAGATCGACGATCTCGACCGCGGAGAAGGCCGGCGCGACATGGAGCGCCGCGACCTGCTGGCTGATCTCGAGGATGCGGCGGCGGTAGGCTTTGCAGCGCTCCCAGGCGGCCTCGGCAGAGAAACCGTCGAGCGGCCGCTCCTCGGGCGCGAGATCGGCGAAATCGGCGGCGTAGGCCAGGATGGCGTCGAGATCGGGCGCGGGCGGCGCTGTCGGCGTCGCAATCGCAGTCGCAGTCGCAGTCGCAGTCATGTTGTTCCTTCCCAAGCGTCGCGCGTCCTTAGCCGCGCAGCGTGTAGCCGGTATCGATATCCTTGATCTCGTTGAGATATTTGCGGCCCCAGGCGACCATCTCGGCGAGGCCTTCGTCCCAGCCGATCTCGGGCGCCCAGCCGGTCGCCGCGCGGATCCGCGCGCTGTCGAGCCAGTAGCGGCTGTCCTGGCCGAGGCGCTCGTTCGCCATCTCGCAGAGGCCGTCGAAGGGCATGTCCAAGGCGTCGGCGACGCGCTCGACCACCTCGCGGATCGCCGTCGGCCGCTCCGGGCCGACATTGAAGATCTCGCCGCCCTCCTCGAGGCGCCGCGGTCCGCGCTCGGCGACGAGCCGGATGGCGCGGCCGAGATCGCGCGCGTGGAGGTAGGATTTCTCCGCCCGTCCGCCGCCATGAAGCGGCAGCTTGCGGCCCGTCAGCCCGAAGAGCACCGCCTTCGGAATCACGCGATGGAGGAGCTGGCCCGGGCAGTAGCAGTTGCAGGGCCTCAGAATCGTCATCGGGAAGCCGAGGAAGCGCGCGACCGAGACGAGATACATGTCGAAGGCGACCTTCGAGGCGGCGTAGGGCGAGGACGGCAGGATCGGATCGTCCTCGCGCGCCGGGCGCTCGACCGAGCCGTACATCTCCGAGGTGCCGATCTGGATGAAATGCTCGAGCCAGTCGCGCTTCATCAGCTCTTCGGCGAATTTGGCGAGCGCCATCGAGTTGGTCTCGAAGAAGCGCCAGGAGTGCTTCCAGCTCGCCGCGCCTTCGCCCTGCGCGGCGAAGTTGACGATCACCTGCGGCTTCTCCTGATCGAGAAGCTCGAGCAAGAGGTCCATCTCGTAGGTCAGGTGCCGCGCGTAGTAGCGGTAGCCCTCGCGCCTCTCGATCCGCAAGCTGAAGGGCTCGGGCCGGAGCGGATTGCGGCCGATCCCGATGACTTTGGTCGGGTCGGCGCAGTCGAGGAGATGGAGCGCCGCATGGACGCCGAACGCCCCGCCGCCGCCGAGGATCGCATAGGATTTGCCGGTCATCGCCGCCTCTTCTGAGCTGTCGAGAGGCAAGATCGGCGGACGTGGTTAACGCGGCGTGTAGAGAAACGGCGGGTTGGGCGCGAATTTCAGGCCCGTCCCGCGGAGGCCCAGACGGCGACGCGCTCCGCGGCTCGTCGCCGCCGGAACGTCGACCGCCCTTCTGAAGCGTCCTCGATACGCGACGCCGCTCCCCGTGATCGATCTGCGCGTTCGCTTCCGCCTGGCGACGGTCGCGGCCGCGCCGTCAGCCGCGGATGCGGCGTAGGAAATAGGCCTCGATCTCGGCCGTGAGCGCGTTGCGGTGCGGCCAGAGATACGGATAGCGCCGCGCCAGCTTGACGCTGGTGAAGGCCATCGCCGCGTTCGCCTCGAAGACCACGATCGCGCCGTCCGACCGGCGCAGCCCGAAATCGACGCCGTAGATCTCGAGCGGCATACGCTCCAGGATCGGACCGAACACCGTCCTCGGATCGGCGCCGATAAGCGCCTCTGGCGTCTCGAGGAACGTCCGCTCCTCGCGGCCGAGGCCGATCTCCTCCCAATCGAAATCGTCGCGCTCGGAGCCGTGCACGTTCCATTGCGAGGCGGTGTGCATGTTCGACGGCGCGATCGAATCGCCGACGACCGCCATGCGATAGCGCCGGAAGATCCCGTCTTCGGCCCCGCAATCATGGTAGGCGATCGCGTAGACCTCGACCTTCCACAATTCGGCGAGCGCGGCGTCGAGGGCGGCCTCCGTCTCGACGAGGCGCGCGCCGGATCCCTTATGCGTGCCGCTCGGGCGCAGGATCAACGGCGGCCGCATCGCCTCCAAGACAGCCGCGCGGCGCGCGTCGAGACGCGTCGCGGCGTCGAGCGCGTCGGAGGTCGGCGCGGGCAACGCCATCGTCTTCGGAAAGACGAAGCCTCGCGCCTCCGCGTATGTCGCCGCGTTCGTTTCGCGATCCGACTGGAAGACCGCTTCAGGCGGATTGACGACCGGCGTCTCGGCGCCCGCATCAGCAAGGAAGTTCAGCAACTCGGAGGCGCCGCCGCGCTCTGCGCATTCCGGCGTGGCGAAGTTGTTGTAGATGAGGTCCGTCTCGTCGAGCGCCGCGTGCGCGGCGGCAGCCGAGATCGGCTGATCGACATAAGCATGGACGTAGGCGAAGCGACCGGGCGGCATCTCGCCGATGAAGTTTGATCTTGCGTGCGGATGGAATGTCGGCCGAAACGTCGAAAATCCACGCTCGCCGAAGCGCTCTAAGACAAGAACCGTGTTCTCGGGGCGCCCGTCGGCGCGCCGCGCCACCGGCGCATGGCGCAACGCGCGTTCGATCGCCGGCGCCGCTGGTCGCCCCAAACGTCGCTCAATCTCGACGAGCGCCGCGTAAGGAAACGCCGGATTTGGATCGGCGGCGATCGCGGCTTCGAAGCGCTCTCGCGCCGTCGCGTAGGCGCCGCGCTCGGCAAGGACGATTCCCATTGCTTCGTTCTGGCGCGCGCTCCGGTCGCCGAGCCGCTCCGCTTCCAACAGGTTCCGCTCAGCGGCCGCGAGATCGCCGAGCTGCGTCTGCGCCTCGGCCAGCGACACGCGGATCTCGCCGGACGTCGGCAGGAGCGCGGCGGCGCGTTCGAGATCGGCGATCGCGGCCGCCGGGCGCCCGGTCGCGGCGCGCGCGCGGCCGCGGTCATGGAGCGCGCGCGCGGTGTCCGGATCGGCGGCGAGCGCGTCGTCAAAGCGCGCCAGCGCCTCCTCGAGGCGTCCGAGATTGGTCAAGATCGCCGCGAGATTGAGCGCGAGCCGCACGTCGCCGGGCCGGAGCGCCGCCGCGCGCTCCGCCGTCTCGAGCGCCTGCGAGAAGGCGCCGCGCATGTTGAGCGCCGCGGTCTTCAGGTTGAGCGCGTCGACATCGTCGGGACGCGCGGCGAGAATCGCGTCGATTCTGGGCTCGGCCTCGTCGATCCTACCGGCCCGCAGCGCGTCGGCGGCCGCCTGCACGTCCGGCGCGTAGGTTCTGGCGTTTTGGTTCAAGGCGCGCTCCGCAATGCTCTTGCCAACATCGAGAGCCATATCGAGCGGCGCGCCGTCGCGCCACCGCGGAGGGCGCCGCGCCGGTCAGATCAATTCCGCGTGATCGAGTTGTGACTTGCCTTCGCGCGTCGGTTAAGCTTAGCGGCGCGCGCGCTCACGACAAGCCCCGCCGCCGCGAAAAAATCGCGCGACATCCGCGACGCCCGCAACAACTCGCCGCACGGCGCGGCCCGGAGCCGCGTCGCAGACGAATTCAATAAGGGAGTCACACCATGCGCCGCATGATTTTCGCCGCCGTCGCCGCTCTCGGCCTCACCGGCTCCGCCGCGCTCGCCGAGCACCACACCTCGGACGCGCCGAGCATGGACATCGTCGACATCGCCGCTTCGGACGCGCGCTTCACGACGCTCGTCGCCGCGGTCCAGGCCGCCGATCTCGTCGGCGTGCGGAAGTCGGAAGGCCCGTTCACCGTCTTCGCGCCGACCAACAGCGCCTTCGTCCAATTGCCGATCGGCACGCTCGGCACGCTCTTGCGGCCTGAGAACAAGGACGCGCTGACCTCGATCCTGACCTATCACGTCGTGCCGGGCCGCGTGATGAGCGCCGATCTCGCCGGCCAGGTCCTCGAGGTCGAGACCGTTCAGGGCACGACCGTCATGATCGACGCGACCGACGGCGTCATGGTCGACGGCGCCAAGGTGATCATCGCCGACATCGAGGCGACCAACGGCGTCATTCACGTCATCGACGGCGTCATCCTGCCGTAACGGCGCTGACGCGTCTGTGAGCCGATCGTTACTGGTCGTTCGAGCGCGCGGCGGCTTAGGCGCGCCGCCGCTCACGACCAGGGCGCGAACCCGAAAAATCAGAGCTGAAAACCGTCGCCGCCGCGCCAGCTGATCGATCAGCCGAGGCGCGACGCTTCGGCGAACACTTGCTCGAAACCAGAGTCATTAGGAGACCATCACATGCTCCGTCGCACTTTCATGGCCGCCGTCGCCGGCGCCGTCCTGTCCTCCTCGGCCGCGTTCGCGGAAGGCCACTCGATGGACATCGTCGACATCGCCGCGGGCGATGAGCGCTTCACCACGCTCGTCGCCGCCGTTCAGGCCGCCGATCTCGTCGACGTGCTGAAGTCGGACGGCCCGTTCACCGTCTTCGCGCCGACCAACGACGCCTTCGCGGCGCTGCCGCCGGGCACCGTCGAGTCGCTGCTCGAGGCCGAGAACAAGGACCAGCTCGTCGCGGTCCTGACCTATCACGTGCTCGAGGGCAAAGTGATGAGCGGCGATATCGCCGGCCAGGTCCTCGAGGTCCCGACCGTGCAGGGCTCGACCGTCGACATCGACGCCACCGACGGCGTCACCATCGACGGCGCGACCGTGATCATCGCCGACATCGCAGCGTCGAACGGCGTGATCCACGTCATCGACGCGGTGATCGTGCCCGAAGAAGAGTAATCGATGCTCGCCGCCGGAGCGCCCCGCGCTCCGGCGGACCCTATCGGCGCGATCGACGACCGCGCCCAGAACGCGGTATATGCGGCTCCGACCGCGCCGACAGGCGCCGAGAGGAGAGAGCCCCGATGTCGCATTTCCGGCCGCGTTTCGCAGCCTTCGCCGTCCTCGCCTTCGCCGTCCTCGCCGCAGCCGCTCTGAACGTCTCGCCGACGCCCGCCGCCGCCGAAGCGGAGAGCGACGCACCGACGCTCGTCCATGAGCGCTACGGCGAACGCCGCGCCTATTTCGACGACTATCTCGCCGCCTGCCGCCCGGACGGCTATTGCAGCGTCCTCGCCTATAACGGCGCCGGGCCGGACGCCGCCGGCGTCGACGCCGACTACATCCTCCGCATCGCGGCGCCGTCGGCGGAGTCGGGCTACGTCGTCGAGTTCACCGGCGTCGAGACCTGGCTCGACGAGGACGCGACCGTGACGATCGCCATCGACGGCGAGGACGTCGCCGCCCTCAAGCCGCACGGGCCGGTCAGCTGGAGCCGCAGAGAGAACGTCGTCAACGAGTACGTCTTCAGCCCGGACGCCGCCGGCGGCGAGCTCGTCGAGCTGATGAAGACCGGCGAACGCCTGCGCGTGCGCTTCACCGACAGGGACGGCGAGGCGCGCGACGTCGCTTTTTCGTTGATCGGGCTCACGCGAGCGCTCGACTGGATCGAGAACGCGCGGTTCGAGTGACGCCGGATCAGCCGTCGACCGGGCAGAGGGGCGGGTTTGCGCCGTCTCTCGCCCAGGTGTCCGCGATGAGCGAGTCGGCGACGATCTCCTGTTCTGAAAACTGCAGCTGCCCGGCCGCCTCCAGGCGACCGCAGGCCTCCTGGATGACGTCAGGCAGGTCGCGCAGCGCCGCATCGTAGCGCCACGCGTAGATCTGGACCGGCTCCCTCGGATAGAACGCGGCGAGGATCGCGATGTTCCGCTCCGGAACATCCGTGATCAACCGAACGTCGGCGCCAGGAAAAATCGCCTCGCCGACAATCCGGCCTGCGCCGGCCTCCCAGATCAGCGCCCGCTCCGCGCCAGTATCGCCGATATACCACTCCCGCGCCGGCGCGAAAACGCTGCGTTGGAAGCCGACGCGCCGTCCATCGAAATAGCCCGTCAACGCGGAAGCCTCGGCGTCCCACCGATAGACGTCTCCGAGGGCGTCGGTCATGTAGATTCTGTCGCCGTCCGCCGAGAAGTAGACGACGGTTATCAACTCCGCATGGTCGACCGAAAACACCCCAGCCGCGTCGCGGCCCTCGCGCGGCAGCTCGATCAGCTCGAGACGCGATCGAGCCGGCGGCGCCAACGCCGGTTGCGAGGCGTTGGAGCCGGCCGTGTCGAGCAGTTCCGTCGCTCTGAAGGCGACCCTCAGCGAATCAGGACCGAAATATCCGAGGTAGATCGACGCGTCGTCGAACCCCCTCCAGGAATAGATCCGCTCGCCCGTCGCGACGTCCCAAACGTCCACGCGATCCGTCGAAGGGGTCAGAACCTTCGCGTAGTCCGGACTGATTGAAACATAGACGACGTCGCGGCCCGCCCCCTTCAACCTGCTGATCGAGGCGCCGTCGGCCGCGTCCCAAAGCGCGACATCGTCGCCGACGCGCGTCGCGATGACGACCTTGTCGCCCGCGCCGAGGAGCGTGATCACGTCGCCTTCGAAACCTTCGACCGGAGCGAGATCGCGGCCGGCGCCGATGTCCCAGCGCCGCATTTCGCCAGCGTCGCCCAATATATGCAGGATATCGCCGCTCGAATGGAACCCGAAGCCGCGGCCGCGGTTCACGGTTTCGGGCAACAATCGCGTCGTCTCGCCGTCTTCCGGGCTCCAGAGCGCGATCCGCCCGTCGGACGAGACGAATGCGACCCGACGGGCCGTCGGATCAGCCACCGCCAAGGGGCTCCGATCAGCTTGAAGCCTGAAGGCGTCGTCGAACGTCAGCCGGACCAGCGTGTCGTCCTCGGGCAGGCTCACACGCGCCAACGCCGCCCGCGCCAGCTCCGCATGCTGCGGCCCCAATCGGTACCCGGCGAGGGCGTATTTCAGCGCGACCAGTTCGCGGTCAAAGTCGCCCGTCGCCAGCCGAATGTCCCAGGAGCGTTCGATCATCATCTCGGCGAGCGCGCTCTCCGCCCGCTCCTGCTCGGATCGCGCCGTCGCCCGCTCCGCCTCCGCCTCGTCGAAAAGCGCGAACGCCCAGAGACCGAGACCGCCGGCCACGAGCGCGAGCGCCAAAGCGCCGACAAGCGCGGCTCGGGTCCGCCGCACCGCCCGGCGCAGGCGTCGGGCCCGCTGGCGCTCCGCGCTGAGGCGCGCCGCCTCCGCCTCTTCGCTCGCCGTGATGTAGTCTCGATGCAGCTCCAAGGGCGCCGGCGCGTCGGCCGGGCGGCCGTCGAGCCACGCCTTCGCCGCGGCGATGTCCTCGCCCACCAAGAGACGATTGGCGACGCGCTCGGCGCGGTCCCACTCCTGCGCCCGGGTCAAGAGCCGCGTATGCTCGCGAAGCCATTCGATATCGGTGTTGAGCGCCCGGCGAAGCGCGGCGAGGCCGCCGAAGAGCGAACGCGGGCGACCGTCGTCTTCCGGATCGAAGCGCACGTAGTTGAGGCGCGCGAGCGCCGACGGCGGCTGAGCGCCCTCGAGCGGCGCCGCGAGCACCGGAACGATGCGTTTCGACACGCGCTCCGCCTCCTCGACCTCCCAAGCGCAAATCGGCGACGCGGCCGACGCCGGCGACAAGACGAACACGATCGTGTCGGCGCCGGCGATCAGAGACCCGAGCCGCGCCTTCCAGTCCTCGCTCTCGTGGATCGCTTGGCGGTCGATGAAGACCTCGTATCCGCCGTCATAATCGAGCCCGGCGACGAGCTCGTCGGCGAACGCCATGTCCTGGCGCGAATAGGAGATGAAGAGCTTGAGGCGCGGCGGAGCGCCTTCAGCCGCTATCGAGCGGCCATCTGCACCATGCGTCGCCATCGCATCCCTCGAACCGCCGTCGCCTCGCGATCGTTAGCGAGCGTCGAGATTCAGAACAAGCTCCGCTCCGACGCCGCGGCGGCCGCGTCCGCATTATCGCCGTTTTCGCGGCGCAGAGACCGAGACGCGACATTCAACACGGAGCCCCTTTATGTTGACGATGGCCCGCTCGCTCTCGGCCGCCCTCCTGATCGCCCTCGCCCTCGCCGCCGGCGCCAGGGCGCAGTCCGACGCCTTCCCGCCCGGCTCCTTCGACGACAACCTGGCCGAGCGCGCGCTGCAGGGCGATCCGGCCAGCATCTGGACGTTCGTCGATTGGGTGGAGACGCCGCAGGGCTACGGATACTGGTACGCGGAGGCGGAGAAGATGGGCGCGGGTCAGCCGCTTTCGGACGAGGCCGCTTCGGTCATCGGCGATTGGGTCGCGGTCGCGCGCGCCGCCGCGCAGAGCGACGCGCCGCCCTCCTTCGCCGCCGACGCCGCTCAAGCCGCGCTCGCCGGCGACGTCGAGGCGGTGCGCGCCTTCGTCGACTGGACCGAGACGCCGCAGGGCGGCCTCTACTGGGCGGCGCAGTACAACTACGCGAGAGACGGGCTCGGCCTCACGCCGCTGGCGCAGCGGACGATCGCGAACTGGATCGGCAAGGCGGCGCAATAGCCGCAGCGTCCCGCCGTCTTGCGCCGGCGCCGCGCCCGCTCGTCCTACCCGCCCGACAGCTCCTGCTCGCGCGCGCGGCGCGCGCTCGCCTCGATGACGGCGTCGATCGTCTCCGGCAGGCTCGCCTTCTTGCGCCGGACCGCCGCCGGCACGTCGAGCGCGTAGCGCCGCGCCATCCGCGCGAAGGGCTCCTTGCGGCGCACGAAGCGCAAACGGTCTCTGAGCGCGTCGGCGCCCTCTTCGGCGAGGACGGCGATCGGATTGACGCCCGAGAGCTCGTCCTCGGGCTCGTCTTTCGCGGCCTTCTTCGCCGTCCGCTTCGGCGCCGGCGCCTTCGCGGCCGCCGCCGGCGGCTCGATCCGCCCGGCCTCGGCGATCGCCTGCGTCAGCCGCGTCATCAGCTGCGGATTGCGCGCCGCCTCCTCCGAGACGATGTCGAAGATCCGGCGCAAGAGCGCCTCGGCCGAGACGGCCCCTCCGGCCTCAACGTCGCGCTCGGCTTTCGACATATCGCCTCGCTGTTTAGTGGTCGGCGTTTCAGCGGTCAGCCGTCAGACGGCTGATCGCCGAGGGCTCCGCCTCAGGCCACCATCCGCTCGACGGCGCTGAGCTCGCGGTAGAGGGCCTCGGCGGCCTTACGGCCCTCCGGCCCGTATTTCTCGGTCAATGTGACAGGTTCGGCGCGCCAGCGGAAGGCGTCGGCGATCGCCGCGCTCCGCGGCACCAGCATGTTGAACTGCGGATGATGCCGCGCGATCTCCTCGATCGCGCCGCGCGCAACCTCGGTGTTCGGCGCCATGTTCGGCAGCGTGTGATAGCGCAGCGCCCGCTCGTGCCGCCTGATGCGCACGACGTCGTGGAAGCGCTTCCTCTGCTCTTCCTGGCGGATGTCGAACATCTCCGAGACGACCCGCGTCACGCCGTTCATCGCCAGATGATCCGGCACGTAAGGAACCACGACGTGATCGGCGACGCGGATCGCGGCGATCATCGGCGCGGAGATGCTCGGCGGGCAATCGATGACGACGTATTCGTAGTCGGCCGAAATCCGGCGGATCTCGGAGCCGAGCACGTTGGAGATCCGGTTCTGATAGTCGTCATAGCTCGCCGCCTCGCGCGAGAGCGCCAGCTTGGCGTCGTCCTCGGCCGCCTCGAGCGCGTCGAGCGAAGCGACCACGGACAGGCTCGACTTCTCGCGCGCCCGGCTCGCCCGCACGTCGCCGGCGTCGTCGAGGACGAAGTAGTCGAGCGCCTGGCCCGCCAGGAGCCCGTTCAGCAGGAACTTGTCGACGGTGATGCCGGCCTCTTTGGCCTCGTTGTGCCGCTCGACGCCGAGCAGCAGCATCGAGGCGTTCGCCTGGCTGTCGAAGTCGATCACCAGCACGCGCCGGCCTTCGGTCGCGAAGACATGGGCGAGCATACAGGCGACCGTCGTCTTGCCGACCCCGCCCTTCCGGTTTGCGATCGCGATGATCATGCGCGGCTCCTCGCACTCCCTAATCGGCGCGCCGTCTCGAAGCCCCTGCTCGACACGGCCTCCAACGCCCGCCGGCTTTCCACGAGCCGCGGCGCACACACCCCAAGATTCGGACCCACTACCTATATTTAGTGGCCTACCTGATTGCACGCGCAAGTCAAGCCGAAGCTGCGGATCGAACGAGCGGCCAACCGAGCTCGCGACCTTCGGAACGCGCTCGCCGCGCCGCCCAATCGGCGTCGCCCTACAAGCGCTGGTTTCCGCTGGCAGTCCGCGATCGACGGAAACGCCGGCGCGCCGCGGCGCCGATTCGGGACGACATCATGATCCGCAACACGTTCGGTCGCCGCGCCGTCGCGGCGGCGTTCTGCCCGGCGCTCGTTCTCCTTGGCGCCGGCGCCGTCGCCCAGCCGAGTTTCGCGCCGCCGCTCGACGCCGCGACGCCGCTGGCCGCGCCGGCCGAGTTTCGACTTCTTCCCGGAACCGGCGTCGATTGCGTCGTCACGACGATCGAGGCGATCGCCGGCGGAGAGCAGACCCGGATCGTCGAACGACGGTCGATCGCGGTCGAATCGGCGCCCGGCGGGCTGCGCGTCCATGTGATCGAAACCGGCCAAGACCCGGTCGACGTCGTCGCCCGCATCGATCCCTCGGGCGCCGTCACGGTCGAAGACGGCGCCGTCATCTTCGGCAGATCGACCTTCGGCCCGGACGACGACGTCCTCGGCGCCCTCGTCGCGCTCGTTCCGGAGCTCGCCCTCCACGGTCGCACGCTCGGCCAAAGCGAAACGCTCCTCTCGGGCGACGATATCGCCAAGGCGTTCGCGCTCGCGCCGGAAGGGCTCTCGTTCGACAGCGACGGCGCCTTTCGTCTCGTCGGCGAAAGCCGGGCCGACGGCCGACGCGTCTATGTCTTCCAAGGCGACTACACGTTCCGAGAGACGGCGTTCGACGTGACCATCGAGGTCGACGGCTTCGACGCCTACGCCGCCGATACGGGCCTGCCCGTCTACGCGAGCTATGCCCTGGCGTTCTTCGAGCCGCAGTCCGGCTCGGCGCCCTACGCGACCGCCGCGTTGGAGATGATCTGCGGGTTCGCCGGCAGCTGAACCGGCGCCGGCTTCGCCCGGCGCTCCGATCGGCCCGCCCGTCTCCGCGACGCCGCCCAATTCGCGCCGGTTTCCGCAGGCAGCCTTCGACCGTTCTTGCGGCCGACGCGATCGCGCGGCGAAGCAAAAAGGGGAAGACCGTATGATCCGCATGTTCCTTCGACCGATCGCGATCGCGGCCGCCGCCGCCGGCGCCGCCGCCGCGCAACCGGTCTTCGAGCCGCCGCTCGCCGCGCCGACGCCGCTCGCCGAGCCGGTCTATCTCGAGCTTCAGCCCGGCTGGCGATCGGACTGCGTGATGACGATGACGGTCGACAATCCCGACATGCCGTCGATGCCGGAGATGCGGATGTCGACCGCCATCGAAGACGCCGAGGGCGGCGTCCGCGTCGTGACCACCGAAAGCTTCAGCGGCGGCGAGATCGTCACCTTCCTCGGCGACGACGGGTCGGTCGCGGTCGACGACAGCTCGCTCGGCGGCCTCGAGTTGTCCGAGGCGGCTCGCGCCGAGCTGCGCGCCAGCATCGGCGAGCTCATTCCCGAGGCGATGCTGCACCGGCGGACGCTCGCGCAAGGCGACACGGTCTTCGAAGCCGAAGAGATGAGCCGCCTCTTCGGCGCATTGCTCGAGGGCATGCCGCTCGGCATGTCCGTCGATCTCGCCGGCGGATCGGTGGTCGCCGGCGAAAGCGTCGCCGAAGGACGGCGATCGCTCGTCTTCCACACCGATCTCGACCTCGAGATGGCGTTCGAGAACGCCGGCCAGGAGATCAGCATGACGATCGCCGCCGAGGGCTTCGACGCCGTCGACGTCGAGACCGGCCTCTACCGCTACGCCGCCTACGGGCTCGTCCTGTCGCTGCCGCCGGACCCGGCGCTGCCGACGACGGAGATCAGAGCCGAAATGATCGTCGCCTGCGACATCGGTCCGGGCGGCATGTGAGCTTCGAGGCGCGGCGCGAAAGCCGAATCGCGGCGCGAGAAGACGGTCCTATTCTCGCCTTGTTCGCGCGACAGACACGCCGCCGCCGCCCGACGCCGACGCGCGGGCTTCGCTCCTCGGGGATCGTCATGTTCCGCACGCCGCGCCGTTCGTCCGTCGCCGTCGCTTGGGCCGCCCTCCTCGTCGCCGGGGCCGCCGGCGCGCAGCCGGCCTTCTCGCCGCCGCTCGACGCGCCGACGCCGCTCGCCGCGCCGGTCGCCATGGCGCTTGCGCCCGGCGCCGCCGCCGAATGCGTCACCGAAACCTTCGTCGAGGGCGCCAACACGCCGCCGCCGCCGCCGAGCGCGCTGACGATATCGATCGACGAAGCGCCGAACGGCGTGCGGGTCCGCATCGTCGAACGCGCCGGCCTCTTCGACGTCACGCTCCTTGTCAGCGACGCGGGCGAGGTGAGCTTGGGAGCGCCGATGGAAGGCGCGTTCGGCTTCGGCGCGCAGCTTCTCGAGCAGGCCGAGCAGCTTTTGCCCGAGGTGCGCGTCCATCGCCGCACGCTCGCTCAAGGGGACGAGATCCTGAGCGCCGAGGACGTCGCCGAGCTGATGAGCGCGGCGATGGGAGCGGTCGCCGGACAGGACGCCGCGCTCGACGTCTCGGGCGGTTCGCGCCTCGTCGGCGAAAGCAGCCTCGACGGCCGCCGCGTCATCGTCTTCGACAGCGAGGTCGTCGTCGGCATGCCGGCCGAGCGCGTCACGCTCTTTCTCGACGGCGTCGACGCCTATGACGCGGCGACCGGCCTACGGCTCTATAGCGACATCCGAATTCGGATCGAGTCGCCGCCCGAAACCGGCGCGCAGACGCTCACATACGCGCAGATTCTCGTCTGCAGCCTGACGAGCGGTTGACCCGTCGACGTTCCGCCATTGAGCCGCCGCCCGTCCCTTGCGATAAACCCGTCGTCGGGCCCGCCGAACGGCGCGGTTCTTCAGGTCCGGGGAGTCGCGCGCGATCGGAGGATCGCCGGCGCTCCGGGCCGCGTCCTCGACCGGACGTCTCGGACGGAGAGTTGGAGCCGCGTTGCAGGACCGCGCCATAGGATGACAACAGCATGATCCGCGCATTGACCGCCTCGTCGATCCTGATCCTCTCGGCCGCCCTCGGGGTCGCGACGCCCGCCTCGGCGCAGTCCGGCTTCTTCCGGCCGACCTTCGAGCCGCCGCTCGCAGAACCGAACCCGGTCGGCGCGCCGGTCGCCATGGCGCTGCTTCCCGGCGCGCGCGCCGAATGCGCCAGCCGCGAATGGGTCGAGGGCGCGCCGCCGCGGCCGGGCCAAGCCAGAGTGGCGATCGCCGTCGAAGCGGCGCAGGGCGGCGTTCGGCTCCTGGTGCGCGAGCCGCAATACGACATGTTCGACTACGCCGTGCTTCTCGGCGACGACGGCGCCGTCGCCCTCGAGGAGGCGCGCGTCCTCGGCGAGCCCGCGCCCGAGGCCGAGACGCTCGCCGGCGATCTCCTGGCGTTGACGCCCGAGCTGCGGCTCCACGGCCGCGCCTTGGTCCAGGGCGACGCGCTCTTCGACAACGCCGCGCTCGCGCCGGCCTTCGTCCGCCTGACGGCGTCGATCGGCGGCGCGAGCTCGACGCCGATGATCACGGGCGGCGCGCTTCTGACCGGCGAGAGCCGAGCCGACGGCCGCCGCGTCCTGGTCTTCGACTACGACATGACGATCGCGTCGGCGCCGCAGGAGCTCGCCATCCGGCTCGACGGATACGAGGCGTTCGACGTCGAGACCGGACTGCGCCTCTACGCCGACGTCGTCCTCGAGGTCGAAACCGCGCCGCCCGGCCGCAGCCCGGCCGCGTTCGTGATTCGTCAGGAGGTCGTCTGCGCCCTGGCCGACGGCTCGGGCTGAGCGGCGGCCGGCGCCGCCGTCGCGAATTCGCCGTTCTCGGCCACGAGGACGGCGCCAACGCCGATCCGCGGCCGCCGGCCGCGTCGATCGCGCAAGAACGGAGATCTCGATGTCCAGCGCTCTCTCTCGAACGGCCTTCACGGCTGCGGCGGTGGTCGCGGCCGCGCTCGCCGGCTCTGCGCTCGCTCAACCGAATTTCTCGCCGCCGATCGACGCGCCGACGCCGCTGAGCGCGCCGATCTCCTTCGAGCTCGCGCCGGGCGCGGCCGCCGACTGCGTCGGCTCACAGTCCGTGGAGGGCGCGCCGCTGCCGGTTCCGCCGGAGACGCGCATGCGCCTCGTCGTCGAGCAAGCGCCGGGCGGCGTGCGGCTGCGAATCATCGATCAGACCGGCGGCGACATCGAGATCGCGCTCGTCGTCTCGGACGACGGCGCGATCACGCTCGACGAATCGACCGATCTCGGCGCCGCCAGCGACGTCGAGCGCGAGACCCTCGCCGCGGTCGCCGGCCTCGTGCCGGAGCTTCGGCTCCATCGGCGCACGCTCGACCAGGACGATCCGCTCTACGACGCGAACGAGATCGAGCGCGTCTTCGGCGACATGTTCGCCGCGATGGCCGGACAGGGCGTCTCGCCCGACATCTCCGGCGGCGCTTTTCTCAGCGGCGAAAGCAGCCTCGACGGCGCGCGCGTGGCGGTCTTCAAGACCAATGTGACGATCGAAGACCAAAGCGTCGGCATGCGCGTCGTCATCGACGCCGTCGAAGCCTATGACGTGGCGACCGGCCTGCGCGCCTACGCCGCGACCACCATGCGGATCCCGTCGCCGCCGGGCCTCGACGTGCCGGAAATCGTGCTGCGGCAAAGCCTGCTTTGCACGCTGTCGAGGAGCTGACGACATGGCGTCGACGCGCAGGGCCAAACCGCCCTGGGACGACGGGCGCGGCCTGGCCGAGCCGCGCTCGGATCCGATCGCCGAACTTCTCGGACGCGTGGCTCGGCGAGACCGCGCCGCGTTCGATGCGCTCTATACGCGAACAGCGCCGAAACTTTTTGGCGTCGCGCTCCGTATCCTCAGAGAACGGGCGGAAGCCGAGGAAGCGTTACAGGAGATCTACGTAAAAATCTGGCGCAGCGCCGATCGATACTCGCGGGAAGCCGGCGCCGGCGCGACCTGGATCGTCGCCATCGCCCGCAACCATTCGATCGACCGGTTGCGCGCCCGGCGCTCGTCGGAAAGCGCCGACGCGGCGCAAGCGGCGGAGACCGAGGCCATCGGCCTCGCCGAGGCGCCGAAGACGCCGGAGGAGCTGGCGATACAACATTCCGAGCGGGATCGGCTCGAACAGGCGCTCGCGCTGCTCGATCCGGCCCACGCAGCGCTGATCCGCGGGGCGTATCTCGAAGGGAAAAGCTATCACGAATTGGCTGAGGAGGCCGGCGCGCCGATCAATACGGTGCGGACGTGGCTTCGTCGCAGCCTTCAGAAGCTCAGAAAGCACATGGACCGATGACGGGAAACGGCGCGCGCGACGCGGCTGACGCGTTGGAGACGGCGGAACTGGACGAGTCGCTCGCGGCGGAAACCGCGCTCGGATTGCCCACGTCTCGGCAACGCGAGCGATTGGAAGAGCGCGCCGGACGCGACATGGCGTTCGCGCGCCGCCTCGCGGCGTGGCGCCGGCGGCTGTCGCCGCTCGACGCCGATTTCGACGCGACGCCGCCGCCGGCCTCGGTCAAGGCCGCCATCGACCGGCGCCTCGACCGCGAGCCGACGCTGCTGCGCGACGCGCTTCTGGCGCTCTCGCGGTGGTCGCGCGAGCTGTGGCGCGATCCGCGCTATTGGCGCGCCGCGACGGCCGGCTTTCTCGCCGCGTTCCTCGTCAGCATCGCGACCGCGCCGAGCGGCGCAATCTGGCCCGAGGAGCGCGACGAACTCATTTTCGCGACGCTCGAGACGCAGGAGCGCGACGCTCAGTTCCTGGTCATCTTCGCGCCCGAGCACGGCAGCGTGCGGATGCTGCCGCTCCGCGGCGGCGCGCTCGAGAACGCCGAGTATCACCTTTGGATCATGGACGACGAGACCAAGGCGGCGGCGGCGCTCGGCCACGCCAGCGCCTCGACGATCACGCCGCGCGTTCTCGAGCCCGGCGTGCAGGAGCTGCTCGTGCCCGGCGCGATGGTCGGGCTCAGCATCGAGCCGCAGGGCGGCGCGAAGGACGGCGCGCCCACCGGGCCCATCGTGGCCTTGACCGCGGCGAGCGAGATCTGACGCCGCGCGCGGGGCCGTGGCGAGTGCGCCTGGACGAGCCGTCAAAAAACCGTCGCCTCGCCGAAACTTTTTCGCGCGCCGACGCGTAAATACAAATGTCCCGTCCGACAGGCGGGCAGCGAACACGGCTCCTCTCGCGACGCGGTCGTGATGTCGAGCCTCAGAGACGCGCAGCACGGGCGCTGCGCGGGATCGCCTTCGTTCATGGTCCGCCCCCTCCCCCTTTCGGCCATGGATGGAGGCGATCCACTTTTTTCCAGGACCGCCGTTTCCAGGACCGCCGATTGCAGAGACCGGGCCGCCCTTCGCCGCCCCAGCCCGATGTTTCGGAACGCCGAGAACGCGCAACTCGGCGGCGCCGGCGCGCCGCCGCGCGCATCGTCATATGGATGGGGTCATATGGATGGGCGCGTCGCGCCGGTCGGCCGGAAATGAGTCCGCCGCGCGCAACCAGATTGAGGGGGGAGGCATGCGCGCGGCGGCGCCGCATCGAGGACCGACGCGGCAATGGCGGCCGCAAGGTGCGGTGCAGCCGCGAATCGTATGAACGCATACTTTTCGGACCGGCGTCAAAAAAAACTGTGTGAGCTCCGCGATGTATTACACTTAAGACGCGCTCGATGTTGCTGTCGGTCCCGATTTCGCAGATTGAAACGCACAAAAGCAGCGTTTGTCGCGCCTATTCAGAACAATCAGAACAATGAGCGCTGCGCGCGCCCAACTCTCGCCAGATCGAGACGGCCTACGCTGCGGCGATCGACGCCAACAAGGGAATCGCCGCATGCGCGTGAATCGAGAGCGCCGACCGCGCGATGGACGGCGCGCGCCATGATCGTCGTCGACGATCTCTGGTTCAAGTATCCGACTGCCGCGGAGGACACGCTCCGCGGCATGCGGTTCGACGTGCGCCGAGGCGAGATCTTCGGACTTCTCGGTCCCTCAGGGGTCGGCAAGAGCACGATGCAAAGGATTCTGATCGGACTCCAGCGGGGCTGGCGCGGCCGCGCCGAAGTCTTCGGCGCGCCGATCGGCGCGCTCGGGCGCGCCTATTACGAGCGCGTCGGCGTCTCCTTCGAGACGCCGAATCTCTACGGCCGGCTCACCGCCCTCGAGAACCTCGAGATGTTCGCGGCGCTCTATGGCGGCGCGACGCGCGAGCCGCGGGCGCTCCTCGCCGCGCTCGGCCTCGAAGAGGCGGCGCAGCGCCGCGCCGAGGCGCTCTCGAAGGGCATGCGCATGCGCCTCAACCTCGCGCGGGCGCTCCTTCATCAGCCGGAGCTGCTCTTTCTCGACGAGCCGACCGGCGGCCAGGACCCGAACCGCGTTCGGTTGATCCGAACGCTCATCCGCGAGCTTGCCGCCAGCGGGACGACGGTTTTCCTCACCACCCACAACATGACCGACGCCGCCGAGATCTGCGACCGTGTCGGCTTCCTCGTCGACGGCGCGATGCCGGTGATCGGCGCGCCCGAAGCGCTGATGCGCCGCTACGGCCGCCGCCGCGTCGCCGTGGCCGTCGACGATCCCGGACAAGCAGGCGGCGAAGCGCGCGCCGAGTTCGATCTCGACGGGCTGGGCGAGAACGCCGCCTTCCTCGCCATGCTCCGGCGCGGCCGCATCCGCTCGATCCGAAGCCAGGAGGCGAGCCTCGAGGACGTCTTCATCGCCGTCGCCGGCGGCGGCGAGCCCGAGCCGCTCGCAGAGTCGCGCGCGCCATGAGAACCGCCGCCCGCCGGATCGCCGCGCTCGCCCTCGCCGATGTGAGGATGCAGGTCCGGCACGGCTTCTACGCCGCCTACGCCGTGGTCAGCCTCGCCTATGTGCTGATGCTGCGCGCGTTGCCGGCGGAGCTCCGCGAAGAGACCGCGCGCCTCTTGATCGCGACCGATCCGTCCGTCCTCGGCTTCTTCTTTCTCGGCGCGCTCATGCTCCTCGAACGCGTCGACGGCGCCCGCGCCGCCCTAGCGGCGACGCCGACGCGCGCCGCCGAGTACCTTCTCGCGAAGATCGCTTCGCTGACGCTGCTGGCGCTCCTCGCCGTCGTCGCGATCGCGGCGCTTTCGGATCTCGGCCGCGTCGACTGGGCGCTGCTCCTGCCCGCGACCGCGGCGACCTCGGCGATGTTCGTCGCGCTCGGCGCGCCGATCGCGCTGCGGTCGCGGCGCGTCAGCGATTATCTCGTCGGCTCAGCGCTCTATCTCACGCCGATCCTGGCGCCGGCGGCGGCGGTCTATTGGGACGTCGCGGCGCCCTGGCGCGCCTATCCGCCGCTCGGCGCCTTCAGCCTGATCCGAGGCGCGCTCGGCGAAGCGCTCTCGCCGGCCGACGTCGCCTATTCCGCCCTCGGCCTCGCCCTCGGCGCCGCGGCCGCCTCGATCTGGGCGATCCGCGCGCTCGAGGCGGATCGATAGGAGGCGCCGCATGGAGCTCGGAAGTCGAAGCCGGAACTGGCGGGCGCGGCTGCGGCGGCTGCTCGCGGCGGATGCGCGCAACATCGCGCGCGACCCGCTCTTCGCCTTCGCGGCCTTCTTCGCGCTCGCGCCGGCGCTGGCGCTGCGCTTTGCCGCCGATCCGATCGACGCCTTCTTCCTCGAGACGCTCGGCGTGGACGCCGCCGTCGCGCTCATCGCGCCGTCGGCGGCGCTGACGCCGGCCTTCATGGTCGGCTGGATGGCGGGCTTTCTCTTGCTCGAGGAGCGCGACGAAGGCGTCCTCAGCGCCGTCGCGGCGACGCCGGTCGGCTCGGACGGCTTTCTCGCCTACCGCATGGCGTTCGCGGCGCTCGTCTGCCTGATCTCGGCGCCGCTCGCCCTTTTCCTGATCGGTCCGCGCGCGATCGAGGCCGGCCCGGCGCTCGCTGCGCTTTTCGGCCTCTTCTGCGCCGCCGAGGCGGTCCTGATCGCGCTCGCGCTGACCGCCTTCGCCTCGAACAAGGTCGAAGGGCTCGCCGTCACCAAGCTGATCAATCTCGCGTTGCTCGCGCCGATCCTCGCCGCGCTCGAGACGCCGCTCAAATGGCTCGCCGCGCCGCTGCCGCCGTTCTGGATCGGGCTGCTCGCCGACGCCGAGAGCCCATCTCGCTTCGTCTGGGCGACGCTCGGCGCCGCGGCGACGCACGCCCTCGCGATCGCGCTCGCGCTCAGGCTTTACCGACGGCGCGGCGGCTGAAGCGCGTCGACGTTGGATCGATCCGACCCGCGACGGAGCATGCGTCGACGCTGCGCCGCCCCAGGCGCGACCAAGGGCCTCAGGAGCCGTCCGCTCGGACCGTGCTTGGCGCAGAGACCGGATCGGAACCCTCGCTCGGCGCTTGGAACGGCGAGGCCGAGCGGTCTCTGAGGTCCCGTCTCGAGGCCGGGGCGGCGTGACGGCGCGCGCGTCGGTCTCATCTCGACGCGCCTTGGACGTCCGCCGCGCTACTGACCCGGCGGCGTCGAGGCGTTGACCGCCTCGCTGACCATCGAGTTCTCGCGCGAGATGACGCTGGTGAGCTCGGTATGCGCGTCCGGGCTGTCGCTGAGGCTGAGCGTCCGCTCGCAGCGCGGCGCGCACTGGTAGTTGGCGACCGCGGTCGGCCCGCGGCGCAGCATCACGCGCCGTTCCGGGCTCTCGAGCACCAGGATCTCGAGATCGGCGATGACCGCGCCGTCCTGCCCGATGAAGATCATGTTGGTCGAACCGACCGATTTCGCCGTGATCACCGCCTCGGTGGCCGAGATCATCGTCGCGTCGGCGATCGCCGGATTGCCGATCATCAGCGTGCCGACCGGCCGCTCGAGCGGCAGCCGGCGGAGATGGTCGATGCGCACGGCGACGCAGCGGCCCTCTTCGCGCGCCGCGTCCGCGCCGCAGGCGGCGTCGAGCGCGGCGATCTCGTCAGGATCGGCCAGAGCGGCGCCGGACAGCGCCAGCGACAGGGCGACGGTCGGCAAGAGGATGATCGAAGAACGACGCAGACTTGCGGCGGCGCGCGGCATGAAGGGCTCCTTTCGAGACGCTTCGAAAAGGCGACCGAGCGGCCATGCGCGGGCCGCAAGGCGGCTCCGCGAAAACGGCGAGTCTCGCGGATCGAAATACTTATCGGCTCGTATGCTTGACATCGCGTAAACGGCGCCCGCGCGCGCGCTCTTCCACGGCGCGCCGCCAAGAGCCGCCCGGCGAATCTGGCCGGGTCCTTGACTACCGCGCCGCGGCGCCCAACGTCTTGGGCATCGATGCGCGCGCGATCAGACGCGTCCGTGGAGGAGTTATCGTGCTCGAGACGACGACCGAGAGCGGCCGACAAGGGGCTGGTCAGGGCGCGGCGCCGGCGCTGCGCCAGCCGCTCAAGATCAACGCCAAGACGCCGCTCGCCGAGGCGCGGGCGGAACTCGCCGCGACCTACGACCTGGCGCCGTCCGCCGAAGCCGCGGCCGAGACGGCGGATCTCTACGCGCGGGTCGCCAAGGTCGTTCCTGAGCCGGACTGGCTGCGGCACGCGCCCTATGTCCGGGCGATCAACCGGCTCAAGCGCGAGAAGGACGCGGTCGTGCTCGCGCACAACTACATGACGCCGGAGATCTTCCACGGCGTCAGCGATTTCTCCGGCGACAGCCTGCAGCTCGCGATCGAGGCGAGCAAGGTCGAAGCCGGCACGATCATCCAATGCGGCGTCCACTTCATGGCCGAGACGTCGAAGATCCTCAGTCCCGAGAAGCGCGTGCTCATCCCGGACAGCCGCGCCGGCTGCTCGCTCTCGGAAGGCATTACCGCCGAGGACGTCAAAGGCCTGCGCGCGCAGTATCCGGGCGCGCCGGTGGTGACCTATGTCAACACCTCGGCGGCGGTCAAAGCGGCGTCGGACGTCTGCTGCACCTCCTCGAACGCCAAGGAGATCGTCGAGGCGATGCCGGGCGACACGGTGATCATGACGCCCGACGGCTATCTCGCGCGCAACATCGCCAAGACGACCAACAAGCGGATCGTCTGGTGGGAAGGCGCCTGCATGGTCCATGAGCGCTTCACCGCCGAGGAGATCCGCGCCTATCGCGACGGCTATCCCGGCGTGAAGGTCATCGCCCATCCCGAATGCCCGCCGGAAGTGATCGCGGAGGCGGATTTCGCCGGCTCGACCTCGGGCATGATCGCCTGGGTGCGCAAGAACCGCCCCGAGAAGGTGGTGATGGTCACCGAATGCTCGATGTCGGACAATGTCGCGACCGAGCTGCCGGATGTGGACTTCGTCCGCCCCTGCAATCTCTGCCCGCATATGAAGCGGATCACCTTGGAGAGCATCCTCTGGTCGCTGCATTCGGGCGAGGAGGAGGTGACGGTCGATCCTTCGGTCATCGACGGCGCCCGCCGCGCGGTCGAGCGGATGATCGAGATCAGCTCGGGCGGGAAGGCGGGCCGCGCCTGAGCCGCGCCTGCCGCCGCCGTTCCGAAGCGGAGGGCCCTGCTCGCGCGCGCGTTGACGTGAGAGGGACGCATCGACGCGGTGTTTCGGATTGCGGGCTGAACGGCGCCGCCGCGCCGACAGCGCGCGCGCAGGAAAGGGGTCTGAGGCTCCGGCTCGGGGCCGGAGCGGCGCAACCGCGAACGCGTCAGTCTAAAGCGGGTCTGTTGAGGTGGATGCAACGCTGACGACGCCGTCATCCCGGGATGACGCCGTCATCCCGGA